>NZ_QPEQ01000001.1:0-317537 GCF_009455625.1 Paraburkholderia bonniea | reverse complement strand
TTCACTGGCACCCGGGTGCGCGCGTTCTTCGATTACGCACTGGCCAATCACGTCGCCAAGCTGCAAACACCAGGACGGGCGCTGTATTCATGTCTGCTCAATCCTGAAGGCGGGGTAATCGACGATCTGATCGTGTATTACTTCGGCGAAGATCACTTCCGCCTGGTGGTCAATGCGGGCACCGCTGAAAAAGACCTCGCCTGGTTTAATCATCTGAATGCGGATGGCGGCTTCGAGCTGACCATCACGCCGCGCCGCGATTACGCGATCCTCGCGGTTCAGGGCCCCAACGCCCGCGACAAAGTCTGGCAGGCCATTCCTGATGCCCGCACCGCCACCGAACCCCTCAAGCCCTTTTATGCCGCGCGCGTCAACAGCGCAGCGTTTGGCGAACTCACGCTCGCGCGCACCGGATACACCGGCGAGGACGGTTTCGAAATCATCGTCCCGGCCACTCAAGTGGTTGCGTTATGGCAGGCGCTGCACGTTGAGGGCGTGCGGCCAGCGGGCCTTGGCGCGCGCGATACGTTGCGGCTTGAGGCGGGCATGAATCTCTACGGCCAGGATATGGACGACAGCGTGTCGCCACTCGATGCGGGCCTCGCATGGACCGTCGATCTCACCACGCCGCGCCACTTCGTGGGCCGTGAGCGGCTGGAAGCGGATGGCAGCCGCGCCGCCTTTGTCGGTCTGATTCTGCAAAAGGAAAACGGTAAAGCGGCTGGCGTGCTGCGAGCGCATCAAAAAGTGCTGACGCCCCACGGCGCTGGCGAAATCACCAGCGGCACATTCTCGCCAACGATGCAGGAATCCATCGCGTTCGCTCGCGTGCCAAAACAAGTTCAGCCCGGCGACTTAATCCAGGTGCAGATCCGCGACAAGGCACTGCCTGCGCGCGTAGTTAAACTGCCGTTCGTGCGCCACGGCAAGGTGCTCGCCACCTGACTCAGCGCGCGCCTGATGCGCGTCCGGGCTCGCGTCATGCATCCACATCACGCTGACACGCCGTGCCGCATTCCCCTCCCCATTACTTTGCACAGGAGCATCACATGAGCATTCCGGCCGATCTGAAATACACCGAGTCCCACGAATGGGTTCGCACCGAAGCCGATGGCACGCTGACCATCGGCATCACCGATCACGCGCAGGAAGCGCTGGGCGATATCGTCTTTCTTGAAGTGCAAGCCCTGGGCAAAACCGTGACAGCGGGCGATACCGTTGCGGTGATCGAGTCGGTCAAAGCTGCCTCCGATATCTACGCGCCAGTGTCGGGCGAAATCATCGAAGCCAATAACGCAGTAACCGAAACGCCTGACAGCGTGAATAACACGCCTTACGAAAGCTGGCTGTTCAAGATCAAGCCTGCCGCTGGGGCCTCGCTTGAACGCCTGATTGACGCTGCGGCGTACACCAAGGCTATCGGCGCGTAACGCGCTGTCACCCCCGCGCCCGTTTCAACCGACAGGTGCGGCGCGCGTCAAACCATACCTCCCAGGTCTGCCAGGCCTGCCTGATTTGACGCGCGCCGCACCGCCAGGAACACATCATGAAGCTCGAACACCCGGATCAACTGATGAATCGCACGCCTGTCTCCCTGGCCACGCTCGAAGTGCATGACGCCTTCGCGGAGCGCCACATTGGCCCGGACGCCACCGGCCAGCAAGCCATGCTCGACACACTCGGCTTCGCCTCGCGCGCCGCGCTGATCGACGCTGTGATTCCCCAGGCCATTCGCCGCCACGAAGCATTGCCGCTTGGGCCCTTTGCCCAGCCTAAAAGCGAAGCCGAAGCGCTCGCGGCGCTGCGCGAACTGGCGGACCAGAACCAGGTGTTCCGCTCCTACATCGGCCAGGGTTATTACAACGCGCACACGCCTGCGGTGATCTTGCGCAATGTGCTCGAAAACCCCGCCTGGTACACCGCATACACGCCCTACCAGCCAGAAATCTCACAAGGCCGGCTCGAAGCATTGCTGAACTTTCAGCAGATGATCGTTGACCTGACTGGCCTGTCGATCTCCAATGCGTCGCTGCTCGACGAAGCCACCGCTGCCGCTGAGGCGATGACCCTGCTGCAGCGTGTCGGCCAGCCCAAATCGAACGTGTTCTACGTCGCTGATGACGTGCTGCCGCAAACCCTCGAAGTGCTGCAAACCCGCGCTCGCCCAGTCGGTATCGAGATCGTCACGGGCCCTGCTGAAGCTGCTGCCAGCGCCAACGCGTTTGGCGTGCTGCTGCAATACCCGGGGGTGTTTGGCGACGTGCGCGATTACCGTGCGCTGACCGATGCAATCCATGCCGCAGGTGGCCACGTAGTGGTGGCCGCCGACTTGCTGGCCCTCACCTTGCTCACGCCGCCAGGCGAATGGGGTGCAGACGTGGCTGTGGGCAACACCCAGCGCTTCGGCGTGCCGGTGGGCTTTGGCGGCCCGCACGCGGCGTATCTGGCGGTGCGTGATGCATTCAAGCGCCAGATGCCAGGGCGGCTGGTGGGTGTCACGGTCGATGCGCAAGGCAACCCGGCACTGCGCCTCGCGCTGCAAACCCGCGAACAACATATCCGCCGCGAAAAGGCGACGTCGAATGTCTGCACCGCGCAAGCGCTGCTGGCGATCATGGCCAGCATGTATGCGGTCTATCACGGCCCGAACGGCCTCAAGACCATCGCGCAACGCACCCACCGCATGGCCGCGTTGCTCGCAGCAGGGGCAAAACAACTGGGCTATGCGCTGCTCAACGAAACCTTCTTCGATACCTTGACCTTCGAAACCGGTGCGCGCACCGAAGCGCTGCACACCGCCGCGCTGGCGCACCGGATCAACCTGCGCCGCATCAGCAGCACGCGCGCTGGGCTGTCGCTAGACGAAACCACCACACGGGGGGACCTCACTGCATTGCTCGCGGTATTCGCCCAGGCAGCGGGCGCAGCAGAGGTGCCCTCCATCACTGAGCTCGACGCCCAGCTCAGCGCCAGCGACGCCAGCAACATGAACGGCGGCAGCCACGCCATCCCCGCTGCGCTGGTGCGCAGCAGCGCGTATCTGACGCATCCGGTATTCAATCGCCATCACTCTGAAACCGGCATGCTGCGTTATCTGCGCAGCCTCTCCGACAAAGATCTGGCGCTCGACCGCTCGATGATTCCGCTCGGCTCGTGCACGATGAAGCTCAACGCTACCTCGGAGATGTTGCCAGTCACCTGGCCTGAGTTCGGCCAGATCCATCCGTTTGCGCCCGCCGCGCAAACCCTCGGCTACCGCACGATGATCGACCAGCTTGAACAGATGCTGGTCGCAGCCACCGGCTATGCCGCCGTGTCGTTGCAGCCCAATGCGGGCTCGCAGGGCGAATATGCTGGCCTGCTCATCATTCATGCGTATCACGCGGCGCGTGGCGAAGGCCATCGCAACGTCTGCCTGATTCCCGCCTCCGCGCACGGCACCAATCCAGCTTCGGCACAAATGGCTGGGATGCAGGTGGTGGTGGTGGCGTGCGACGCCAATGGCAACGTCGATCTCGATGACCTGAAGGCCAAAGCCGCACAGCATGCCAGCCAGCTCGCGGCCATCATGATTACGTATCCATCGACGCACGGCGTGTTCGAACAGAACGTGCGCGAGATTTGCGACGTAGTGCATGCGCATGGCGGCCAGGTGTACGTCGATGGCGCAAACATGAACGCGATGGTCGGGCTTACCGCGCCAGGGCAATTCGGCGGCGATGTATCGCATCTGAATCTGCACAAAACCTTTTGTATTCCACACGGCGGTGGCGGCCCAGGCGTTGGCCCCGTGGCAGTCGGCCCGCATCTGGCGCAGTTCCTGCCGAACCAGGCATCGAGCGGCTATGAACGCGCGCCGCAAGGCATTGGCGCAGTGTCAGCCGCGCCGTATGGCTCAGCGTCGATCCTGCCCATCTCGTGGATGTACATCGCCATGATGGGCGCGAAAAATCTCACCGCGGCCACCGAGATCGCCATCCTCAATGCGAACTACGTCGCGCAGCAACTCGCGCCGCACTATCCGGTGCTCTACGCAGGGCCAGGCGGGCTGGTCGCGCACGAGTGCATTCTCGATTTGCGCCAGATCAAGGAAAGCAGCGGTATTAGCGTCGATGACGTCGCCAAGCGCTTGATGGATTACGGTTTTCACGCGCCGACGATGAGCTTCCCGGTGCCTGGCACGCTGATGGTCGAGCCCACCGAATCCGAATCGAAAGAAGAGCTGGACCGTTTTATCGAAGCCATGATCTCGATCCGCAACGAGATCCGCGCGATTGAAGCAGGCACAGCCGACCGTGAAGACAATCCGCTCAAGCACGCACCGCACACCGCCGCAGTCGTCGTGGCGGATAGCTGGACGCATGCGTATGGGCGAGAAACAGCGGCCTATCCGCTGCCCGCACTGGTCGGCAGAAAATACTGGCCGCCGGTAGGCCGCGCCGACAACGTGTATGGCGACCGCAATCTTTTCTGTGCCTGCGTGCCAATGGCGGACTACACCTGAGGTCTTCATCACGCTCACACCCGTGCCGCTAAATTGAGCGGCACGGGGTTGCGCAGGGTGCCCATGCAACCGGCTAACATCTCACACCGAATCAGCCCAACCGAGAAACAGCGCATGGCGCGAAAGGTGCGAATGATGCAAGGCCCAACCCTGATCCCCATCCCAATCTCCTCACTCAACTTGATTCAGCGCTACTGCAACACGCTGGCCCGTCCGGCTGGTCTGGCGCTCACTGCCGCAGCGCTGCTGCTGGCCACGTCCCAGGCTGGAGCCGCGATGAATTTTTGCGCGGCTCCAGCGCTGCAAACCAGCGAGCGCACCAATGCTGACCCCGGCGTAAAAGCACTCGTCAGCAACGTGCAAGCGCACCTCAACGACGCACCACGAGCCGTGGCCCGGCTGCATACGCAAGGCTTGCTGCCCCATGAGCGGATGTATGACCAGAGCGTCGAGGCCGAACAAGACCTTGATTTGCTGCGCGATGCCGCGCTCGCATGGCGCGCGACCAGTGACGAACGCTATCTGGCACTGGTTGACCGATTGCTGTTCGCTTGGGTCACCACGTATCAGCCATCGTTCAATCCTGTCGACGAAACTCATTTCGATGGCCTGATCCTTGCCTACGACATGACCGCAAGCGCATTGCCCGTCAAAACACGCAATGCGGCAATGACGTTTCTCAGCAAGCTGGCCAGCGGCTATATCGCGCAAATCGACGCGCAGCCACGCCCGCTCACCGGCACCTGGCGCAACAACTGGCAAAGCCATCGCATCAAGCTGATCTCGATGGCAGCGTTCACGCTGGATAACCGCAAGATGATTAATGCGGCGCAGCGCCTGTTCACTGAACATATCGGCGACAACATCGCGCCGGATGGCGCCACCGTCGATTTCACCGAACGCGATTCGCTGCGCTATGTCACCTACGATCTTCAACCGCTAGTCATGGCAGCGCTCGCGGCACGGCGGCATAACCGCAACTGGCTGCCGCTGAGCACCGCCAGCGGCGCATCGTTGGCCGATGCGCTGAACTGGCTCACGCCCTATGCCCTCGGCACGAAAAGCCACGATGAATTCGTCCACTCCTCCCTGCCGCTGGACACCCAGCGCCGTGAGGCCGGCTTGCCTGGTTACACCGGGCCGTGGGAGCCGAAAAATGCAACTGAACTGTTTTATCTCGCCGCGCGGTTAGAGGGGCGCTACACGCCCATCGCACTGCGTCTGGCACCTGCGCCGCCTGCATGGCTCGCGGTGTGCCTGCCGTTTACCGCGCGTTAATTTCCCTTTGCTTTTTTGCAGGAACCGTTATGGCAGTCAGTGTGTTCGACCTTTTCAAAATCGGCATCGGCCCGTCCAGCTCGCATACGGTCGGACCGATGCGTGCTGCGCTGATGTTCGTCCAGGGGCTCGAACGTGATGGGCTGCTCGCGGCCACCGCCAGTGTCAAGGCGGGGCTGTACGGCTCGCTCGGTGCCACCGGCAAGGGCCATGGCACGGATCGTGGCGTGATGCTCGGCCTGCTCGGCGAAGCACCTGATAGCGTCGACCCGGACACCATCAATGCCAAGCTCGCAGCAATCCTGGCTCAACGTCAGCTGTCCTTGCTGGGCATGCATCCGGTGCCCTTCGTCGTCAAGGAGCACATCGGCTTCTATCGCCAGGCGCTAGCCGATCATCCCAACAGCATGAAGCTGCACGCGTTCGACGCCCAGGGCGAGACGCTGCGTGTCACCACTTATCTGTCAGTCGGCGGCGGTTTTATCGTGACGGCAGGTGCGCCCAATACCAAGGTGCTCGATGCGGTGAATCACCTGCCCCATCCGTTTTGCAGCGGCGATGAACTGCTGGCGCTGTGTCATTCAACCGGCAAAAGCATCGCGCAACTAATGTGGGAAAACGAGCGGGTCTGGCATAGCGAAGAAGAAACCCGCAGCGGGCTGCTGCAGATCTGGGAAGTCATGCAATCGTGTGTCGCGCGTGGCTGCGGCATCGGCAACCCCGACGCCGATGGCACGCTGCCGGGCCCGTTTCAGGTGAAGCGCCGCGCGCCGCAGTTGTACCGCGCGCTGCTTGGCAACCCGGAAGGCGCATTGCGTGATCCGCTGTCGATGATCGACTGGATCAACCTGTATGCGATTGCCGTCAATGAAGAAAACGCCGCAGGCGGGCGGGTCGTGACAGCGCCCACCAACGGCGCGGCCGGCATCATTCCGGCGGTGCTGCATTACTACACCCGCTTCATGCCAGGCGCGACCTCACAAGGCGTGATCGACTTCCTGATGACCGCCGCCGCGATTGGCATTCTGTACAAGCTCAACGCGTCGATCTCCGGTGCGGAGGTGGGTTGTCAGGGCGAGGTGGGTGTGGCCTGCTCCATGGCAGCAGGCGGACTTGCCGCCGTTATGGGTGGCACACCGAAGCAAGTCGAAAACGCCGCTGAAATCGGCATGGAACACAACCTCGGCCTGACCTGCGATCCGGTCGGCGGCATGGTGCAGATCCCCTGTATCGAGCGCAACGCGATGGCCTCGGTCAAAGCAGTCAACGCCGCACGGATGGCGCTGCGCGGCGACGGCAGCCACTACGTCTCGCTCGATTCCGTCATCAAGACCATGCGCCAGACCGGCGCGGACATGAAAACCAAGTACAAGGAAACCTCGCGCGGTGGGCTCGCGGTAAACATCGTCGAGTGCTGACGTGTTGCAACGCTGACGCGTGCCAGGTACGTCCGGGTATGTCCAGGTGTGTCCGGGCGTTCAAACACCCGCCGCACCATGGGCCATGTGACCATGACACGCGCAGCACACGCAACCATGCACCACCCGCTAGCCAGCCGTCCGGGAACCCACATCGACATCGCTATTCACGGAGACCGTTTCGCCATGCCGCAGCTCAACGATTCCATTAGCACTAGCACTCCCACCCCTACCACCGGCGCACGACTGCTTGTCGATGCGCTGCTGACGCATGGCGTCGAACGCGTGTTCTGCGTGCCAGGCGAGAGCTTTCTTGCCGCGCTCGATGCGTTGCATGACGAGACCGCGCGCATCCAGACCATCGTGTGCCGTCATGAAGCAGCGGCCGCCAACATGGCGGAAGCCACCGGCAAGTTGACCGGCCGCCCCGGCATCGCATTCGTCACACGTGGGCCGGGAGCGACGCACGCGTCAATTGGCGTACATACGGCGTTTCAGGATTCGACGCCGATGATTCTGCTCATCGGCCAATGCGCGCGCGACCATCTCGACCGTGAGGCTTTCCAGGAGATCGACTATCGCCGCATGTTCGGCCAGATGGCGAAATGGGTCGCGCAGATCGACGATCCGCGCCGCGTGCCCGAGTATCTGAGCCATGCATTTCACGCAGCGACCTCCGGGCGGCCTGGCCCGGTCGTGCTATCGCTGCCGGAAGACATGCTGAGTGATCCATGCCCAGCCGTGCCAGGCGCACCGGCTTACCAGCGCGTCGCGGCCGCGCCAGCCAACGCGCAGATCGAGCGGCTGCAACAACTTCTCGAACAAGCTCAGCGGCCAATGGTGATTGCGGGCGGCAGCGGCTGGACACCCGAGGCCAGCGCCAACCTGCAACGCTTCATCGAGCACTGGCAGTTGCCGCTGGGGCTCGCGTTTCGCTTTCAGGACACGCTCGATAACGAACATCCGAACTACGCCGGTGACGTTGGCGTTGGCATCAATCCCGCGCTGGCACAGCGTATCGGCCAGGCTGACCTGCTACTGGCACTCGGCCCGCGGCTCGGCGAAGCGACCACAGCGGGGTACACGCTGTTCGGCATTCCAAAGATGAAGCAAACGCTGGTGCACGTGCATCAGGGCGCGGAAGAACTAGGACGGGTCTATGCCGCAGACCTGCCGATTGTCTCGGGCATGCCGGAGATCGCGGAGCGTCTCGCCGCGCTCCGTCCGTCAACGCCCCCCGTCTGGGCAGGCCACGCTGACGAAGCCCATGGCGCCTATCTTGAGTGGCGCACGCCACGACCGATTCCGGGCGAGGTCCAGCTTGGCGAGATCATCCAGCAGCTACGCGCGCGGCTGCCACTGGACGCTATCGTGACCAACGGCGCGGGCAACTACGCGACCTGGCTGCACCGGCATTTTTCCTATCGCCATTTCCGCTCCCAACTCGCGCCAACCAGCGGCGCGATGGGCTACGGCGTGCCCGCAGCCATCGCCGCGAAAGCCCAGCATCCCCAGCGGATGGTGGTGGCACTGGCTGGTGACGGCTGCTTCATGATGGCGGGCCAGGAACTCGCCACGGCCATGCAATATGGCCTGGCGGTGCTGTTGATCGTGGTGAACAACGGCCACTTTGGCACCATCCGGATGCATCAGGAGCGGCATTATCCAGGGCGCGTGCATGGCACCGGACTGACTAATCCCGACTTCGCCGCGTTTGCCCGCTCGTTTGGCGCGCATGGCGAAACGGTGGAGCATACGGCTGAATTCCTGCCCGCCTTTGAGCGCGCAGTCGCAGCTCAACGCCCGGCGCTGATTGAGATTCGCCTGCCCCAGGAAGCGAGCACGCCAGCGGCCACGCTTGAACAGGTGCGTGAACAGGGACGCAAAATGCGCGCAGCGGCTGGACGCTAAAGCGGGCACGAGCACGATTGCGGGTATCCCGCTGTTAAAAAAGCCGTAGGTGATTCATCGAGATGAATCACCTACGGCTTTTTTAAATTGTTTGTTTATCGAAATATAAAAATCAGGCCTCAGGTTCAAGCGGCATATTTTCTAAATCTCTTGTCCCAGAGAGATAATTTTTAACCAAAACCATGCTCCCCCCAAAAATAGAACACACCCCAAAACCAATTCCCACACCACCCAGATTCATCATCCATTTCAAAGGCGCACTCAGACATGCAGCATCATCAGCCTCACTCGATTCGCTCCACGAAAGAGATGATGCGGAAGAAGCCGAGGAAGCGTCAGATGTGCATGGAGCGGCCCTGGAAATTAAAATTTTGTCTGCTATCAGGGTAGCGATACCGGAAATAAATAAAAATGCACCAAAAGATATTATTACCATTGCAGCTTTAGGCTTACCCGGATTGCGCATTTGCCTAACATTTCTTGCTTCATTATTGACGATTAAGTTTCCGCCGGGCTCATTATCCTGAAGTCGGACACCCGGCTCTCCATTAGCATTTGTAGAGAACGTTACACTTATAGTTGCACTTCCATTGCCCACTACCACAATTTTCTCTCCTGATATTTTTTATTTGAACCCCTTGGCAAGCTAAATTTGCCAGACAACTACTGTCTCACCAAATATGGCGCATACGGGAGTCGTCATCACCATCAGCCGTGAATTCCGCGCCTACTAAAGAAAACGAGATTCATTTTATAAAATATATCGCTTGCAATACAAAAAGCCGCGCGCTATTCGTTATGTATGAATATGCACGCGACCCAGCTTATTACGATGTTTTAAACATTACTTTCATTGATTGAAATATTTTTTCCATCCGATTTCTCACCAGCCCTTAAATTTACAACATCACCGCTACCACTGGGAGCTTTATCCTTAATGATCAACGGCGTTTTTTCGTCAATATTCAACATCCTTGCGATACTGCTACATGCAGTCCATACACCACCTACAACTACTAACCCCATACCGACAAGCAACCCTGCCATCCCAGCTTCGAAAAAGGCTACTGGATGTTCGCTTAAAATATTATCTGTACCAGAAGCTCTATAATTGTCTTCCAATCCTCCGACGATCAGCATTTCAGTCGCGGATAGCAAGGAAAGAGCCACCCCCCCAATACTCATCTTAGCCGCACCACTCACACGACCTGTTCCCTCTGGAGAACCTTGAGAAATCTTTTTACCTCCCCAGCACCCAGTTGAATTCTGACTGATTTTCGGTTTAACCTGAGGTACACCTTGTTGACTGCCGACTCTGTTTACCATGAAAAAATCTCCCGATTATTAAATAATATAATGATATTTTTAACAACAAAATTTCTCGTTTCCCGGCAGCATATCCAGACAGCACTACGCCCTCTATTTTCATTCACAGCATCACAATCTGCTACAGACCGCACTACCCAGGCCATTTAAGTAACAACGCTCAACAAAACGTTCCTTTCCTGCGACGCCAATAATTACCTGCTTCCAGCATGAAATTAAATATCCCAAAACATACAAGCAACAGAAATCCATCACGCCGATTTTAGTATTTTCACGTGTTTTATATAACAATACCGCTTATTTTTTTACGTTAAAAAGAACTTCCATACTACTCACTCAACAAATCATCCTCCGAATCGCTATCTAACATTTCCCCATCGAATATCCCAAAATCTCTATTTTCGCCATTGCTATCAATATTGGGCTGCGCCAATTCACCATCTTTCTGCTGCCCCGCTGCATTACCACCAGACCACAGCAGACATTGATGCATAAGAAAAATCGTACTTGTGAGAAGGATAACTACGGCCGTGATTTCTAAACGGTAACGCTGAAATTCATCCGAATTTTTATGATTCTGGCCGGGCTCATTAGAACTGGCAAAAACCCTGCTCGCCACAGCAATCGCTAAAGTTGTTACACCAAGGCCCACGCCGCCAAGGCCTATTGCAATGGGCAGGTGGGAGGCTTTATTTTCTTTCGGCTTATCCAGGGAATATTGATTTTTATTGCCCTGACCAGCGACCCCGAATTTATTATCTCCCTGACCACGCGCTGCATTTGTTCTATTAGAAATCACGCTTATCCTTTAAAAATTTTAATTATTTAAATCTCTCAGGCACCGCCCAAAAAAACAAACAATCTTCTGCAAAGAAGTTAAATCACCAAAGCAACGTATTCCATTGATTCATTTCAATACGGCACCAGCAGCGTTCATCCTAAGTAACCCGCTCCCAAAAAACGTTCCACATCGCAAAATTTTATGAACACCCGCGGTGCCGCTACAACAGATCAGATAATCCTCCTACGCTTCTAGCTATACATTGCTGCCACGCAGGAAAAATTTTTTCTGAATTTCCTGCTGCAGGCAAGACTCCAGACAACCCTTCAAGAACCAAAGCGCTAATGGAATGCACCCCGAGATTGCCATTCCAATAGCGGCCACTTTGATCGCCATAAAATGGCCGCCCATAATCGTATTCATGCAATCCTTCACATTTTCGCCATCAAGCCCCTGGCAATCCATTTTCGCACGCTCTGCGTAAACATCCAGGCAGATCCCAATTACCGTGATGGCAAAAAGCGGAATCAATACGCAACAGGCCCTTGCCAAAGTTGCAGGTGCAACCACCTTTCTCTCCTTTGGCTCGCCACTTTCCGTCAACAATGAACTGGTTTCTGTCATACCAGAATTAATCAACAAATTATCATCGTTAAATTCAATATCCTGCATCAAAATGGTATCTTTACCAGCAACAGCACTCATAATCCCTCCGCCCACCTAAAACAAAACATATTCAAAATTAAAAAACACATCCATCCGCTGAAAAACCCAGCGCCGCCATTACGGAGTTAATTATTCAAATCACCGCTTGTCATATAGCGATCGTAGCCTTGCTTCACTAAAAGCCAAAAACCCGCCATGAACGAAACCATCCCTACCGCCCCAACCATTTTAAAAGAACCTGCCGCAGCCTGATTCAAACATGCACGCTGCTCATCCGGATCAACCATCGAGCATTGCCGCGTTTTAAACGCACACCAGATATTCACTGTCACACCTAATGCCATTAAACCAGCGCCAGCCAAAACTGCTCTTTGTGATTTTGACAACGTAAAATCAATACTCCACGAACGCCCTTCTTTTTTTATAAGTGGAGAATTTTCAGTTACCGGCGGATTATTTTTTGAAACGTTTAAAACGCCATCTTTATTTGCAACAAGCATTACAACTCCATCAAATCACCAACATAAAATTCACTGAATTTACTAATATATTTATCTATACCAGCGGCACGTCCTGGCGTAAAACCTTAAATCAGCATCTGCTTTTACCTATTACCAAAGTTACTTTTAGTAACAATTCGCAAAAAATCGTTCCGCAACGATTATCTGGCCAGCGGCCGAAGTCAAACATCCCTCTTTTGCACTTGATATAACCAGCGCCCCTTCTATCGAGATCACATCTCATACGCACAGCCCCCCCCTCAACAAGCCACGTACCCAGAAAACAAAAACCCCCGCCAGCAGCACCAGGCCACTGACGGGGGTTTCCAGACAGACCAAAACAAACCAAAACCAGCTTCCAGCGACGCGCTCGCGCCAAGTCAAAACACTCAAACGCAGCGCGCCAGCAGCCTGAATGGCTGGCTTACTTGCCGCCCACGCTTTGCAGCGTTGTCCACTTGCCATCCACGACCTTGTACAGCGTGATGCCACCGTGCTTCAGGTCACCCTTGGCGTCATACGACAGATGCGTCGACGTCACCGAAGGCATATCCGTCTTGGCAAGGAACGGCAGGTACTTGGCCGGATCCGTCGAGTTCGCTTTCTTCATCGCGTCGAACAGCGCCATCGCACCGTCATACGAATACGGCGAATACGTCTGCACGTCCTCATTGAAACGCTTCTTGTACTTCGCTACGTAGGCTTTGCCACCAGGCATTTCGTCGAGCGGCAGGCCTGCCAGCGAAGCCACCGTGCCATTCGCCGCATCCCCGGCGATCTTCAGGAAGGTCGGCGTCTTCACCATTTCGCCGCCCATCAGCGGTGCCTTCACACCCAGCGTCTTCATCTGACGCACCATGGGTGCCGCTTGCGAATCCGCGCCACCGTAATAGATCAGATCAGGGTTCACGGCCTTCAGCTTGGTCAAGATCGCCTTGAAGTCGACGGCCTTGTCATTGGTGAATTCACGGTCGACGATAGTGCCGCCTGCCGCTTTCGCCGCTTTTTCGAACTGGTCAGCCAAACCCTGGCCGTAAGCGGTGCGGTCATCGACAATCGCAATCTTCTTCATTCCCAGGTTTTTCACCGCGAACGTGCCTGCCACCGCACCTTGCTGGGTGTCGGAAGTCATCATGCGAAACGTGGTCTTGAAGCCTTGCTGGGTGTATTCCGGCGCTGTCGCCATCGCCAGTTGCGGAATGCCTGCATTGGCGTAAATGCGTGAAGCCGGAATCGTCGTACCCGAATTGAAGTGGCCCAGCATGCCCTTGATGCCGTCATCCACCAGCTTTTGCGCCACCGTCGTGCCCGTGCGTGGGTCAGCCTGGTCGTCGGCTGAATTCAGCACGAAGCGCACCGTCTTGCCGCCGATCACTGGCTTGGTGGCATTCATGTCTTCAACCGCCAGCACGATGCCGTTCTGGAAGTCTTTGCCGTAATGCGCCTGGGCACCCGTCAGTGGGCCAGCCACGCCAATCTTGACGTCTTCGGCCTGCTGCGCATGTGCTGCGCCCGACAACGACAACATGGCGGCCAGCGTAGCGCCGGCGAGCTTTTTCATTGTGTGCTGCATGGTTTCTCTCCTTGATGCCAGTTTTAGATGGAGCAGCCTCGGCCTCACCGTAGCGCTTCCGTTGTTTTGAATGGACCCATGAGCCAGGCTCAACCGATCGTCATCAAATTTGCATTACCACCTGCTGCTGCTGTATTCACGCTAACCGAACGCTCCGTCAGCAAGCGTTCCAGCGCGTAATCCTCCTCCCCGCTTTCCAGCGCCCGTGCGGCGATCCCCTGCACCGACACGATCGGCCCAGCGCGTTGCGCGACTTCTCTGGCTAGCGCCAGCAGCTCGTCACTATCGCCTTCAAACAGAACCGCATCGAACTCGGCCTCCGGCTGCTGGCGCACGCTGGCGTAGCGCTTGAGCGATGCAGGCAATGCCTGCACCAGTTGCTCGCCGGGCGCGCCATCGAACAACGCGTGGTTGCCGGTGGCCAGCGCCGCAGCCAGTTGCAGCCGCGCGCCCGTCTCGGTTGCCGGAACGCACAGCACCGTCCCGCGCGGGCCCAACGTGTAAGTGTTGCGCTCACCGGTAGGCCCTGACAAAACCGCGGTTGCCCCAGCCAGACCAAGCGTGCGGTACGCCTCGCAACGCGCCGCCAGTTCAGGCTGCTGCTGCGCGTTGAGCCAGTCACGCAGGGCGGCCAGCGCGGCTGACGGATTGTCGCTGTTTTCGCCTGCTTGCGGTATGTCGCCCACCAGCGTCTGGGCCAATGAAGCGGGCAAACCAGCGGGGCGTTTTGCCAGCAAACGTTGCAGATACAGCGCGCCACCTGCCTTCGGCCCCGTGCCCGACAAACCCTCACCCCCGAACGGCTGTACGCCGACCACCGCGCCAATCACATTGCGGTTCACGTAAATGTTGCCCACGTGAGCGCGGCCAATCACATGAGCGATGGTCTCGTCGATCCGGGTGTGAATGCCGAGCGTCAAGCCATAGCCCGTTGCACGAATCTGCTCCAGCAGCGCGTCAAGCGCGTTACGGCGGTAACGCACCACGTGCAGCACCGGGCCAAACACTTCGCGCTTGAGTTCGTCGATGCTATCGAGTTCGATCAGCGTGGGCGGCACAAAAGTGCCGTGTGCGCAGCGCGCGGGCAACGGCAACTGAATCACCTTGTGGCCTTTTTCGCGCATCCCGGCAACGTGTACGTCGATGCCCTGCTTCGCCTCGGTGTCGATCACTGGCCCGACGTCGACGGATAGCTGGTCCGGGTTACCCAGCGCCAGTTCGTTCATCGCCCCCGCGAGCATTTCAAGCGTGCGCTCAGCGACATCCTCTTGCAGGCATAGCACCCGTAACGCCGAGCAGCGCTGGCCAGCGGAATCGAACGACGACTGCAATACATCCGCGACGACTTGTTCAGCCAGCGCTGACGAATCGACAATCATCGCGTTCTGCCCGCCGGTTTCCGCGATCAGTGGAATTGGCTTGCCGTCCACATCCAGCCGGAGCGACAAGGTTTTGTTAATCAGTCGCGCGACTTCGGTCGAGCCGGTGAACATCACCGCGCGCGTGCGCGGATCGGCCACCAGCGTTGCGCCAACGGTTGCACCATCGCCTGGCAGCAATTGCACCGCCCCCGCAGGCACACCTGCCTCATGCAGAATGCGCACGGCTTGCGCCGCGATCAACGGCGTTTGTTCAGCAGGCTTGGCCAGCACCGTATTGCCGGCAGCCAGCGCCGCCGCTACCTGACCGATGAAAATCGCCAACGGAAAATTCCAGGGGCTGATACACACCACTGGCCCGAGCGGACGATGCGTATCGTTCGAAAACTCCTGGCGGATCTGCATCGCGTAGTAACGCAGGAAGTCCACGGCTTCGCGGATCTCGCCCACCGCATTCGGCAACGATTTGCCCGCCTCACGCACGATCAAGCCCATCAGCGTCGGCATCTGCGCTTCGAGCAGATCAGCGGCGCGGTTCAGGCAATCGGCACGGGCATCAACCGGCGTTGCCTGCCAGATCGGCGCGGCGGCCACGGCCTGCGCCAGTGCAGCGCTAACGTGTTCGGCGGAGGCTTCAGTAACGATGCCCACCAGATCGCGCTGGTCAGCCGGATTGCGCACCTCGCGCGCCACGCCACCGGCGATCTCGTCACCCTCGAGCATGGGTGCAGCGCGCCACGGATGATGTGCAGTCACAAGCAACGCGGACGACAACGATGCCAGGCGATGTTCATTAGATAAATCGAGGCCCATCGAATTGGCCCGCGCCTCGCCGTACAACTGGCGCGGCAACGGAATCTTCGTGTGGGGCGCACCGAGCGGGGTAATTTTCGACGCCTCTTCCACCGGGTCCGCGATCAGATCCTTGATGGCGACATCCGGATCAGCGATGCGATTGACGAACGACGTATTCGCGCCGTTTTCCAGCAAACGCCGCACGAGGTAAGCCAGCAAAGTTTCGTGCGTGCCGACTGGGGCATACACGCGGCACGGACGGTTCAGCTTGTCGCGCCCGGTGACTTCTTCATACAGCGGCTCACCCATGCCATGCAGACACTGAAATTCATACTGGCCAGGGTAATAATTTTGTCCTGCCAAGTGATAGATCGCGCTAAGCGTATGGGCGTTATGCGTGGCGAACTGCGGATACACCGCATCGGTCGCGCCAAGCAGTTTTTTGGCGCACGCGAGGTAGGACACATCGGTGTAAATCTTGCGCGTGTACACCGGATAGCCTTCGAGGCCGTCTACTTGAGCGCGCTTGATTTCAGTGTCCCAGTACGCGCCCTTCACCAGCCGCACCATGATCCGGTGACGGCTGCGGCGTGCGAGGTCGATCAGGTAATCAATCACGAACGGGCAGCGCTTCTGATACGCCTGCACCACAAAGCCAATGCCATTCCAGCCCGCGAGTTCGGCGTCGAAACACAGCGCTTCAAGCAAATCGAGCGAGATTTCGAGGCGGTCAGCTTCTTCGGCGTCGATATTCAAACCGATGTCATAACGGCGCGCGAGGATCGCCAGCGCGCGCACACGCGGCAGCAGCTCGTTCATCGTGCGTTCATGTTGTGAGCGCGAATAACGGGCGTGCAACGCCGACAACTTGATCGAGATGCCCGGGCCTTCGTAGATTCCCCGTCCGCCCGCCGCCTTGCCAATCGCGTGGATCGCCTGTTCGTAGGAGAGGTAATAACGCTGTGCATCAGCCTCGGTGGTCGCAGCTTCACCGAGCATGTCATACGAGTAGCGGAAGCCACGTGCTTCGTATTTACGGCTGTTCGCCAAGGCTTCGGAAATGTTTTCGCCGGTGACGAACTGTTCGCCCATCAAGCGCATCGCCATATCGACGCCCTTGCGAATCAGCGGCTCGCCGCCCTTGCCGATCATGCGCGTCAGCGCCGACGACAAACCGGTTTCGCTATTGGTCGTCACCAGCTTGCCGGTAATCATCAAGCCCCACGTAGCGGCGTTGACGAAGAGCGACGGGGCGTGGCCAACGTGCGATTTCCAGTCGCCCTTGCTGATCTTGTCGCGGATCAATGCGTCCCGGGTGGCGCGATCGGGAATGCGCAGCAGCGCCTCGGCCAGGCACATCAACGCGACGCCTTCCTGGCTGGATAGCGAGAACTCCTGAATCAAGCCATCAACACCACCACCCGAGCGCTTGCCGCGCAGCGTTTCAACCAGCTTGCCCGCCATTTTCTGCACATCGTCTGCGATGGCGGCAGGCAAGCGCGCCTGGCCAGTCAGGAAGGGCACGCATTCGGGCTCAGGACGGCGGTAGGCCGCCGTGATGGCGGCGCGCAACACCGATTGCGGCTGCACGTTCTGTGCGAATTCGAGAAACGGATGGGGCGCGCTGTCTTCTTCGGCCTCAACAGTGGCGCTATCGGCCAGATCGGCAACGCCCAGATGACTGGAGAGTTCAGCGGGCAACTGGCCATGCTCGATCTTTTCCAGGTAGGCGAAGATCGCCTGCTTGATTAGCCAGTGCGGGGTGCGTTCGATACGCGTCGCGGCATCTTTGAGCCGCGTGCGCAGGAGATCATCTACTTTGACGCCAAGAGTGGTACTCGCCATATTTCCTTCTATTTGCGGCAACCAGGCCGCGTCGGTCAGAGACTAAAAATTATGGCGATCCTACCTTTCTCAAAAAAAAGGTGCAACCGCTATGAAAACGGGTTGCACCTTTTGGGAGCCCTTTATTTGACGCAGGGTAGCGCTTAATCCAGTGAGATCGACATGAACTCGTTTGAGTCGGTGTTTTCCCTGGCTAAGTTGGAGGTACTACCTGACTGTGGGCTAACGACGTTTTTGTTCACGCTAGAACGCTGGTCATTTAGCTTGTAGGTTTGCGCGACGCTCCCCGGACCCTTCTGGGCGATATCGATAAAGTGCTGAGGGGCCAGCGTCTCCTGCATCAAGAAAGTACCGTCCGCGGCCCGGGACCGATTCAAGCCATGAATTTTCTCAAGCCTCTCGTCGATTTTCTTCCGGGCATTTTCCCGGTCGTTGAATTTGCGATTCGAGCGATCATTCCATACAACGTCTGCATCCGCAGATCGAATCAGACAACTGACAGAAAATTCATCCTGATTTATCAGCGTTTGCAGCAAATTGCTGGAGAAACCATTTTTCTTTGCAAGCGCGGCGGGGGTTTCTCCGTTTTTATTAACGAGATTAATCTGGGCACCCGCCTTAAGCAGCAGAATTGCATTACTTGCCAGCCCCCCACTCAGCGCAAGATGCAAAGCGGTATTGCCATCATCATCCTGAATATCCAGATTTGCACCATACCGGATAAACTCCAGCAACATATTACTTAAATTTTGACTGGCGTAATGCAACCCAGTGCGGCCTTTATTATCGTCCTTTGCATCGACATTGATAATATCACCCAGCCGCTGAATCCCGCTTCTCAACCCAGCAATCAGAGAATTAAATTTTCTTTGCCGGCTAAGGTATTCCGCGTTACCAGAACAGCACAGCCACTCGATTATTAAATCTCGACAATTTATAATATTTTCATCTATCGCCAAAATAGCCTTCCACTCAAGCAAAATCTCCGCCATCGAGACTTCCGCAGTTCTGAGTGCTTCTATTTCGTCGTAAAGATTATTTAACTCCTTTACACATAACCTACTCTCTTTATTTTTTTTGTTAATCTCCTCCTCGCATCTTTCAACCTCACCACGAATAATCTTCAGCTCCACGTCCATTTCCGCCATGACCTGTTCAACATCATAGCGAGACGCACCTAAAACACGGATAACCGGCCGTTCAACCACCGTTTTTTCGATATTGGAACTTGCATCCGTGCTGGATAAAGATTTTACGACCTTTATTTCCTCCCTAAACCATAAGTTATAAACTGATGAAATTAAATTGACATCGCTCCCATCTAGCATTTCTCTCAAACGACGGCAATTGAACAGCTGCAATTCTGCGCAAGCCGAATCAAAACGCAAACTGTCTACCAGCAGAAAGTCTTTCGGTCTAACTTTTGAAATGACCATTTTTATATTAGGCCGCTGCAAATCGTGCCTCAAACATGGCGGCTCGCCCAATATCCGTCTGCGCTCCGCTAATTCTGCGGCATCAACTTTCTGCAGCGCCTGCTGCTTCTTTTTACCTTCAGATTTTGCCTTATTTGTTTCGAATAAGTCTGGAATCAGCGAATCATAATCAAAATCCGACTCATTGCAATTAATCAGAATTGGATTTTTTAATAATTCTGCACTTTGGTAACGATTGCCAAAACGCTCTAACTTTGGACTTGAGAACGGGGAATTTCGACTTGAACTTGACAATGGAGAGCCATCAACACCACTCAAAAATGAACTCGATGAATCCAGTGAACCTGACAGCCCTCCGTCAAAATCGGACTGGGATAAATCAGCACTGCTATTAAGACTAGGCCACCCAGGGAGCGGAACACTCCCATCAGAATCAAAAGATGCTTTCAGACCGCCAGGCACTCCATTATTTTTAAACTCCTGATCCAGCGCTCTTGATTCGTAACTTAACAAGTCATCCCGCGGCTCATCTATGACAGCATTCGGATTAAAGAAATGCACCATGCGAGCCGAACCGTTAACTAATAAACCATGTTGAATACTCGATTGATAAGAAGACAGACCAACTCTGCCTTTATAGCCCCCTCCATCCACTTCATCTTTATACCTCCTACCACCTTTATACGCCTCATCACCTTTATACGCCCCATCACCTTTATACGTCCCATTATTTTTAACGGAATACATTCTTCACCTCGAAAAAATGATTAACTAATTATTCAATTAGCCATCTTAAAATTAAATTTCGATTAGCAGCCAACCACTTCACAACGGTATTTCCCAAAAAATTCTGTTTCGATTAAATATCTAGCGGATCCACTTCCAGATTCCAGCGCAACACACCTTTTTGCCGGCGCAAACCAGGTTGCCATGCTCGCAACGTGGCCTGCAATGCTGCCCGTGAAGCACTTTCAATCAACAATTGCGCACGGTGTACATGCATCACCTTGACCACCGTGAGTGGCACCGCGTCGTACACCGTCATTCGTTCAGCCGAGGGCAAGGTCTGCAGTGCCAACGCCGCTTGTTGCAAGAACTCCAGCGCCGCTTCCAGCGTGCGTCCTTCGGCACGCAACAATGCCTGATAAACAAAAGGCGGTAAATGGGCATCGCGCCGTTCGGCCAGTGTTGTGTGGGCAAAACCAACATAATCGTGGCGCACCAGCGCGTGATACAGCGCATGCCGTGGATAGCGCGTCTGGATCAACACCTCGCCCGCAAGGCCGGAGCGGCCTGCGCGGCCGCTCACTTGCATGAGCTGCGCAAACAATCGCTCGCTGGCACGAAAGTCGTGCGAAAACAACGCCGTATCGGCGTTCAGCACGCCCACCAGCGAGACACGCTGAAAATCATGCCCCTTCGCAATCATTTGCGTGCCGACCAAAATATCCACTTCACCAGCATGTACATCGGCAAAAAGCGCCTGTGCGCTGCCCTTGCGCCGCGTGCTGTCCGCGTCGATCCGCAACACTCGCGCGCCAGGCACAGCCCCGGCGAGCGCTTCTTCGATACGCTGCGTGCCACGGCCAAGCGGCGCGATATCGACATTGCCGCACTCCGGGCAAGCATGCGGAATGCGTGCTTCCCAGCCGCAATGGTGGCAACGCAGCGCCCGTTCCGGTTTGTGCAGCACCACGTAGGCACTGCAACGCGGGCAGCCCGCCACCCAGCCGCAGGCATCGCATGCCAGTTGCGGCGCATAACCACGCCGGTTGAGAAAGACCAAGCTTTGCTCCCCGCGCTCCAGACGATTTTTTAGCCCGGCAATCAGCGGCCCGGACAAGCCTTCTACTGACGCTCGCCCGCGCCGCCGCTCTTCTTCCAGATCAACCAGCTTCACCTCGGGCAAAACGGCCTGAGCCACTGCCCGGTGCGTCAGCGTCAGCCGGACATAGCGGCCCTGATCGGCTTGCCACCAGCTTTCCAGCGAAGGCGTCGCCGAGCCCAGCACCACGGGAATCCCCAGTTGCCTGGCACGCCACACAGCCAGATCGCGGGCGGAGTAACGCAGCCCTTCTTGCTGCTTATAAGCCGGGTCATGTTCCTCATCGACGACGATCATCGCCAACGCGGGCAGCGACGCCAGCACCGCCAGCCGCGTGCCCAGCACGATGCGGGCACGGCCAGAATGCGCGGCGAGCCAGTGACGCGCCCGCTCACCTTCGGCCAGGCCGCTATGGAGCGTAACAATCGCATGCTGTTCAAAGGCGGCAAAACGGGCGCGGAACGCGGCCTCGAATTGCGGTGTGAGATTGATTTCCGGCACCAGCACCAGCGCCTGAGCCTCGGGCCGCTCTTCAAGGAGATGCGCCAACGCCCGGAGATACACCTCGGTCTTACCGCTGCCGGTCACGCCATACAGCAGGAACGGGGCGAACTGGCGTGCACTGCGAATTGCCTGCACAGCGTCTTGCTGCTCATCGGTCAACGCCGGCCAGGCGGGCATACCGGAAACGTGGGCGCGTATGGTGTTTTGGGTGTTTTGGGTGTTTTGGGTGTTTTGGGTGTTTTGGGTGTTTTGGGTGTTTTGGGTGTTTTGGGTGTTTTGGGTGTTGGTGGCGGTGGCGGCCGCAGTAGAAGCAACCAAGGCTACAGGTGCCTCCCATACCGTGGATGCCGCACACGCTTCGGCCAGTTCCAGCTCAATCCAGCCCTGCGCCTGCCATTCGGCGAGCGTCGCTAACGCCTTCGGATGCAGCGCACGCGCCTCAGTGGCCGTCAGCACCATTCGCTCCACCAGAGCGGCAGCCAGCCTGCGTAACGCACGTGCCCGAGGCGGCAAGGCATCTGGCAACACAGCAGCCCCGGCCTCCAGCAGACGATAACGCTCGGACGGTGCCAGCAACCGCGCCCAGCGCGACGAATCACGCAATGCTTGGGGCAACGCAGGCAATGCCACTTCGCCGCGCCCCCGCTGGTAGTAATCGGCGGCAAACGTCACCAGTCCAAGCCATTCAGCAGAGAGCGCCGGACAGGCCAGACACAGGTTGCTAACCGCCTTCAGCCGCTCCGGCGCAACCTCGCTGTGAGTAGTCACTTCGACAATCAGGCCGACAATCTGGCGCTTGCCGAACGGAACTTCCGCCAACATGCCAGGCGTGGGAGCCAGCGCTGCATCACAGCGGTAGTCGAAAAGGGTCGGCAGCGGATGATCCAGCGCGACGCGGACGAAGACGTGACTCACGTGTGAATCGGTGCAGATAAACCGACGAACCAGAGCGCTGGAAAGGGATACGGCGTCGGGGCAATCGAGCCACTGAAGTTAAAGTAAAACATCACTTTCGCCGCTAAGTTTTGGATTCGGCAGAACAAAAATGCGCCGCCGTCGTGCCTGTGGATAACTTTGTTGAAAACTACATCTCAATCGCCCCGAGGCCTCATAAAAACGGTATTCGAAGCAGTTTCGTCAAGATTTGTGCCACAACCGGAGCGCCTTGTCAGTCAAGGCGCAATCCGTATATCAGAAATTTTCGCAAGCACATTTTGTCAACTGAAAGCTCTATTGCGTCGCAGCGAGAAAAATGTGCATAAGTCAAGTCTTGACAAGTGCCGAAGCCCGTTCCAGCAGGGAATTACCCCGTCTGATCAGGCCCGCACGGGGGAAATTCAGACGCTGGGCTCGCCGCGCAGCAACAAATAGCCCTATGCAATCTGGGGGCTATACAACAGAAGGAATTTCTGCTGCACGAATCGTCCGGCTATGGCGATGCACTTCATCGACCAGTTCGGCGACATGCTCCGGCGGCGTGAACTGCGAAATACCGTGCCCCAGGTTAAACACATGGCCCGGATGATTGCCGTAACTATCGAGTACCGCACGCGCTTCGGCACGGATGACAGCAGGCGGGGCGAACAGCACCGATGGATCAATGTTGCCTTGCAGCGCGACACGCCCACCAGTCCGCTCACGGGCCTGCGCCAGGTTGACAGTCCAGTCGAGCCCCACTGCATCAACACCCGTCGCGGCAATCTCTTCCAGCCAGAGCCCACCGCCCTTGGTGAAAGTAACCACCGGCACCGGCTCACCGAGATGCACACGCTTGAGCTGGCTCACCACCCGTTCGATGTAATGCAGCGAGAAGCGTTGATAAATACCATCCGCGAGCGCGCCGCCCCAGGTATCGAAAATCATCACCGCTTGCGCGCCCGCTTCGATTTGGGCGTTTAGATAAGCCGCCACCGACTGCGCATTGATTTCAAGAATGCGGTGCATCAAATCGGGGCGGGCATACAGCATCGACTTGACCGTGCGGAAGTCGTCCGATCCGCCCCCTTCAACCATGTAACAGGCCAGCGTCCACGGGCTGCCGGAAAAGCCGATCAACGGCACCCGCTGACGACCCTGGGCATCGGTCAGCGCGCGGCGGATTTCGCTCACGGCATCGGTGACATAGCGCAGCGTGGCATCCATATCCGGCACGGCGAGACGCGCAACATCGTCCTCGGTACGCACAGGGCGCGCGAATTTCGGCCCTTCGCCAGCGGCAAAATCAAGGCCGAGGCCCATCGCATCTGGAATCGTCAGGATGTCTGAAAACAGGATCGCGGCATCGAGCGGAAACCTCTCTAGCGGCTGTAACGTGACTTCGGTGGCGTAAGCGGGATTTTTTGCCAGATTGAGGAAGCTACCGGCACGGCTGCGCGTCGCGTTGTATTCCGGCAGATACCGGCCGGCCTGGCGCATGAGCCAGATCGGCGTGTAATCGGTTGGCTGGCGCATCAGCGCACGCAAAAACGTATCGTTGAGAAGGGTGTGGGACACGATGGAAGCGCCAAAAGACAAAGCGGCATTTTACCGGACGCCACCTGGTCACTCAGCCTAATCTGGCCAGCGCGGCAAAATCTCGCGGCACGCGCTAGCCAACGGTCCTGTTTCATGAAGATTGTCTGGCTATCATCCTGGTCGTTTGTCGTTCGACATTTGCCCTTCGCCCTTCGCCCTTCGCCACTCGCCACTCGCCACTCGCCCTTCGCCCTTCGCCCTTCGCCCTTCGCCACTCGCCACTCGCCCTTCGCCCTTCGCCCTTCGCCCTTCGCCCTTCGCCCTTCGCCCTTCGCCCTTCGCCCTTCGCCCTTCGCCACTCGCCATTCGCCATCCAGCCATTCACCAGCGCTCAGCCACCTCACCCCACAATGGCTGAACTACCGGCTCTACCCACCCTGTTTCCCATACCCACTGGAACACCATGAACCTGCCCGCTCTCACGCTCATCCTGACGCTGACCCTACCAGGTGCCGCCAGCACCGCACTGGCCCAAGCCGCACCCTCCAGACTCGACACCGTGCTGACTCGTGGCACCTTGCGCGCCTGCACCCCCGGCGATTACAAGCCGTATTCGTACCAGCGGCCAGATGGACAATTTGAAGGGATTGATATCGATATGGCGCAATCGCTCGCCCAGTCGCTGGGCGTCAAGCTGAGTTACGTCAAAACCAGTTGGAGCAACCTGATGAGCGATTTCGCCGCGCAATGCGACATCGGCATAGGAGGGATTTCAACCACGCTCGAACGGCAAAAACAGGCGTTTTTCACGCAACCGTATGCCATTGACGGCAAGACCCCCATCGTGCGTTGCGACGATCTCAGCCGTTACCAGACACTCGAACAAATCGACCAGCCCGCGACACGCGTGATTTTCAATCCAGGCGGCACCAATGAACGCTTCGCCAAACAGCACTTTTCGCGCGCAGTGCTGACGATGTATCCAGATAACGTGACGATCTTTGGCCAGATTCTTGCGGGCAAAGCAGACGTGATGGTGACCGACTCATCCGAAACCCGCTTGCAGCAAAAACTCCATCCCGGCCTGTGCGCGGTCCACCCGGAGCAGCCGTTCCAGTACGGCGAAAAAGCATGGCTGCTGCCACGCGGCGATACGGTGTTTCAGCAGTATGTGGATCAATGGCTGCATCTAACGCGCGCCACAGGTGAGTACCAGACGATCTCGGATAAATGGCTCCGATGACCCGGCACGCATACAGGCCCCAAACAGCCGAAACGCCTTTACGGACGGGCGTTACAACCTGAAACACTTTGTTACTTTGGACACGCAACAATTCGACCACAATGCATCCCGACGGTTTCAACACAGATGTGACCGGGCCTCTCAAGTTGTTGCCCTTTTTTACAGACAAGGGACATCTCTGCTGGAACCGTTGTTTCTCTTTCAGCCAGTTCCACCTTTGGTCTCCTCGCGCTAACCCCGTAGCGTGTGGCTTAAGCGGGCTCCAGGCCCGCTTTTTTTCGTCCGCGTTTTTTCCAACCTTTTGTCCACCGCCTGAACTAGCCCTTCTTCAAAGCCCGCACCATCTGCTCGCGCATCACGAATTTCTGTGCTTTGCCGGTCACTGTCATTGGCAACTCTTCGACAAAGCGAATGTGCTTTGGCACCTTGTAATGCGCAATCTGGTCACGACAAAATTCGCGGATCTCGTCAGCACTGGCCTGCTCGCCCGGACGCAACACAATCCACGCACAAACCTCCTCGCCATATTTCGGATCGGGCACGCCAAACACTTGCACACTCTGGATCTTCGGATGCCGGAACAGAAACTCCTCGATCTCCCGCGGGTAAATGTTCTCGCCACCCCGTATCAGCATGTCCTTCAGACGGCCCACGATATTGCAGTAGCCGTCAGCATCAAGCGTCGCCAGATCGCCGGTATGCATCCAGCCATCAATGATGCTTTCGCGCGTTTTTGCTGCATCGCCCCAATAGCCCAGCATGACGGAATAGCCCTTGGTGCATAGCTCGCCAGTCACACCCACCGGCACAATGCGGCCAAGCTCATCGACAATCTTCACTTCCAGATGCGGCTGAATCCGTCCCACTGTGGTGGTCCGTTTATCCAGCGGATCAGTAGTGGAGCTTTGAAATGAAACCGGGCTGGTCTCCGTCATGCCATAGGCAATCGTGATTTCGGCTAAGTGCATCTGCGATACGACCCGCTTCATGGTCTCGATGGGGCACGGCGACCCCGCCATGATTCCGGTACGCAGGCGCGAAAGATCGTAAGTAGCGAAGTCGGGATGATCCAGCTCCGCGATGAACATCGTCGGCACGCCATGCAACGCTGTGCATCGTTCTTCGGCGACCGCGGCGAGGGTCGCAGCAGGATCGAACGCCTCGCCCGGAAACACCATGCCCGCCCCCACCGATACACACGCCAGCACCGCCAGCACCATCCCAAAGCAGTGATAGAGCGGCACAGGGATGCATAGCGTGTCCTGTTCGCTCAGCCGCATCGCCTGCGCGATAGAACGGGCGTTGTTGACGATATTGCGGTGAGTCAGCGTCGCGCCCTTCGGGTTGCCCGTGGTGCCGCTGGTGAACTGGATATTGACCGGCTCATCACAAGCCAGTGCTGCACTAATCGCGTCAAGCTGCGCCATATCGAGCGTCGTCCGGCCCTGTTCCATCACCGAGGCAAACGACAACATGCCCGGCATTTGCGCCTCGCCCATGCAAATAACGGTACGCAGATCCGGCAGACGCGCAGCATGCAGCTCACCCGGCTGAGCCTGTGCCAGCTCCGGCGCAAGCTCTTGCAGCATCTCCAGATACATCGACGATTTAAAGCGCTCTGCCGCGATGATTGCCTTGCAGCCAACAAGCTTCAACGCATATTCAAGCTCAGCCAGCCGGTACGCCGGATTAATGTTCACCATCACCGCGCCGATCTGCGCTGTAGCGAATTGCGTGAGCAGCCATTCGGCCCGGTTAGGTGACCAGATCCCCACCCGGTCACCCTTCACAATGCCCAGCGCAATCAAACCCGCCGCCAGCAAATTGATTTGCTCAGCCAATGCACGCCAGCTCCAGCGAATCCCCTGCTCACGAAACACGACCGCTGAACGCTCAGGAAAACGCTGTACGGCACTGCTGAACAACTGTTCTACGGTCTGCTCGCTTAACGCGACCCGCGTCGAACCCCGCACATAAGACAGGCCATTTTTTGGCGCAATCAGCGCGCTGTTGTCAGCATCGCCTGCGGGTATCTGCATTGCCATGACGTTCTCTCCACGAAGCGAATTTTCCCGGTGCGCGCCTCATCTCTGGCCACGCGGCTCACTGGCATCCCGCATCGGCCACAGAACCAACGGCCGGATAGCGCAAGGCATGATTCTGAGTTGCTTTCCGTAAACGTCAAGAGTGGTCAAAAAAAAAGCAGCCCGAAGGCTGCTTTCGACATCTGCTTGTGACCGCTTCTGCTGCTATCCGCGTAACTTGCGCAGCCGCTGGATCGCAGCGAGCTGGGCTGTTGCATACGCGAGTTCTGCCTGAGCAGTTGCGTATTCGAGGTCTGAGCCTGTGTTCTGCAACGCCTCTTCGGCACGCTTGCGCGCTGCTTCGGCCTTTGCTTCATCCAGATCTTTGCCACGAATCGCGGTATCGGCCAAAACCGTTACCACACCCGGTTGAACTTCAAGAACGCCGCCCGCGACGAACACAAACTCTTCGTCGCCGTTTTCAGCTTCAATCCGCACCGCACCCGGACGAATACGCGTAATCAGCGGCGTATGGCCGGGCAAGATACCGAGTTCGCCTGCTTCGCCGGGAAGCGCGACGAATTTCGCCTGGCCAGAGAAGATCTGCTCTTCAGCGCTGACGACTTCTACTTTGATTAATGCCATATCGACTCCTGTCGAAGAGTGTTGGCGCTTGAACGCTGACGCTCCTCGCATGCAAAACGGTTGAACATGATGCGTTAGGCGCGGGACTGTGCATGACTTGTTAAAGCGCACACAGCAAAACCCGCGCCGCGTTGCTATCAGTTAAACCGTTACTGGATCTTCTTGGCCTTTTCAAAGGCTTCGTCAATCGTGCCGACCATATAAAAGGCCTGTTCCGGCAGATGATCGCATTCACCTTCAACGATCATCTTGAAACCACGGATGGTTTCTTTCAACGGCACGTACTTGCCTGGCGAACCCGTAAACACTTCTGCGACGTGGAACGGCTGCGACAGGAAACGCTGAATCTTCCGCGCACGCGCCACCGACAGCTTGTCTTCTGGCGACAGTTCATCCATACCCAGAATCGCAATAATGTCGCGCAATTCCTTGTAACGCTGAAGCGTTTGCTGCACACCACGCGTAATGGCGTAATGCTCTTCGCCAATCACGTTCGGGTCGATCTGGCGCGAAGTCGAATCGAGCGGATCAACTGCCGGGTAGATACCCAGCGAAGCGATGTCACGCGACAGCACCACGGTTGCATCAAGGTGACCGAAGGTGGTAGCAGGCGACGGATCGGTCAAGTCATCCGCAGGAACGTACACGGCTTGCACCGAAGTAATCGAACCCGTTTTGGTCGACGTAATACGTTCTTGCAGCTTGCCCATTTCTTCAGCCAGCGTCGGCTGATAACCCACCGCAGACGGCATCCGGCCCAGCAACGCGGAAACTTCTGTACCGGCCAGCGTGAAACGGTAGATGTTGTCGACGAAGAACAGCACGTCGAGACCTTCATCACGGAAATGCTCAGCCATCGTCAGACCAGTCAGCGCGACGCGCAAACGGTTACCCGGCGGCTCGTTCATCTGGCCATACACCAGCGCGACCTTGTCGAGAACGTTCGAGTCTTTCATCTCGTGGTAGAAGTCGTTCCCTTCACGGGTCCGCTCACCCACGCCTGCGAACACGGAATAACCACCGTGTTCTTTAGCGATGTTGTTGATCAGTTCCATCATGTTGACGGTCTTGCCCACACCAGCGCCACCGAACAAACCAACCTTGCCGCCCTTGGCAAACGGGCAGATCAAGTCAATCACCTTGATGCCGGTTTCGAGCAGTTCCGTCGACGGCGACAGCTCATCAAACGCCGGTGCCTTCTGGTGAATCGAACGAACCTTGTCGCTATTGATCGGACCAGCTTCGTCGATTGGGCGGCCCAGAACGTCCATGATCCGGCCCAGTGTCGGCTTGCCAACCGGCACGCTAATCGGCTTGGCGGTGTTTTTCACCACGAGGCCACGGCGCAAGCCGTCCGAAGCGCCCAGACAGATGGTGCGTACGACACCATCGCCCAGTTGCTGCTGAACTTCGAGAGTCAGCTCAGACCCATCAAGAATCAGCGCGTCGTAAATTTTGGGCATGGCTTCACGCGGGAATTCCACGTCGATCACCGCGCCGATGCACTGTACGATCTTGCCTTCTACCAAAGCAGTAGTACTCATCGCGTTTCCTTTAGATACTCAATTCTTCACTCGCGCAAAGGCGCAGTTTCGAGGCATATGCCCACTTGTTCGCGTCGAGGCGGTTAAACCGCAGCGGCGCCACCGACAATCTCTGACAGCTCTTTCGTAATCGCGGCCTGACGGCTCTTGTTATACACAAGCTGCAATTCGTTAATCACTGTCTTGGCATTGTCCGACGCCGCTTTCATCGCCACCATCCGGGCCGACTGCTCTGACGCCATATTTTCCGCAACGGCCTGATACACCAGCGCTTCAACGTAACGCACCAGCAATTCGTCCACCACGGCCTGTGCGTCCGGCTCGTAGATGTAATCCCATGACGTGCGCGGCGTAACACCCGCTTCGTCTTTGGTCTCAAATTCGTCAGCCGACAACGGCAACAGTTGTTCGATCACCGGCTCCTGCTTCATCGTGTTGACGAAACGTGTATATGCCAGATAGACCGCTGAAACCTTGCCTTCCGAATACAGGTCAAGTTGCACCTTGACCGCACCAATCAGCTTTTCGAGATGTGGCGTATCACCCAGATGCGCGACATTCGACACAACCTTGGCACGCAAGCGGTTCAAAAACCCCAGCCCCTTGCTGCCAATTGCCGTCGCTTCGAACGTTTTGCCCTGCGCTTCAAACTCTTTGAACTTCTGCAATGACGCACGCAAAATGTTCGTGTTCATGCCGCCGCACAAGCCCTTGTCAGTCGTGACAAGAATGATGCCGGCCATCTTCGCGCCATCATTCGACACCATAAACGGGTGGCGATACTCAGGGTTCGCATGGCTCATGTGTGCAGCGATCTCACGAACCTTGTCAGCATATGGGCGAGCAGCACGCATACGCTCCTGAGCGCGGCGCATCTTCGATGCGGCCACCATCTCCATCGCTTTCGTGATCTTGCGCGTGTTTTGCACGCTCTTGATCTTGCCGCGAATTTCCTTCATTCCAGCCATTGCTTGGCTCCTTTGTCGACTCGAGTTAGCGCGTTAGCGGTAGCTCAAGCCCCATGCAAAGCGATCGAAGCAGTGCGGCAGCATTGAGATGTGCCCGCACTACTTCAAGGCCCGTATAGTTTCGCGGATCGGATCAATAGGCCCCGGATTTCTTGAAGTCTTTGAGCGCTGCGTGGAGCAGTGCTTCATCGTCCTTCGACAAATCCTTGTTATCTTCGATACGCTTAATCAGATCGGCGTGGCTCGATTTCAGGAATTCGCGCAAGCCTTTTTCAAACGGCAGCACGTCCTTCACTTCCAGATCATCGAGGTAACCGTTATTCGCGGCGAACAGCGCGATAGCCAGTTCCCACACTTGCAGCGGCTGATACTGCGGCTGCTTGAGCAGTTCTGTCACGCGACGGCCACGCTCCAGTTGCTTGCGGGTAGCTTCATCGAGGTCCGACGCAAACTGGGCAAATGCGGCCAGTTCACGGTATTGCGCGAGGTCGGTACGAATCCCGCCCGAAAGCTTCTTCACGACCTTGGTTTGCGCTGCACCGCCCACGCGCGAAACCGATACGCCAGCGTTAATTGCCGGACGGATACCTGCGTTAAACAAGTCGGTTTCAAGGAAGATCTGGCCATCGGTAATCGAAATCACGTTCGTCGGCACGAAGGCCGTCACGTCACCCGCCTGGGTCTCAATGACCGGCAGCGCCGTCAACGAACCGCTCTTACCCTTCACCGCGCCCTTGGTGAACTTCTCAACGTATTCTTCCGACACGCGAGCCGCACGCTCCAGCAGACGCGAGTGGAGATAAAACACGTCGCCCGGATAAGCTTCACGGCCTGGCGGACGGCGCAGCAGCAATGAAATCTGACGGTATGCCCAAGCTTGCTTGGTCAAATCGTCATAAATAATTAGTGCGTCCTGACCACGATCACGGAAGTATTCGCCCATCGTGCAGCCAGAGTACGGTGCCAGGTATTGCATCGCAGCCGATTCCGAAGCCGAAGCCGCGACCACGATGGTGTATTCCATCGCGCCCGTTTCTTCAAGCTTGCGCACCACGTTCATGATCGACGAGGCTTTCTGGCCAATCGCAACGTAGATACAGAAGAGGTTCTTGCCCTTCTGATTGATGATCGTGTCAACAGCAACCGCTGTCTTGCCGCATTGGCGGTCACCAATAATCAGTTCCCGCTGACCGCGTCCAACCGGCACCATCGCATCAATCGATTTCAGACCGGTTTGCACTGGCTCTGATACCGACTTACGCCAGATCACGCCCGGCGCGATCTTTTCGATAGCATCCGATTCTTTCGCGTTGACCGGACCTTTGCCGTCGATCGGATTACCCAGCGCATCGACCACACGGCCGATCAGCTCCGGGCCCACCGGCACTTCGAGAATGCGGCCAGTGGTCTTGACCACATCGCCTTCCGAAATGTGTTCGTATTCGCCGAGAATCACGGCGCCAACCGAATCGCGCTCAAGGTTCAGCGCGAGACCAAACGTATTGCCCGGGAATTCGAGCATTTCGCCCTGCATCACTTCCGACAGTCCGTGAATACGCACGATACCGTCGGTCACGGAGATCACCGTGCCCTGATTGCGAACGTCTGTGCTCGCTTCAAGGCCCTGGATCCGACTCTTGATCAGCTCACTGATCTCAGAGGGATTGAGTTGCATTATTCGCTCCTGATAGTCAATTCTGTTGCTAGCCTGCCGCGTATGCGACTCAGGCGGACAGTGCCGTCTGCATGCTGGCAAGCCGCGCGCGGACCGAGGTATCGAGCACTTCGTCGCCTACCGTGACGCGCACACCGCCAATTAGCGATGCATCAACGGCAACGACCGGCTTCAGCTTGCGCTGAAACTTGCGTTCGAGACTGACGACGAGTTCGTTCAGCTGTGTGTCTTGAAGCGGAAATGCACTGACGATCAGCGCATCGGCCGCTCCTTCGCGGGCGTTTTTCAATGCGTCGAACTGCACACCAATTTCTGGCAGCAGTTGCAAGCGATGGTTATCCACCAGCATTTGCACGAAATTTTTCGCTTGTGCATCAGCTTTCAGCGGTGACTTCACTGCGGATAGCAGCAAATCGCACACTTGGGCACGGCTCACTTTCGGGCTTGTGGCGACCGACAGCACTTCGGGCAGACCCGCAACCTGTGCCAGCTCTTGCACGAGCGTGGACCAGGCGGCTATGTCTCCCGCTTCGGCCACGCCGAACAGCGCTTCTGCATAAGGGCGGGCGATGGTTGCAAGTTCGGCCATATTCAGAGCTCGGCTTTCAGTTGATTCAGCAGTTCGGCATGAGCCGACTGATCGACTTCGCGCTTCAGGATCTGCTCTGCGCCTTGCACTGCAAGAGCAGCTACCTGGCCGCGCAGCGCTTCGCGTGCTTTGACGATTTGCTGATCGGCATCGGCCTTCGCCTGAGCGATGATGCGCGCGGCTTCCGCTTGCGCCTGGGCCTTGATTTCGTCTGCGACCGACACGGCGCGCTTTTCTGCTTCAGCGATACGTTGCTGGCCATCATTGCGAGCCTGCGCCAGTTCCTGGTCGACACGCTTGTGCGCAGCTTCGAGTTCCGTCTTGCCCCTTTCGGCGGCCGCGAGGCCGTCAGCGATCTTTTTCGAGCGCTCGTCGAGGGCATTGATCAGCGGCGGCCACACGAACTTCATCGTGAACCACGCGAGGATCAGGAACACGACCATTTGCGCAAACAGGGTTGCGTTGAGATTCACGGTGTTTCCTTAAACATTGCTAGTTCGGACAGTGAAACGGCAAGGCGCTCATCGATTCTGTATTCGATCAGCGCCCAGGCAGCCGTTTCGCCCTGCGCCCTGGAGCCAGTGGACCCGGGCACAAACCTTCCGAGAAACCTTACTCTGCCAGCTTCGACAGCAGCGGGTTCGCAAACGCAAACAGCATGGCCACGCCAACGCCAATCAGAAACGCTGCGTCGATCAGACCAGCCAGCAGGAACATCTTGGTTTGCAGCGGGTTCATCAATTCAGGCTGGCGCGCACATGCTTCGATGTACTTGCCGCCCATCAGACCAATACCGATACAGGCGCCGATTGCACCCAGGCCGATGATGATGCCGATACCGATGGCGGTCAGACCCTGGATGTTGGCGATGAAAGCTTGCATGATCACTCCTTTGTGAAAAGTCTTTTAAAACCGGGATTTAGAAAAATACAGTTAAAGCAATTCGTATCGACGGGCCAGATTAATGGCTGTCGTGTGCCTGGCCGATATACACCAGCGTCAGCATCATGAAAATGAACGCCTGCAGCAGAACAATCAGGATGTGGAAGATAGCCCACACGCTGCCGGCAATCACATGGCCGAGGAAGCCAAGCACCGTCGTGTCCGCGCCGAAATTCCAGAGACTGCCAAGCAGGGCAATCAGCAGGAACAACAGCTCACCCGCATACATGTTGCCGAACAACCGCATGCCAAGCGAAACCGTCTTTGCGACGAACTCGATGATGTTGAGTACCAGATTCGGGATCCACAGCAGCGGATGCGCGCCGAACGGTGCCGACAGCAGCTCATGCGCAAAGCCGCCAGCACCTTTGATCTTGAAGTTGTAGTAAATCATCAGCACGAACACGCCAAGCGCGATACCAAGCGTGCCGTTGAGGTCGGTAGTCGGCACGATGCGCATATGCGGCAAGGCTTCCGACAGGCCAAGCCAGCCAATCAGCCGTGTAGGCAGATCAACTGGAACGAGATCGAGGGAGTTCATCAGCGCGACCCAGATAAACACGGTCAGCGCGAGGGGGGCGATATAGGAACGGTTGCCGTGGATCATCGACTTCGATTGATCCTCAACCATTTCTACGAGCATTTCGACGGCGCACTGGAAGCGGCCAGGAACACCGGAAGTCGACTTGCGTGCAGCGCAGTACAAAATGATGATCGTGACCAGACCACAAAAAATCGACCAGAACAGCGTGTCCAGATTCCAGACATTGATATCAAAGATCGACGTCTGGTGGGAGGTCGAGAAATTCTGCAAGTGGTGCGCGATGTACCCGGACGGATCCAGAGCGCTCTTTCCTTCGCTAGCTGCCATATCGTAATGCCACCCAAATTGTCAAAAATCTTGCCCTGCCGCCCCTGCCGCGTTGTCGCGTCGAAGAAGCCTGCTATCGCGGGCCAGATGGCCCGCGCGCTTTTGTACCGGCGCACCGTGCGCGCCAGCGTGTGTTGTGTGCAGCAATTCAGATTTAGCGCCAGACCAGTGCGATCCAGTAGGTTTTCAGCGCAACCAGGTAGGTCACAAGTAGCGGCACCCAACTGACTTCATGAAATCCAAACGCAATGGCGACAAACATCGCAATCGTCACACCCATCTTGAGTGCTTCGCCAATCACCCAGCTCATCGCGGTAGTCGCACCGCTCAACCTGGTCAACCGCGCTGCAAATAACGCCCCTGGCAACCAGCAAATCGCACCGCCCAAAAAGGCCGACAACGCAGCAATGCCAGGCGGCTGATAAAACAGCCCCCATAACAACGTTGCACCCAGGGACAAAACTATTTGCGCCGCCACCACCCGAAAAGGCGTGACACGCGATGGACGGCTTACGCCGGGACCAAATAGCTTTTCTGCTTCCGCTCTCGTCAGCGGGATGATCTCGTTATCCTGGAGCCCAGCTTCCCATGTGTCATCGTCCTGAGCCGCTGATGCGCCCGAAACAGTGTGCGTCACATGGTGTTTGCCCTGGCCCTGATTCGGCGTCTGGTTTGACACGTTCCCGGTCGCCATCACAATTGTTCTCGCAAAATGCTGTTCGGCCCGCGAGCTTACGCACCGCTTACGAGATTGCCTAGCAATTAAACCCGGGCGATTGTAAGCGATAATTACAGGCAATTCAAGACTTTAGGCGCATTAGTCAGACCAACGAAACGATACCGCGCCCTACTGCTGCAGCACCCATCCCAATTGCCGCAACACATCGCCCTGCCCAGCACAAAAAGGCTGTCAAAACAGGCTCAAAAAGCCTTAAATACCAAGCTGAAATTTCCCCATTTCAGCCAGTTCGCACCAGAAGCCTCGACGCCTATCCGCCAAGCGATAGCAACCAAGCACCCACCACTGCCGCGACAAACCAGAATGGCACCGAAAAAAGGTGAAATAACAGCCAGATACCGCGAGTTCTTGCCAGCCGCACGGCGATCAAATTAGCCAACGAGCCCGTCGCTATGCCAAAGCCCCCAACACTGACACCGAATGCAAGTGAGCGCCAGTCATTAGTCCATTCGGCCAGCAAGATAGCGGCGGGAACATTGCTGATGCCTTGGGAAAAAAGCGCACCCGCCGCGTATACGTGCAGCGGCGTCGTCAGGGCCAGGTGCTCAACGTTGCGATGAATCCAGGGCAAGGCCACCACGCTGCGCAGCACGATAAACATCAACGCGAAAATCAATAACAGGAGCCAGTCGATCTTGAACACGATCTCACGGCGCCAAAGCAAAAAGATCAGCGAGATTCCTGTCAGCGCAATTTCTGGATGCCGTGCGTCAGCTAGCCCGATAAATCCCACGAACAACAAACCCGTCACCGCCACCAGCGGACGATCTATTTGGTCCGGTAGCGTATCGCGTGACAGATCGAGTGGCTTGCCGCCAAACGTGATCGCCGTTAACAGGGACAGCAGTGCCATCAGGGCTGCGCACAACGGCGCAAGCGCCCAGATAAAAGCTGCGAGCGATACCCCGCTCCGCTGCCAGAGAAACAGATTCTGTGGATTACCTAGCGGTGTCAGCACTGATCCAGCATTCACCGCGAGGGCGATGAACACCACCAGCCGTTTCAGTGGAAGCGGCGTCAGCTTGTGGAGCGAGAGAACCAGCGGGATCACCACGAAGAGCGCGACATCGTTGGTGAGCACCGTCGATAGTCCTGCGGCAAGACCAACCAGCAGACAAGCCAAGCCTCGTTCGGTACGAACCCGGTGCACCACTTGGTGCGCAATCCAGCTCAGGAAGGCGGAAAGCTCAATGGCTTTTGCCAAGATCAGCAAACCGGCAAGGCTCGATACCGTCTGCCAGTCAACAAGGGCGGCAAGCGATGTCCAGCGTTGTGGGTAATGCCATTGCAACGCTATCAGAATCACAACCAGCGTAGCGAGCACCGGCTCTCTCGCCACCTGCTCTAACACGCTGTAGAGCAGCTTTTTTACGCTCTGCACCGCGGGCCCGAGATTCGTCACAACCGCTGGCGCTCAGACCGTCGCGTTGCCGCGCAGCCGGACCAGAATGCCCTCAAGGGCTTCAAGATCGCCAAAATCAACCAGGACCTGGCCACGCCCTTTACGGCCCAGCTTGATCTTGACCGTCGCGGCCAGCAAATCCGACAGCTCCTCTTCCAGTCGCCGGGTATCCCGGCCACCGTCGTGTTTTTCACGTGTCTTAAGTGCGGGGGCAGCCTTGGCGGTCGAAGTCACCAGCTTTTCGGTTTCACGCACCGACAGCCGTTTGTTGACCACCTGATTGGCAAGCGAGATTTGCGTCGCGGCATCAACCGCGAGTAAAGCCCGGGCGTGCCCCATGTCCAGATCACCGGCAAGCAGCATGGTTTGCACGGGTGCCGCAAGGTTCAGCAAACGCAACAGGTTCGACACAGCGCTGCGGGAACGGCCTACCGATTCAGCCGCCTGTTCATGCGTGAAATTGAAGTCGTCGAGCAAGCGCTGGATACCTTGCGCCTCTTCAAGCGGATTCAGATCTTCGCGCTGAATGTTTTCGATCAACGCCATCGCGGCAGCAACCTGATCCGGCACATCCTTTACCAGCACCGGAACATCCGTCAGTCCAGCCAGATGTGCGGCGCGAAAACGTCGTTCGCCCGCGATAATTTCATATTTATCCGCTGAAACGGGCCGCACCAGAATGGGTTGCATCACGCCTTGTGTGCGGATACTGGCGGCAAGTTCCTGCAACGCCCCTTCATCCATACGTGAACGTGGCTGATATTTGCCCGCCTGCAGTTTTTCCAGCGGCAAAACGTTAAGCGCGCCAGCGATTTTCACCGCTTCCGTAATGTCCGTGCCGCCGCCCAGCAATATGTCCAACCCTCGGCCCAAGCCCTTTTTTCGTGCGACTGCATTCATCGTATTTCCTCGGTCTGCTTTGTGTAATCGCGCATTACTGTGCGCGCAAGCGTTCAATAACTTCCGCGCCAAACTGGAGATAGGCTTGCGCGCCACGAGAGGCTTTGTCGAACACCACACCTGGCAAGCCGTAACTCGGGGCCTCTGCAAGCCGCACGTTGCGCGGGATCACGACGTCAAACACCTTCTCACCGAAATGCTCTTTAAGTTGCTCGGACACCTGCTGCTGCAACGTAATGCGAGGATCAAACATCACGCGCAGCAAACCAATCACGGTTAAATCCCGGTTTAAATTCGCATGAACCTGCTTGATCGTGTTGACCAGATCAGACAGCCCTTCAAGGGCGAAATATTCACATTGCATTGGGATCACTACGCCGTGAGCAGCGCACAAACCATTCAGCGTCAGTAGCGATAACGCCGGTGGGCAGTCGATCAGGATGAAATCGTAGTCGTCAGCCACCAGTGCCAGCGCGCTCTTTAAGCGGCGCTCACGGTTCGGCAGGCTGACCAGTTCTACCTCTGCCCCCGCCAGCTCACGGTTAGCTGGGAGCACGTCGTAGCCCACCGCTTCGGGCCTGACTCGTGCATCGGCAACTGGCATGCCGTCCACCAGCACCTCATAAATCGTGTTCTCGCATGCGGCTTTGTCGACGCCGCTCCCCATCGTCGCGTTCCCTTGTGGGTCAAGGTCAACGAGAAGAACACGCTGCCCCTGCGCTGCGAGACTGGCGGCGAGATTGACGGTTGTCGTAGTCTTGCCAACCCCGCCCTTCTGGTTCGCAACACAGAAGATTTTTGCCATCGTGATATATCCCTTTTTACTGCCTGTGGATCAATAAAAATTCGACACGGCCCCGGTTAATCAACCTGGGCGGACTCATTGACGACGACTTCAACCAAATGACGCTCCGCCTCCAGCAGCGGCACCTTGAGACGAATAACCTGGGTGGCATGCGAGCCTGCTGGCAAGCGTGCGATCTCATCATCAGGACGCACGCCTTTCATGGCCCAAATCGCACCCTGCCCAGCCACCAGATGGCGGGCAAGCGTGACGAAATCGGCTAGCTCCGCAAATGCGCGGGAAACAATCACATCGAACTTCGCTGGCACCTCTGTTCCTGGCCGTAAGGTCTCTACCCGGCCGGTGACGACAGACAGATTGCTCAGCCCCAATTCGGCTTTCGCTTGTGCCTGAAAGGCTGTTTTCTTGTGCACGATGTCGTTCAAAGTCACATGCCAGTCAGGCAATGCAACTGCGAGAACGATGCCAGGTAAGCCCCCGCCCGAACCAACATCCAGCGCCACCGAGGGCCCCCGGCCAGCGAGATGCGGCACGATCGAGAGTGAATCGAGAATGTGCTGAATCAGCATTTGCTGTGGATCGCGGATGGCCGTCAGGTTGTAGACGGCATTCCATTTAGCGAGCAATGCAACGTAATCGAGAAGCTTGCCCCGTTGCGACTCATCCAGATCAAGATTTAGCTCACTGATGCCCTCGTCTAGCAGCAGTTTCTGTGCATCCCGGCTAGTCGAGGCGTCAACCCGTTTGCCTCCCATCGTCATGACACCACCGGCGATTCATCTGGACGGACATTGCGTCGTCCTAGTCCGCCTCGTTTCAGGTGAACCATCAGCAGTGAAATGGCGGCTGGCGTAATGCCTGAAATACGCGAGGCTTGACCAATCGTCTCGGGACGGAACTCCGTCAACTTCTGGCACGCCTCAAAAGACAAGCCACGCACATCGGCGTAGTTCAACTCGTGCGGAAGACGCGTGTTTTCGTGTGATTCGTTGCGTTCAATTTCCCCGGCCTGGCGCTCGATATAACCCTGGTACTTAATGCCAATTTCAATCTGCTCTTTAATCTGCGCCAGAAGCACCTCCTCATCAGCCAGTGAAACTTCGGGTCCACAGGTGCCACCAAGCAATCCGCACACACCTTCGTATGTCACGCCAGGGCGGCGTAGCAAGTCAGCAAGGTTGTACTCATGTTCAATCGGCTTACCAAGCAGGGCGATTGCCTCATCCGCCGATAGCGTCTTGGGATTCACCCATGTGGCACGCAAGCGTGCTGTTTCACGTGAAACAGCATCGCGTTTGCGGTTGAAGCTGTCCCAGCGTAGATCGTCTACGACGCCAAGCTCACGCCCCATCTCGGTTAGGCGCATATCGGCATTGTCTTCGCGCAGGCTGAGGCGGTACTCTGCCCGGCTTGTGAACATCCGATAGGGTTCGGATACGCCCTGGGTTACGAGATCGTCGACCAACACGCCTAAATAGGCTTGATCCCGGCGAGGACACCATGCTTCTTTGCCCTGCACCTGAAGCCCTGCGTTAATCCCGGCCAGCAGTCCTTGCGCGGCGGCTTCTTCGTAGCCGGTGGTTCCATTAATCTGACCCGCGAAAAACAATCCTTGTATTACCTTGGTTTCAAGCGAAGCCTTGAGCCCACGTGGATCGAAGTAGTCGTATTCAATTGCATAACCGGGGCGAAGAATATGCGCCGATTCGAGCCCGCGCATTGAGTGCACCAGCTCTAGCTGAACATCAAACGGCAGGCTGGTCGATATCCCATTTGGATAGAACTCGTTAGTCGTTAAGCCTTCTGGTTCCAGAAAAATCTGATGAGATTCTTTCGATGCAAAGCGATGAATTTTGTCTTCGATGGAGGGGCAATACCGGGGCCCCACTCCTTCAATCACGCCGGTGTACATCGGTGAGCGATCCAAACCGCTGCGGATAATGTCATGCGTCCGCGCATTGGTGTGAGTCACCCAGCAAGGCACTTGCTGCGGATGCTGCTCTGCCCAGCCCAGAAAGGAAAACACCGGCACTGGATCAAGATCGCCAGGCTGCGCTTCCAGTTTCGAAAAATCAATGGAGCGACCGTCAATACGCGGGGGCGTGCCCGTTTTCAAACGCCCTTGTGGCAAGTTCAGCTCTTTTAATCGTGCAGATAAGGACACTGCCGCTGGATCGCCAGCCCGCCCACCTGTGTAATGGTTCAGACCGACGTGGATCTTGCCATCAAGGAATGTTCCAGCGGTCAAGACGACAGCGCGTGAACGGAACTGCACGCCCACCTGAGTCACCGCACCCACCACGCGATCACCCTCGACCATCAGATCTTCAACCGCTTGCTGGAACAACCAAAGATTGGGTTGGTTTTCGAGGCGGTATCGAATGGCTTGCTTATAAAGCAAGCGATCCGCCTGAGCGCGTGTCGCCCTGACAGCTGGGCCTTTTGAGGAATTCAGAATACGAAACTGAATGCCGCTTTCGTCGGTAGCTGCAGCCATTGCACCGCCTAGCGCATCAACCTCTTTCACCAAATGACCTTTGCCAATTCCGCCAATCGACGGATTACAGCTCATTTGGCCAAGTGTTTCGATGTTATGAGTCAGTAGCAGCGTCTTATTACCCATTCGGGCAGCAGCGAGCGCCGCCTCTGTACCAGCATGGCCGCCGCCAACGACGATTACGTCAAATTCTGTGGGATAAAGCATCGCGGATCTCGCGTAGATCGCACGCGAGCCTTTCTGAGGAAAATGTATGGGGCGAATTATAGCGGGTTCGCTTCAGGCCCCGAATCTCATCCAATCGGCCAGGCAAGAAAAACGGCATGTTTCACGTGAAACATGCCGTTGATATTTGCGGTAAAGCCGAACGCTCGCTAAATTATGCGGTTTTTTTGGCTAGCCCTAGATAGCTCTCAACCACTCGTGGATTTTGCGCAAGCTCTGACGCGGGACCTTCCAATGCCAACTCACCTGTTTCCAGCACGTAGCCGTAATTGGAAATTTGCAGTGCAGCACGGGCATTTTGCTCAACCAGCAAGATAGCCACACCTGTATTACGCAATGCGCTGATGATATGGAAGATCTCTTTCACGATCAGTGGGGCTAGGCCGAGACTTGGCTCGTCCAGCATCAGCAAGTCTGGTTTGCCCATGAGTGCCCGCCCCACTGCGAGCATCTGACGCTCTCCGCCGGACAACGTCCCCGCGAGCTGATTGCGGCGCTCCTTCAGCCGGGGGAACAGCGTGAATACGGGGTCAAGCTGGTCAAGATAATTGCGCTCTCCGGCACGCTTGCGTCGGTAGGCTCCCAGCAAGAGGTTGTCTATTACGCTCATCGTTGAGAACAACTCGCGCTTTTCCGGCACGAGGCACATTCCGCGTGCCACTCGCTGCTCGACCGGCAGCGCACTCACCTCTTCGCCGCGATACAGCACCGATCCTTTGGCTTGGCCCGAGACAGGCAAGGCACCCATGATCGCGTTTAATAACGTCGATTTGCCCGCGCCATTTGGCCCAATCACCGAGACGATCTGCCCGGGCGTCACTTCTATCCGCGTGCCGTGTAGCGCCTCGACCTTGCCGTAACGCGCAGACAACGCGTCGAGCTGCAACATCGGTGTTGCAACATTTTTCATCGTCATCACTCCACCCCACCCAGATAGGCTTCGAGCACGGCAGGGTCTTGTTGCACCTCGTGCGGCAAACCTTCGGCAATACGTGTTCCAAACTCCATCACGACGACCTTGTCAGCCAGATTCATCACGAAATCCATATCGTGCTCAACCAGCAAGATGCTCATGCCCTCTTCCTTGAGTTGTCGCAGCAACTTCGCCAACTGCTGCTTTTCCTGATAACGCAAGCCAGCCGCTGGCTCATCCAGTAGCAGCAATGTGGGGTCGCAACACAGCGCCCGTGCAATCTCAAGAATGCGCTGCTGTCCTAGCGCCAAGCTCCCCGCTTCGTCATAGCAATGTGCCGCAAGGCCCACCCGCTCAATCTGCCGGGCGGCTTCGGCCATCAGCCGGGCCTCTTCCGCGCCATTCAAGCGGGCGATGCTGCGCAACACGCCAGCATGGCCGCGCAAATGAGCGCCGATTGCCACGTTTTCGAGCACGCTCATCCCCGGTAACAACTTCACGTGTTGAAACGTCCGGCCGATGCCGCGGCTGGCAATCTCACGCGCGCTCAGCCCGTCGATCCGTTCACCGCAGAAATGAATCTCCCCGCTAGTCAGCGTCAACGCGCCGCTAACCAGGTTAAACGTCGTGGATTTACCCGCTCCATTCGGGCCGATCAAGCCCGTGATCTGGCCCGCGTCGACGTTGAAACTCACGTCATTCACCGCCACCAGGCCGCCAAACTGTTTGCGCGCCAAGTTCACACTCAGCAAGGCTGCACCGGCCACTGGCTTATCACGTTGCGGCAAGGGCTCAGTCGCGGCAGAAGGCGCATGGGCTTTCGGCTCGCGTGGAAACAGGCGTGCGACGTAAGGCCAGACGCCCTGACGCGAATACTGCAGCAACAGCACCATCAACACGCCGAAGACAACCACTTCGAAATTACCGTTCGCGCCCAGCAATCTGGGCAGCAGCGTCTGTAAATAATCCTGCAGCAGGGTCAGGATCGCTGCGCCCAGCACCGCGCCCCAGACATGCGAAATCCCCCCAACCACCGCCATGAACAAAAACTCGATGCTGTGATTCAGCCCAAACGGTGTGGGGTTCACGGAGCGCTGCAAGTGCGCATAGAGAAAGCCGGAAACAGCGGCCAACACGGCTGCGTAGACGAAGATCAGCACGCGCATCCACGCCGTGTTGATGCCCATGGCCTCAGCCATTGAGCCCGCGCCACGCAACGCGCGAATGGCCCGTCCAGGACGGCTATTCAACAGGTTCTGCACCGATACAATCGCCGCCAGCACCGCCGCCCAGATCAGGTAGTAAATCTCCCGCCCAGACTCAAGCCGAAGGCCCAGCACGCTAAGCGCCGGAATGCCGTTGATGCCGTCGTACTTGCCCAGCATGTCGAGATTGCCGAACAGGAAAAACAGTGCCAACCCCCATGCGATCGTGCCAAGCGGCAAAAAATGGCCGGATAAGCGCATCGTCACAAGGCCCAGCACCAGCGCAATCAGCGCCGTCAGCACCACCCCAACCAGCAGCGCGGCCCATGGCGATACGGCGAAATGGGTCGTCAGATACGCCGTGGTGTAAGCGCCAATCCCGACGAACGCCGCCTGCCCAAAACTGGTCATTCCGCCTATGCCGGTCAGCAGCACCAGCCCAATCGCCACAATCGAATACAGCCCAATGTAGTTAAGCAGCGTCACCCAGTACTCCGGAATGCGCAGCGGTTGCGGCAGCACCGGCAGGACAAAAATCACCAGCAGAAACAACCAGAAAAAGCGGTTTTGCATCATGCGTTTCATCGTGTCACTCCTCATCTTCTTCGACGTGCGGAGTCACAAAGCTGCGCCACAGCAACACGGGGATGATGAGCGTGAACACGATGACTTCCTTATAGGCACTGGCCCAGAACGATGAATAGGATTCCAGCAGACCAACCAGCACAGCACCTGCTGCTGCCAGCGGATAGCTAACCAGCCCGCCAATGATCGCGCCCACAAAGCCCTTCAGCCCGATTAGAAAACCCGAGTCGTAATAGATCGTGGTGAGCGGTGCCACCAGAATCCCGCACAGCGCGCCCAAACCCGCCGCCAGCGTGAATGCCAGACGTCCCGCCTGGGTCGTGCCAATCCCGACCAGCTGCGCGCCCAGGCGGTTCACCGAAGTCGCGCGTAAGGCCTTGCCCGAAATCGTCCGGTCGAAATACAGATACAGCGCGACGATCAGCACCGCCGCCATGCCGATCACCCACAGGCTTTGTCCGGAGATCGACAGCCCGCCCAGATTGAACGTCGCGTCCGAAAAGGGCGTGGTGCGCGAGCCTTCCGCACCGAACATCACCAGCCCAAGACCAACCAGGACAAAATGCACGGCAACAGCAACGATCAGCAGCAGCAAGGTGCTGGCCTCTGCGATAGGTTCGTAGGCCAGCCGGTAGACGAAGGGGCCCATCGGCACCACGATCAGCAGCGTCAGCGCGATTTGCAGGATCATCGGCAGCGGCTGCGTGAATGTGCTGCGAGTCAACGCATAGACCGCGAGCGGCAGCAGCAGATATTTGCCCGCCAGCGTGAGCAACGTGCGCGCCACGCGGTGGCGCCGCCCGGGATAGCGCAACAGCGCGGCGCATTCAGCGCAGAAACACCCGGCCCCCAATGCCAGCAGCAGCCAGCAAGTCGCAGGGAATTTTTGCGTCTGTAGTGCGGCCAGCGTCAGCGCGCCATACGCTACAAACTCCCCTTGCGGAATGAAGATCACCCGCGTGACGGAAAACACCAGCACCAGCGCAAGCGCCAGCAATGCGTAAATCGCACCCGTGGTGATGCCGTCCTGAGCGAGGATCGCCGCGATTGACAAGTCCATGGTTCCTCATCTTCGAACGTTTAAATCAAAGCGGACTCACTGCCCGCCTCCATTTGTCGCAAAAAAAACGGTGCGGCCAGAACTTGCTAGCCACACCGTTTGCACTACGCGCCTGCTGTAACAACATCAGTCGTTTTGCAGCTTCCACTTGCCGTCGACAATCTGCACGATCACCCGCGCCCGTTTGTCGAGACCGTTATGGTCGGTTGGCGTCGTATTCATGATGCCGTGCGCTACCGGCACGTCTTTCAGATTCTCCAGCGCTGCACGCAACGCCTCACGGAATGCTGGCGTACCCGGTTTAGCCTGCTTCAGCGCGACGGGAATCGCCTGCTGCAGCATCTGCCCTGCATCCCATGCATGCCCGCCAAAGGTCGATACCGAACCTGCGCCATAGGCTTTTTCATAGGCGCTCTTGTACGCCTGCGATGACTGCTTCACCGGGTTTGATGCGGGCAACTGTTCAGTAACGAGGATCGGGCCCGCAGGCAGCAGCTCACCTTCACAATCCTTGCCGCACACGCGCAGGAAATCGTTATTGGCCACGCCATGCGTCTGATAAATCTTGCCCTTGTAGCCGCGCGCTTTAAGCGCCTTTGCGGGTAATGCCGCCGGTGTGCCCGAGCCGCCGATCAGCACGGCATCCGGGTTCGCCGACATGATTTTCAGCACCTGCCCAGTCACCGAGGTGTCCGGGCGGTTGTAGCGTTCATTCGCTACCAGCTTCAGGTTGTGCGCCTTGGCCGCTGCGCTGAAAACCGTGTACCAGTTCTCACCATAAGCATCCGAGAAGCCAATAAAACCCACCGTCTTCACGCCGTGCTGCGCCATATATCCGGCAATCGCATCCGCCATCAGGCTGTCGTTCTGTGGCGTCTTGAACGCCCATGCGCGTCTTGCATCCATCGGCTCGATGATCGCCGCTGAGGCGGCCATCGAGATCATCGGTGTCTTGCTGTCCGACGCTGGCCCAAGCATGGCCAACGAATTCGGCGTCACGGTAGAGCCGATGATTGCGTCCACGTGATCTTCATCAATCAGCTTGCGGGTGTTCTGCACCGCGCGGCTAGGGTCGGTCGCATCATCCAGCACGATGTACTGCACACTCTTGCCGCCAATCTCTTTGGGCAGCAACGCAATGGTGTTTTTCTCTGGAATACCAAGCGATGCGGCAGGCCCCGTCGCCGACACGATCACCCCGATCTTGACCTGTGCCATCACGCTGCCCGCCACGCCTGCCAGCGCCAATACGATGCCCGCCTGGGCCCAGTGTTTGATTTTCATTTGCTGAAGTCTCCACGCGCCCGCCTGGCGCGTAACGGATGGTCCGGCTTAAAGGCCGGGTGAGTAAAAATGGCTGCCCCATGCCAGGGCCGCGCACAACAAAAAGGCGCGTCAAACTGCACGCGCCCTGGTTAACTACGACTACGATCGAACACTGCTTCTGCTTGCATCGCAGACTAAAGCAAGCCGCTGTCTGCCACTATCGAAAATGAAATGGGCTATCTGTACCGGCCGGCCGCAGATTGCTGCGCCCCTGCCCTGCCTGTTGATATTCACCTGCCGTGATGCCCACCTCATAAAATCTCCGTGACCCCTGCTCGCACAAACGGCGCAGTGGGTTAAATCCCCTGAGCCAATGACTGGCTAGATAGACAGGGCCTGGCGAGTTTAGCGGAGGTCTGTTGAATGCGCCAAGCATAAAACGTAAGGAAGAACGAATCTGCCTGGGCTTGTGGATGACTGCCGCCAAAGCCATACAGGCAAAGGCGATTGCCCAAATAAAAAGCGCCACCAGACATTAATCTGGTAGCGCTTTTTCGGGCACTGAATGCCTCGTTGTCTCCTCGTTCTCCACCTGCGAAATCAGCTTTTTCTGCTCAGCTTTTACCTGCTTGCGTCAGAACTGCGTGAAGGTTAAACAAGCACCCTGAAGTGAACAACTAGCATTTACCCTAGGCATATGCCGCCTTGATCGCATGAGAAAAAAATCATTCCAGCGCGATGGCAGATCATGCGATATGAGTAATTTCACCACATACATCGGAGACCAAATCATTTCATCCAGGCGAGCGTGCAAGCCGAACCCGCGCCACGATCTCACCAACAATCCCTCGGCGAAAAGCCAGCACGCACACGATAAAAATCACCCCTGTGACAATCGTCACCGATTCGCCTAACGCACGGAACCATTCAACCCCAGTCAGTGATGCCAGCGCCGCCCCCATGTCTCCCAGACGGTCTTCCAGTGTGACGATCAGAGCGGCACCCAGTAGCGGTCCAAACAGCGTCCCCATGCCGCCCACGAGGGTCATCAGCACCACGAGCCCAGACATCGTCCAGTAGGCGTCTCCGAGCGTCTCGAAGCCCAGCACCAGGACCTTCATCGACCCCGCCAGCCCCGCTAGCCCCGCCGACAGCACGAATGCCAGCAAACTTGAAGCGGCTCGTGTCGTACCCCAGCGAAACCGCGCGCGCCTCGTTCTCCTTGAGCGCTACCAGCACTTGCCCAAACGGTGAATGCACGATGCGCACAATCAGCGCAAACGCCAGCACCATCACCACCAGCACCACGTAATACAGCGTGAGATCCGACGATAGATCGAGCAGCCCTAGCAATGCACCGCGCGGCACGCCCTGCAAGCCATCCTCGCCATGTGTGAACGGTGCCTGCAAATAAACGAAGTACACCATCTGGGCGAAAGCCAGCGTCACCATCGCAAAGTAAATGCCCTGACGCCGAATCGCAAAGAAGCCAACGATCAAGCCAAGCAGCGTCGCCGCCAGCGTTCCTGCGATCACGCCCAGCTCCGGGGTCAGGCCAAGTGTCTGGATCGTATAACCGGTGACATAACCTGCGGTAGCGAGAAACATCGCGTGACCAAACGACAGCAAGCCGGTATAGCCCAGCAATAAATTAAAGGCCGCGGCAAACAGTGCGAAGCACATCACCTTCATCATGAAAAGCGGGTACGCCCCCGCCAGCGGTGCCAGCACGAGACCGAACAGCAGCAGCGCGTAGAGCATTCTTTTCTGCATTATTTTTCCTTGCCGAAGATGCCCGCTGGCCGCACCAGCAACACCAGCGCCATGATGACGAAGACCACCGTTGCCGAGGCTTCGGGATAAAACACCCGGGTCAGTCCTTCAATCACGCCTAGCATCAACCCCGTCAGAATCGCGCCAAGGATCGACCCCATCCCACCGATCACCACCACCGCGAATACCGTGATGATCATCGACTGCCCCATCAGCGGCGACACCTGAATCACCGGTGCCGCAAGCACCCCGGCGAATGCGGCGAGCGCTACGCCAAAGCCATAGGTCAGCGTAATCATTCGCGGCACGTTAACGCCAAACGCTTCGACTAGCCGAGGGTTCTCCGTCCCTGCCCGGAGATATGCGCCAAGCCGGGTTTTCTCGATCACGAACCATGTCGCAAAGCACACCACGAGCGATACCAGCACCACCCACGCGCGATAGTTCGGTAACAGCATAAAGCCCAGATCAGTCGCACCAGACAGCGCAGCAGGCACGTCATAAGCCTGGCCAGACGAGCCATATAGCGAGCGAAATACCCCTTCGATCACCAGCGTGAGGCCGAACGTCAACAGCAAGCCATAGAGATGATCGAGGCGATACAGCCAGCGCAACATGCTTCGCTCGATCAGGATGCCAAACAATCCAGCGATTAAAGGTGCCAGCACCAGCATCGCCCAGTAAGGCAGCCCGAAATAAGCCAGCCCCATCCATGCCAGCATCGCGCCGAGCATGAAGAGCGCTCCATGAGCGAAATTGATGACGTTGAGCAAGCCGAAAATCACAGCGAGGCCAAGACTCAACATCGCGTAGAACGAGCCATTCACGAGACCGAGCAGCAACTGGCTCAGCATCGCGGGCAGTGGGATGCCAAAGATATCCATCGAACCTTCAACCGGTCATCGGTCAGCAGAGAAAAGCCGGTGCACCTGGCCACGAGGCCGCCAAACTACCAAGCCATCAAGCAGCGGCGTCCGGGTGCACCTGCCCAGCGTTATTTCCACAATGCGCAGCGCGTCTCCTGCCTGGTCGTAAAGGCCTGCTCGCCTGGGATGGTGGCGATGATTCGGTAGTAATCCCATGGCTCTTTAGATTCAGCCGGGGTCTTGACCTGCATCAGGTACATGTCGTGGATCATGCTGCCGTCCTGGCGCACATAGCCTTTGGCGAAGAAGTCATCAATTTTCTGTTTCTTCAGCTGCGCCATCACCTTGTCGGCGTCAGTCGACCCCACCGCCTGCACCGCTTTCAGATAGTTCATGGTGGCGGAGTAATCGGCCGCCTGCAGGCTCGAAGGCATCTTGCGCATTTTGTCGAAGTACCGTTGCGACCATTTGCGCGTGTTTGCATCCTTGTTCCAGTACCAGCTATCTGTCAGCACCAGCCCTTGCGTCGTTTCCAGACCAAGGCTGTGGATATCGTTGATAAACACCAGCATCGCGGCGATCTTCATTGATTTGGTAATGCCAAATTCTTTCGCTGCCTTGATTGAATTAATCGTGTCACCCCCCGCGTTCGCCAGCCCAAGCACTTGCGCCTTTGAGGCCTGCGCCTGAAGCAGGAACGAGGAAAAATCAGATGCCGAAAGCGGATGCCGCACAGAGCCCAGCACCTGGCCACCACTCGCTTTCACCACCTCAGCCGTGTTCTTTTCGAGCGCCTTGCCAAAGGCGTAATCAGCGGTCAGGAAAAACCATGTCTTGCCGCCTTGCTTCGTCACGGCCGAACCCGTGCCTTTGGCCAGCGCGGTGGTGTCGTAGGCGTAATGCACCGTGTACGGCGTGCATTGTTCGTTGGTCAGCGTATCGGCCCCTGCGCCAATGCTGAAATACACCTTGTGCTTCTCGCCCGCCACCTGGTTCATTGCCAGGCCTGCGCCGGAGTTCGTGCCGCCAATCAACATGTCCACGCCTTCGCGGTCGAACCATTCACGTGCGCGTGACGCTGCGATATCGGCCTTGTTCTGATGATCGGCATACACCACTTGAATCGGCTTGCCATTAACCTTGCCGCCGAAGTCCGCCACCGCCATACGAATCGCCTCTAACCCACCTTGCCCGTCGATATCGGCGTAAAGCCCCGACATATCGGTGATAAAGCCAATCTTCACCGTATCGTTCGCCGCTCGTACCCCGCCCATCGTGAGTGCTGTCCCTACGGCGAGCGCGAAAAAAAATGCCGCCAGGCGCGTGCATGCCTTCAGTTTCATGTCTGTCTCCGGTGTGTTTTGTTCAACCTGCGTGCTTGTTATCTGAAGCGGTGATTCAGGCACTCAAACGCCGAGCAGATCGTGCAGCACCGCCATCTTGCTGCGCAGTTCAGCGGCACCAAAATGCTCAACGATACGGCCGTGCTCCATCACGTAGAAACGATCCGCCAATGGCGCAGCGAAACGAAAGTTCTGCTCAACCATCACAATCGTGTAACCCCGTTCCTTGAGCATCACGATCATGCGTGCCAGCGCCTGCACGATCACCGGTGCCAGCCCTTCCGAAATTTCATCGAGCAGCAGCAGGCGTGCGCCCGTGCGCAAAATGCGCGCTACGGCCAGCATCTGCTGCTCACCGCCGGACAGCCGCGTTCCCTGGCTCAGCCGCCGTTCCTTGAGGTTGGGAAACATCATGTAAATCTCGTCGAGCGACATCGCATACCGGCCATCGCCAACCAGCGGCGGCAATAGCAGGTTTTCTTCGCATGACAGGCTCGAAAATATGCCGCGCTCTTCAGGACAATAACCAATGCCGCAATGCGCGATTCGATGTGTCGGCATCCTGATGGTTTCGCGTGTGCCGATCCTGATTGAACCGCTGCGCCGCCCGGTCAGGCCCATGATGGCGCGCAGTGTAGAAGTGCGGCCGGCACCATTGCGGCCCAGCAAGGTCACCGCCTCACCGCGCTTCACATGCAAATCGACGCCATGCAGGATGTGCGATTCGCCATACCAGGCATGTAAATCGGCAATCTCCAGCGCCATCTCGCCACGCTCAGCGTGAGCCGCTTCGCGCAGCGGGCTGACCTCAAGCGCGGCGTTCATGCATGGGCCCCGGCAAGCATCGCATCCGTGCTGCCCATATAGGCCTCAATGACGAGAGGATTCTTCGATACCTCCGCATAACGCCCTTCCGCCAGGACTTCGCCGCGCTGCAAAACCGTGATCGTGTCGGAGATACCCGCGACCACGTTCATGTTGTGCTCGACCATCAAAACCGTGCGTCCGCTGGAAACTTTTTTGATTAACGCCGTCACGCGTTCGACATCCTCATGCCCCATCCCCTGGGTCGGCTCATCGAGCAGCATCAGTTCGGGTTCCATCGCCAGCGTGGTGGCAATTTCCAACGCTCGTTTCCGGCCATAAGAAAGCTCGACAGCGGGCACCTCAGCGAAATCAGCGAGGCCCACCTGAGTCAGCAAATCCAGCGCCCGGTCGTCAAGCTGGCGCAGCGTGCGCTCGCTGCGCCAAAAGTGAAATGCCGAACCCAGCTCCCGCTGCAAGCCGATACGAACGTTCTGCCGCGTCGTCAAATGCGGAAACACAGCTGAAATCTGAAACGAGCGGATGATTCCACGCCGTGCGATCTGAGCGGGCCGCTCAGGCGTGATGTCGATGCCGTTGAACACAATCTGGCCAGCAGAAGGCTCAAGGAATTTGGTAAGCAAATTAAAACAGGTCGTTTTGCCCGCGCCGTTCGGTCCAATCAGCGCGTGGATCGAGCCACGGCGCACGCGCAGATTCACCTCATTGACAGCAGTGAACCCTTTGAACTCTTTGGTCAGACCGCGTGTTTCCAGAATCGCGTCGCCGAGAATCATGTTCCCTTCCATACGGAGTGAGGCGATACACACGGGGGGGTCGCGCTATGAATCATCAGACGGCCATCAGACGGCCGCGGCGAAAGCCCCGGACCGGTACTGATACTGGTGTGGCGCACAAGCCAGCGCTCCCCACGCCGCGCCACACAGCACGGGCGCATTGTGGCGCTATTGGCGTGGCGCACTTATTGGGATTTGCACTTATACCGGGCGATGCCGGGTGATGCCGGGTGATAAGGCAGCGGCATTTTTAGGCTCAGGTTTCACTCTCCCATAAAAGATAAATATGCCCCGAACTCTTATTTAAATTAATTTTGCCGGGAATATTCTCTCGCCCATCTCACCATAACCAGAGCACCCAGGAATCAATCGTTGAATCCCAAAAAAACAATAGCAATAATTCCAGCATTTTCTATCTCATATTAATATTTTTACAAAACACCTTGCAGAAACGAAATTCGCCGAATAGAGTGAAACTGCCTTTGCAGATTATTTTACGCTCAGGAAGATTTAAAACAGGCGAAGGCAAAACTCAGCATGCTTTTATTCTCCGGGTACGGGTAATAAAGCGCTTTTCCACCAGCATTTTATTTATGGGCAAATCACTATGAAAAATCTCGTTCAGGCCATCGCACAAAATAACCTTTGGGCTAAATGGATAGCCGCCAACTCGGCAACAAAAACCGGCTGCGTCTGCGTCACCAGCACGGGCAAAACCGGCTGTGTCTGCATCACCAACCCGGGCAGCAGCGCCAAATCTGGCTGCATTTCATAAGCAGCAGCTAACCTGACGTGCCTGGGGCAAGTTGCTCCAGGCGCAACTTCCATTTCTGGCCCTCTATTTTTCACGCGCAAAATTTCGATGAAGCTTGATAATCAGCCATCTTCAGAAATGATTGATCTGGTAAAGCACATTCCGCTATATCAGGATGCCATTCAGAAAAAATATTTCCCTATTCTGGAGAAAGCTGAAATTGCTCGTGATTTTCCAGAAAACTGGATGACGCCGCAACTTGAAAACGCTTTAAGCACGGGCAAGGCTGAATATATTCTCTCGACCGGAACCAACCATGCTCGCATGCACCTTATCCGGCCACCGTATTTTCTGCTGCATTCTTATTACCAGCTCTGGAGTGAACATCCAGATATTGCATTCACATGGCAACAAAACTGCCAACGCGTCTCTATTACCACGGTCATGGCCACCGAACACGTTATCCGGGTTAATGCGCGCCAATCCAGCACCCGGGTAAATCCTGATGCTCACCCCGCTCTGGAACCACGCCGGCTCGACGCGCGCACGCTCTATCTAAACCAGCAAGCTGACCCGGCGTTATGGAGCAAAAGCGAAGTTGAATGCATGCTCAGCGAAATTGCGCTGATCCGGCAAACTCATCCGCAGGGCTGGTATCACCTGGATTGCTCAAGCTACTACCTGGCTCACCTGCTACGAAAAATCAGCCGCTTTGGGCTGCAACACGAGTTCCATCCGCCTGCCAGCATCATTCACGCTTACGAATACACGCCGCGCAATGTGCGGCGTTTCCTGCTGCAGCGGTTTGACTGCCCGGTCGTTGATCTCGTTGGCAGCACTGAACTTGGCTATATCTACTACAGCGACTGCCAGGGAAATTACTCGCCCTATCTAGGCCAGATGCAGGCTGAACTGCTGCCAGTCAGCGGCAACCGCTCGATTTACAGCCTGATTGTGTCCAGCGTGCGCAATCCGTATATGCCACTGATCCGCTATCGCTCGGGCGACTGCGTGCAAACCACTGATGGCTCCGCCAATCCAGAAAAAATCGCGCGCTTTTGCGGCCGCGAGAAAGAACTGCTGAGTCTGGATAGTGGCCTTTTCGCGCATGGCAATTTCGATGACTGGATCAGCGAAGCATCGGCGGAAATTTTCCTGTACCAGTTGCATCTGCTGGATGCGCCGCAAGCACAACTGCGCTACACCACCTTCGATGAGCAGCCCATCCCGGCTGACGCTGCAGCGGCGTTACAGCACCGGATCGCACAAACCACCGGGCTCGACTGCACGCTCGAACACTGCAGCCATATTCCAATCGGAAGATCCGGCAAATACGTCTGGCTCACCCGAGCCGGGCAAAACCGTGAGAAGGAAGCGCATGTCTAGCATGTCTACGCAAACGTCACCCATCCAGGATGAACGCTATCCATGGCTCGATGCACCACTGTTCGACGAAACCGTGCAGCACGTGATCCAGCAAACCGGCGTCACGCCAGCCATTGCACAGCGCCAGGTGATTGAGTGCCTGCGTTACCTGTATCTGATCTCACGCCACCGCGAGCAGCTAGGCGGCCTCTTTTTGCCCGTCGAACAGGCTATCGACGAAATCTGGCACTACCTGATCCTGCAAACCCGTGAATACCGCGAGCTCTGCGAAGAGCGTCTGCCAGGCCGCTTCTTCATCCATCACCGCAGCCTGCCGTATGACACCTATCAGCAAACACCCGAGCGAGAACAGTTGATTGCCGAATCGTTACGCTGGCTGCCGTTGTATCGGGAAGCGTTCGGGCCGTTCGATAAAGAAGCGTTGCCGCACTGGACGATGGTCCGGTTTCTGCACGAAGAAATGGGCTTGTCGCTCCAGCAAATCGCCATGCTTGATGCCGAAGCTGATGCCGGCATCGAAGCCAATGCTGATGCAAACCCTGTCACGGCTGCGTGACTTGATTGATGGCATCGTCCGCCAGCCCCGTCCCGCTCTCACCTCGCGCCAGCACCCTGGGCGTTGCCTCTGCACTGGTACTCATCTGCCAGTTGATGATTACGCTGGACTCCACCGTTCTATACGCCGCACTACCGCAGATTCACGCGAGCTTTGCGTTTTCGCTCGCCAGCCTTTCCTGGGTGCAAAACGCCTATGCGTTAGCGTTCGGCGGCTGCATGCTGCTCGGTGCGCGCCTGGGCGATGTGCTTGGCCGCCGCCGAGTGCTGCTGCTGGCTATCGCCGCCTTTACGCTCGCCTCGCTGGGTGCTGGGCTGGCTCAATCTGCCGCATGGCTGCTCAGCGCGCGTGCCGTTCAAGGACTCGCCGCTGCCTGTGCCGCCCCTGCCGCACTGGCCTTTCTGATGGATTTTTCGCCCCATGGCCCTGAACGCATCCGCGCCATCAGCTTTTACACCGCCGTGTCGGGCGCAGGCAGCGCAATCGGACTTGTGCTTGGTGGCCTGATGACCGACGCGTGGTCATGGCGTTCTGTTCTGCTGATTAACCTGCCTGTCGGGGCGATGCTGCTCTTGCTCGCGCCGCGCTATCTGCCCCAGCAGCCAGCGCACAGCGCAGGCCGTACGTGCAGCACGTTTGGCACGTTCAGCCGCTTCGACCTCAGTGGTGCGATCACCGGAACCCTGGCGATGACGACGTTGGTCTACAGCTTCATCTATGCGGCCACACCAGGCTTTCGCGGCCTGCAACTAGCGCTGCTGTTCTGTACCGGCAGTGGCCTGCTGCTTGCGTTCATCCTGATTGAACAACGCGCGGCGCAAGCTCTACTGCCGTTGCGGCTGTTCGCCTGTGGCAGACGCTCTGCTGCATATCTGTGCCGGACACTGATGATTGGCGGCATGCTAGGCACCTTCTTCTTTCTGATGCAGTACGTCCAGGCTGTGCGCGGCTATAGCGCGTTTCAGGCCGGTCTCGCCTTCGTGCCGTTAGCACTGACCCAATGCCTCACAGTGATTTTGGTGGTACCGAAACTTACGCGGCGTATCGGTTCGACAGCGCTGCTGGCTCTCGGTCTTTGCGCTGTTCTGAGTGGCATGGCGTGGTTAAGCCAGATCACTTACCAGTCGTCGTTTTTCCCGCAGATCTTTCTGCCCACGATCCTGCTCGGCCTCGGCACCGGCGCGGCACTGGTTCCGCTCACCAGTGCGGGTATGAGCGGCATCGCAGCGCAGGACACCGGTGCCGCTTCGGGCCTGATTAACGTCACCCATCATGTCGGTGGTTCATTAGGCACCGCCATCATCGTCACAATTGCCGGTCTCACCGGCAGCCCCGCTGCGGACCTCACTGTCCAGGCTGCGCTGACCCATGCGGTTGCGACCTCGGCTATGGTCTCGGCGGGGCTGATGGGGCTTGCGCTGCTTGTCACGTGCGTTTTCCTGCGTGAGCCGAGCACCGTCTGAGCCCGGCCGCTAACGCTCCGCGCGCAGCAAGTCAGCAGCGCGTTCGGCAATCATCAGCGTTGGCGCATTCGTATTGCCAGAAGTAATCACCGGCATCACCGATGCATCCACCACACGCAGGCCCGTCACCCCACGCACGCGCAAATGTGAATCGACCACCGCCAGCGGATCATCCCGATGCCCCATGCGGCAAGTGCCAACAGGATGAAAAATCGTCGTGCCAAGCTCGCTCGCCGCCTGCTGAAGTTCGGCTTCAGTCTGATACTCGATGCCGGGCCTCAACTCTTGTGGCTGATAACGCGCCAGCGCGGGAGCCGCCACGATCCGCCGCGCCAGACGCAACGCGTTAGCCGCCACCTGACGATCTTCCGCCGTGGCCAGGTAATTGGGTGCAATCAACGGCGGTGCGTAAGAATCGGGCGACGCGATATGCACGCTGCCGCGCGACGTTGGGCGCAATGGGCACACTGACGCAGTAAACGCGTTGAAGCGATGTAATGGCTCGCCGAAACGCTCCAGCGATAACGGCTGTACGTGAAACTCCAGATCAGGCCGGCCAGCCGCCGGACCCACCACGTCAGAACAGGCAAACGCACCAAGCTGCGACGGTGCCATCGACATCGCACCGCGCCGCAGCAGCGCATATTCCAGCGCAATCCGCGCCTTACCCCACCAGTGCGCCGAAACTGTATTCAGTGTTGGCACCCCGCTCACGCGAAACGCCATCCTTAATTGCAAGTGATCCTGAAGATTCTCACCGACACCTGGCAGCTCGTGAATCACCTCAATCCCAAGCGCTCGCAAACGCTCACCTGCGCCAATCCCGGACAGCTCCAGCAATTGCGGCGAATTCACCGCTCCCGCGCTAAGCAGCACCTCGCGGCGCGCGTGAACGCTCAGGTCAACCCCATCGCAGCGATACTTCACCCCACTGCACCGCCGTCCTTCGAACAACAACTGTTGAGTCTGCGCATGGGTGCGCACCGTCAGGTTCGCGCGCTTGAGCGCGGGACGTAAAAACGCTTTGGCAGCACTCCAGCGCACGCCGCGCTTCTGGTTCACCTCGAAGTAACCCACACCCGTGTTGTCGCCTCGATTGAAATCATCGGTGGCGGGCAGCCCCATTTGCTGCGCGGCCTCAGCGAAAGTCTCAAGAATCTTCCACCTCAGGCGTTGCCGTTCGACCCGCCATGGCCCGCCCGCTCCATGCCACGCGCTAGTGCCGCCGTAGTGATCCTCGCTGCGCCGGAACACCGGCAGCACCGCCTCCCACGACCAGCCCGCATCCTGCGTAATGCGCGCCCATTCGTCGTAATCCTCACGCTGGCCGCGCATGTAAATCATGCCGTTGATCGACGAACTGCCGCCCAGCACACGGCCACGCGGATAACCCAGCGAGCGCCCGTTCAAACCAGGTTGTGCCTGCGTTTGATACAGCCAGTCGGTGCGGGGATTACCGATGCAGTACAGATACCCCACCGGCACGTGAATCCATGGGTAGTTATCTTTTCCGCCCGCTTCGAGCAGCAGCACCGAAACCGTCGGGTCTTCGCTCAAGCGATTGGCCAGCACACAACCCGCCGTACCGGCACCCACTACGATGTAATCGAACATCTCGGCACTCGCGCCATGCATGTGCCGCATCACTTAACTGGCGACCGGCATGGTGAACTCAGCACCCTTGGCGATGCTGTCTGGCCAGCGCTGCATCACGCTCTTGTAACGCGTGTAAAAACGCAGACCTTCTTCGCCATAAGCATGGTGATCGCCAAACAGCGAACGCTTCCAGCCGCCAAACGAATGCCATGCCATCGGCACTGGAATCGGCACGTTGATGCCCACCATGCCAACCTGAATCTGCCGCGCAAACGCCCGCGCGATACCGCCATCCGAGGTGAAGCATGAAACCCCGTTGGCAAACTCATGCGCATTGACCAGCGCAACAGCCGCCGCGAAATCCGGCACACGCACGACGCACAGCACCGGTCCGAAAATTTCTTCCTGATAGATCGTCATTCCGGTCTGCACCTGATCGAACAGCGTGCCGCCCAGAAAAAATCCGCGCTCATGCAGCGCCACCTGATGACCCCGGCCATCCACCACCAGCCTGGCACCCTCAGTGATGCCCGCCTGGATATACCCCTCCACCTTCGCCCGATGTGCAGCGCTCACCAGCGGGCCCATTTCGGCATCGGCATCAAGGCCGTTGCGGATTTTCAGCGCTTGCACGCGAGGCGTCAGCCGTTCGACCAGTTCATCCGCAACCGGGCCCACGGCCACCGCCACTGAAATCGCCATGCAACGCTCCCCTGCCGAGCCATATGCCGCCCCCATCAACGCATCCACCACCTGATCGAGATCAGCATCCGGCATCACCACCAGATGATTCTTTGCCCCGCCCAGCGCCTGCACACGTTTGCCGCGTTTCGTGCCTTCGGTGTAGATATATTCAGCAATCGGCGTCGAGCCGACAAACGACAACGCACTGATCCCCGGATGCGCGAGCAAGGCATCGACTGCGACCTTGTCGCCATGCACCACGTTGAATACGCCATCGGGCAAGCCCGCCTCCTTGAACAGTTCAGCCAGACGGATCGCAGCCGATGGATCGCGCTCCGATGGTTTCAGCACGAAGGTATTGCCGCAGGCCAGCGCCAGCGGAAACATCCAGCACGGCACCATCATCGGAAAGTTGAATGGCGTCACGCCCGCCACGACGCCCAGTGGCTGACGCAAATTCCAGTTATCAATCCCCCCGCCGATCTGGTCGGTAAAGGCGGTTTTCAGCAGGTTGGGAATGCCACAAGCGAATTCGACGATCTCGATGCCGCGCATCACCTCGCCATGGGCATCGGAGCGCACCTTGCCATGCTCCCGTGTAATCAGCTCGGCTAGCTCATCGTGATGACGGTCCAATAGCTCCTTGAACTTGAACAACACCCGGGCTCGCTTGATTGGTGCCGTTTCGCTCCATGCCGGGAAAGCCGCTTGCGCCGCCGCCACCGCCGCATCGACCTCCGCAACATGCGCCAGCGGCACCCGCGCAGTCACATCGCCCAGCGCCGGGTTGAAAACTTCGCCGAAACGCGTGCTGGTTCCGGCTACTGCCTGACCGTTGATGAAGTGCGTCAGCGTGCGCAACTGCGTGTCGCGTTGATGGGTTTCGCTCATCGTGTCTATCCTCGTTGTATTGATCGAATGCGCTCCGGCACCAGGCATCTGCACGACATCGGCATCACCACGACATCACCAGCCAGCGCATAAAAAATCGTGTGTGCCGTGCAGCGTAAGCGGCAACACACCAGGAAATCCAATGAGTTCCGCTCAGGTGCGATATAAGCCGCGCTAATATCAAGATATGGACCTGAATCTTCTCCGGGCATTTGTCACCGTCGCACGCGAAGGCAATCTGACCCGTGCCGCCACCCATCTGCATCTGACCCAGCCAGCCGTGAGCCTGCAAATCAAGCATTTGCAAAGCGCGCTGGGCGTGATGCTTTTCACCCGCACCTCACACGGGCTGGTGCTGACACGTGATGGCCAAACGCTGCTGCCGCATGCCGAACGGGCGCTGGGGGCGGTGTACGAGGTCCAGCGGGCGGCGACCGCGCTGCACCATGAAGTGCGTGGCCGGCTGCGGATCGGCACCATCCTGGATCCGGCGTTCTTGCGGCTAGGGGGATTTTTAAAGCAGCTGGTGGAAACCTGGCCACACATTGAAACCGCACTACGCCATGGCATGTCCGGCTGGGTGCTGGACCAGATTCGCGCTGGCGAACTCGACGTCGGGTATTACATCGGCCAGCCTGGCGACGATGGGGCACGCAACGCCGAGGCCTTCCATACGCTGACACTCACGCACTTTCAGTACCGCGTGCTCGCTCCGGCAGGCTGGCGTGAGCGCGTGAAAGAAGCCCACGACTGGCGTGCACTGGCCGCACTGCCATGGATCTGGACGCCACCCGCATCAGCCCACCATCGGCTGCTCTCGCAGCGTTTCGCTGAAGCCGGTGTCACGCCAGTTAAAGTTGCGGAGGTCGATCAGGAACCCTCGATGCTAGACCTGCTCAAATCGGGCATCGGTCTAACACTGGTGCGCGATGCAACCGCGATTGCTGAAGCTCATACCCATGCCCTCACGATTGTCGAAGGCATCACGGTGCCCACCCAGCTCAGCTTCATCACCCTGGCCGCGCGCATCCAGGAGCCGCCTGTCGCAGCAGCGCTCAAACTCATCGAGCAGCAATGGGCGATATGAGCGGGGCTCATAATGGCCGCACTGTTGCCGGTATTTTTTGCCAGACCGAACGCCGGGTTGCACCTGTATCAATCAAAGTGACCACCCGATCATCCGACCACTCCTATTCAACAGGAATCCATATGGCTCGCAACATTGAAATCAAAGCGCGTGCGCGGCATTTTGAACAGCTTCGGGAGCGTGCCGCCGAACTCTCGCCGGAAGCCCCGCTTACGTTTCGCCAGCAGGATTTTTTCTATGAAGTGCCACGCGGACGCCTGAAGCTGCGCCAGTTCGATGACGGCACTCCGGCCGAGCTGATCTTCTATCAACGCGACGACCGCGATGGCCCTAAAGCGTCGTACTACACCCGCAGCCCGGTTACGAACCCCGAAGCCATGCATGCGCTGCTCGCCACCGCGCTCACCACGAGCGGTATCGTCACCAAGGAACGCCAGGTGTATCTCGCGGGACGCACACGAATTCACCTCGACCGCGTGGATGGCCTGGGCGATTTCATTGAACTGGAAGTGGTTCTGGCACAGAACGACGATGAGGCCAGCGGCCAGGCGGAAGCCCGCGCGATGTTCGACAAACTCGGCGTGGCCGAAACCGATCTGGTGGCTGTGGCCTACGTCGATTTGCTCAAACGGGGCGACACACCCGCAGCTTGATTCACACCCGGCGCAGCCTCAGCTCATGCCTCCGCATGGGATCTCATGTGCCAGAGGAGGCCGCGCCGGGAGTCAAATGCCCGAGCGGCAGCGGGCCATTGCGCTTGAAGGTGGTCAGCACGATATTCGAGCGCACGCTGTCTACGCCGGGCACACGCATCAATTTCTTCATGACGAACGCTGAAAGCGCATTCAGATCTGGCGCAACAATGCGCAGCAGGTAATCCGCATCACCCACCACCGCATGGCATTCGAGCACTTCGGGCAGCACCTCGATTTGCTGCTGAAACTGCTCGATGATTGAATCGCCGTGATGCTTGAGCTTGAGACTCGTAAACGCGGTCACACCCAGCCCCAGTTTTTCTGGCCTCAGCATCACCCGGTATCCCTCCACCACCCCCACCGCTTCCAGCCGCTGCAAGCGCCGGCCGATCTGCGACGGCGACAGCGGCACCTCTTCTCCCAGCTGTTGATGTGTCGCACGGCCAAAGCGCTGGAGCACCTCCAGAAGCGCCAGATCAAAGTGATCGAGTTCAAACATGATTTATTTCCGTATTAAAGGTGGCTTTTGTGCGTGATTGTCGCATGCACAAAAGAAAACCCGCTATCTTTGCGCCCTTCCCGCAGATACTCCGCTTTAAACTGGCGAGACTCCACGCATCCAGGGCAACGCCCCATCATCTCCATGCAACTCACCGCGAAACTCCAGGAACAATTCGCTGCCGGCCTTCAGACCCGCGCCGATTTCACCCTTGAACAACCGTTCGATCAGTACACCCCGGTAGATCACGCGGTGTGGAACCAGTTGTATACGCGCCAAACCGAGTTGCTCAAAGGCCGTGCCTGCGAGGCCTTTCTCGCGGGCGTCGAACGGCTGAATCTCGCGCCCGGAAAAGTGCCGTCATTCGCTGACGTCAATGCGCGGCTGATGCCCGTCACTGGCTGGGAGATCGTCGCGGTACCAGGACTCGTGCCCGATCAAGTGTTCTTCGAGCATCTGGCACACCGGCGCTTTCCGGTCACATGGTGGATGCGCCGCCCGGATCAGCTCGATTACCTGCAAGAGCCGGACTGCTTTCATGACCTGTTTGGTCATGTGCCATTGCTGATCGACCCGGCCTTCGCTGATTACATGCACGCCTACGGCCGTGCAGCGCTTGCCGCGAGCATCGTTGACGCGCGCTCCCTCCCCCTGCTCGCCAGGCTGTACTGGTACACCGTGGAATTCGGTCTCGTGCGCGATACCGCCAGCCCGAACGGCGTAAAAATCTACGGCGCGGGCATCGTCTCCAGTAAAGGCGAAACGGTATACAGCCAGCAAAGCGACGCGCCCAACCGGCTCGCCTTCAATCTTGCCCGCGTGATGCAAACCCGCTACAGGATCGACACTTTCCAGAAAACCTACTTCGTCATCGACGATTTCAAACAGTTGTTTGATGTCGCGCAAACCGATTTCGCCGCGCTGCTCGCCCAACTGAGTCACACGGATTCGTTTGCTGCCGGTGAGATCCGGCATGGCGACCAGGTCATCACACGCGGCACCCAGGAAGGCTGGCCCACCGACGCAGATCTTTAAACCACCACCTCAGCCCAGCGCTCACTAGCACTGATATTCAACTGCACTACGAGGCAACCCTATGACATCCAAGTTAAGCGACGAACAACGCACCCAGCTACTGACACCGTTAACCGAATGGCATCTCGTACCCGGCCGCGATGCGATCCAGCGCAATTTACGTTTTGCTGATTTCAATGAGGCGTTTGGTTTTATGACGCGCGTCGCCATCAAAGCCCAGGAAATGAATCATCACCCTGAGTGGTTCAACGTCTACAACACGCTAGACATCACACTTTCAACGCACGATGTAGATGGCCTGAGCGAACGCGATATCAAACTGGCGCGTTTTATCGATGCGTTGGCAAGCGGCACGCATAACGCATAAAAAATATGAAGCGCAGGCTAAAAGCCAGCGCTAACCAGCCGATCCAGCAGGCTGCAGCAAAAACGAAAGCTATTTGCAGGCAATCGGGCGGCGTTGCCTGCATTTCTACAAGCTGCCGTTCAACACCCCGTAAGAATTCTCTATCTACGGGCTCATCCTGGGCAAAGCTTCCAGCGGCAGTGTTGCGCGACGCTGTACAATCAGCAGCGCATATGGCTTGGAGAGCGCGCTCTTGCTCCCGGCACAGCATCAGTTCGTTACCGCATCACGGTGAACGGGCCCGCAAGAAGTTGAGCGCAGCGTCCGGTCCGTTACTTCGTTAATCGAAATATCGCACCAGCTTTTGCCATCAGCGAATCGCGGTATCGCATGCTGCGTGTCGCGCGCTTTGGCAAACCGCATTCCAGAAACTGCTAACCCCTCGTACTTGAGCGAATTCCATGCGACTCCTCCTGATCGAAGATGACCGCCCCATCGCGCGCGGCATTCAAAGCACTCTTGAACAAGCTGGTTTTACGGTCGACATGGTTCATGACGGCATTTTTGCAGAGCAAGCTCTCACGCAAAACCGCCACGAACTCGTGATTCTCGACCTAGGCTTGCCAGGCATTGACGGTATGACCTTGCTGTCGCGTTTCCGCCAAACCAACCGCCATACGCCCGTCATCATCCTCACCGCCCGTGACGAACTGAACGACCGGGTTCAGGGCCTTAACTCCGGCGCGGACGATTACCTGCTCAAACCGTTCGAACCCGCTGAACTCGAAGCCCGCATCCGCGCAGTGATGCGCCGCAGCGGCCCGCACAGCGATACGCCGCGTCCGGAAGTCACGCTGGGCGGTGTCCGCCTGTCCGGTGTCGACCGGCGCATCTTCAACGAAGACAAGCCGCTTGAACTCTCGCCACGTGAATTCGCTGTGCTCGAAATGCTGATGCTGCGCCATGGCCGCGTCGTGAGCAAAGCGCAGTTGCAAGACCATCTGACGCATTTCGGCGGCGATCTCGGCGACACCGCGATTGAGGTCTACATCCACCGCGTGCGTAAAAAGCTCGAGCAGTGCCGGATCGAAATCGTGACAGTCCGTGGCTTCGGCTACCTGCTGCAGGAAATTCGCCTCACCATCTAGATGATGCTGACGCCGGACAAGACGACCCTGATGTTTCATCATCCCGTCTCCCCGGCTGTTATTAGCAAGTTTGTGCGCCGCCGTTTGCTCTCAAACGGCGGCGCAGCCCATTCAAGGTTGCTCGCTACAAGCTCCGCACCGGCACGCTTGCCGCTGGTTCATCCGCCGTCCCCGCCACACCTCCCCACTTCATCCGTCTATGGCCTATCCCGCCGCTAATAGCTTGCGTCGCACGCTGCTACGGCGCCTTGCCGCGCCACTCTCCCTGCTTGCGCTAATGAGCGGCCTGATCGCTTACTGGCTTGCCTGGCAATACACACAAGATCTCGTCGACCGTTCCCTGGCAGATCTCGCCACGGCGGTGTCGAAGCAGATCCAGATTGCCGGGCCCGACGCGGCGCGCACTGTCCCGCCGCTCGCACAAGCGATGTTCTCCGATCCCCAGGACCAGTTGTCGTATCGCATTACAAACGGCAAAACAGAAATCGCGGGGGACCCCACGCTACCGCTGCAAGGCAACAATCTGCGGCGCAAGCATTACGCGTTTGTTTTCGAAGCAGAGCACAACGATGCCTCGGTGCGCGTCGCCCAGATCCGGGTCGAGCAGATGGATGGACCGCCAATTCTGGTGGAAGTCGCACAGCCGGTCGGGCATCGCCTGCGCATTGCTGCCGAATTTTTAGTCGCCATCATGATGCCGCTGCTATTGCTGCTGCTCGCGGGCTGGGCCATCGTCTGGCGCGTGGTGAACCAGCAGCTCAATCCGCTGACACGCCTCGCGGATCAACTCAACCGGCAAACGCATACGTCACTGGAACCGGTTGATGAAGCGCTGGTCCCGGTCGAAATCCAGCCGCTAACGCACGCGCTTAATGCGTTACTTGAACGCCTTAAAGCCGCACTCGAAGCGCAACGCAAATTTATCGCTGATGCTGCGCATCAGTTACGCACCCCACTGACGGCCGTCAAGTTGCATGCCGAACAGGCAGCCCTGGCACGCGAACCAGAACAGGTGCAGCAAGCCGTCCATGAACTACGGGCAGCAGCGAACCGGGCAGTACGGTTATCCAATCAACTCTTGTCCTTGGCACGAGCAGAACCGGCTGAGCAAGCAGCGCGTTTCGTCAACATCGACATGGCCGCGCTAGCCTTCGAAACCGGTGCGGAATGGGTTCCCCGTGCGCTGGCAACAGGCGTTGACCTGGGTTTCCAGCGCTTGGATGCCAGCGCCAGTGCTACGCCACTGATTGCACTTGGCAACCCCGTGCTGCTACACGAAGTCATCGCCAACCTGCTGGACAACGCTTTGAAATACGTGCCGCCTTCACGCTCAGGCGATGGCCGCATCACGCTGACCGTCGCCCGGACGGTAATCGACGCCCAGGCGTTTGCCGAGGTTGTCGTAGAAGACAACGGCAACGGCGTACCCGCGAATCAACTGGCGGATCTTTTCGAGCGCTTTTTCCGGGGCGATGGGCAAAACGATGGCAGTTGCGATAGCGGCGCTGGCCTTGGGCTTGCGATCGTCCGGGACATCATGGCGCTGCATCGCGGCAGCATCCATTACGAAGACGCACCCGCCGGTGGAGCACGCTTTATCGTCCGGATTCCACTGGCGACTCAACCTGCTGCGGAGGTATCCGCTTCTGCCGTTCCTGGCGATCAGAATCGCTGGGGGAATCAAGACCAGGCATAAAAAAACCGGCGTCAGTTCACACTCGCCGGTTTCTGTATTGCGTTCAATCGCGGGTGGCCCTTGCAGCAAAGCCATCCAGTCACGCGCACACATTACGTCTTCTACTGATTCTTTTTGCTGGATTTTTTACTGGGCTTGTCAGGTTCTGCCAGCATCGTGCCGCGACACTTGCTTGCGCCACAACGGCATTCGTATTCCCGTTTGAGTTTTTTCGTCTGGCGGGCGTCGATCACCAGGCCATAGTCATAAAACAGTTCTTCACCAGCGGGCACGTCGCGCAACGCATGGATATGCACCCTGCCATTAACCTCTTCCGCTTCGCAATTCGGCGCGCATGAATGGTTGATCCAGCGTGCGCTATTGCCATGGATTTTGCCGTCGATCACGTCCCCGGTATCCAGCGCAAAGTAAAACGTATGGTTCGGTTCGTCTGGATTATGGGGATGACGCCGCAGCGCTTCTTTCCATGAAATTCGCTCGCCTTTGTATTCAATCAGACGCTCACCGGCGCTCAACGGCTCAAGGGCAAATACACCTTTACCGTGTACGCCTGAACGACGCACACCGATCCTGCGTGAGCTCATGGAATGAATCCTTGTGATGAACGGGAATGATTAAATGCGCCAGCCTATGCCATTTACGGCTTAAGGTTTGCCAAACCTTAAGCGAAGGAATCGGCATCCTACACGGTAGCGCTGGCCAGATTCAACCTTAGTCCGCCGTGGGTGTATCAAGCCGGCTAGCCCATGACTCAACCTGACGGCTTGCCACGCGTTTAGCTGCAGTGGCCCGCCATGATGGCGTTAGCACCGCCAGACTCGCCATTGCGGCAAGTGAGTCATAGTCATCGCGCTCGACATACAGCACGCGTAACAGGCGTTCAATCGGCCACTCTGAATGAGGCCGCGCCAGCCGTTCGAACGAATCGCCTGCGCCAATCTCACCGGCTTCCAGCACGCGGTAATACCAGCCGGTCCGATGTGTGTCCTGTACCCGCCTGGACATGTCTGCCCGGTCAAAACGCACATTGAGTTTCCAGCATGGTTGCCGTGGCTGGGATACCTGAATCAGCGCGCCACCGATGCGGTACACGTCCCCCACGCAAACGCTCGCTTCGGTCAGGCCTGTTGTGCTGAGGTTTTCACCAAAGGCGCCAGGCTGCGTGAGTCGCACCAGTCCAGTTTCACCGGCTTGCCACTCATCGCGCCATAGCGCGTAGTGATCAAACGGGTAATGATGCAAAGCCTTTTCAAGCCCGCCATGGTGTCTTTTATCCGCTTGCTCGTCGCCGTGAAGGCCAGTTTCCGCCAGCCATAACCGCTGATTCACAGGATGTTTGTCAATCGCGCTCAGCTTGCCGGGCCCGCCGAGGGGGGCAATGACCCCGGTCAGCACCGTATCAACCATCCACCTTGCTTCGCTCATGGCTTCGCTACCGCTTGCTGATCCAGCCATTCGCCAAACATCAAACGCACGCCAGCTTCAAGCGCAGGAGCCAACTGCGCTGTCTGCGCCCGCAACTGCGGCACATTGATACCCGCGCTCGCTAGCTCGCTGGCATGACCAATTAGCCAGGGCTCGAAACGGTCCGCTCTGATTTCAGGGTGGCACTGCAGGCCAAGGACGTGATTTTTCCAGGAGAACGCCTGGTTTTCGCACACGGGTGTGGAAGCAAGATGGGTTGCGCCAGCAGGCAAATCGAAAGTATCGCCATGCCAGTGCAGCATTGAGGTTTTTGCGCCGTCTAGATGCCGGAGTGGCGATGCCCGCCCCGCATCGGTAAGTGTCAACGGTGTCCAGCCTATTTCCGTATGACCCGAGGGATAGACCCTCGCACCCAGCGCACGGGCAATTAGTTGAGCCCCGAGACAAATACCCAGTGTTGGCAAACCCGCTGCAATACGTTTTTCGATCATCAACGCTAAAGGCTTGAGGGCCGGATAGTTCGCATCGTCGCAAGCGTTGATCGGCCCGCCAAGCACCACCATCAATGATGGTGCCAACGGATCAGGTGCCTCAATCCGGGCAAATCCAACATCGAGGTAACGTACGGGCCAGCCACGCTCACCCAGCACGCGCTCAAGACTGCCCAAATCTTCGAAGTGAACATGGCGCACAGCCAGAGCTTCGTGATTCATCAGCAGTTCCCACTATTCAGGTTGACCAGGAATACGCCACCTGTGGCAGCGCAAAACGAAATCCCGGGAGATGAAACAACCATCACCCGGGACTTCAGCCTCGCAGTTTAGCGGACTCGAATCAACCTTGCTGCGCGAAGATCTTCCACGTCTTTTTCTGCGTCGCTGCATCAGCAACTTCATATGCAGGGCAATCCAGACGTAAATCGCTGTCGGCCATCGACAAGCCTAGTGACGCGCAATGATGCATCGCATTCTTCGCGCTCTTGCCTGGCTCGAAAGATGCACAGCTCAGGCACATCCGGTGCGACGGCATCGCATCGTTCACCTCAAGCTGACGAATCGTCTTGAGCAGCGTGCGATACAGCAGCGATTGCTCTTTTTCCTGCAAGGCACCAACCGCCTTGGTAAGAAAATCTGGCCACTGGGCGGCACGTTTGGCTGCTGTTTTACCCCGAGCCGTCAAGCGCACTGCCAGTGCCCGGCCATCGTCCAGCGCCCGGCGTTTTTCAACCAGCCCTTTTCCTTCCAGAGTTGTCACCGCATCGCTTGTCGTAGCTGCTGTCAGCGCCGTTTCGCGTGCGATCTCACCCAGACGCATCGGATTTTTACGCTGCATCAGCAACACCAGAATCTCGCCTTGAGTTGGTGTCAGGCTTGCGCCTTCCGCCCATTCCCATGCCTGATTCCGCATGGCTGTACTCAATCGCAAGAGGCTATGGGTCACCCGCCCGCTAGCCTTATCTCCGTAAACACCTTCGCTCATAATTTTTCGTGGGTTATAGGCAGCATATCGCTGCGTTTTCAGTCTTCAAGCGTGAACCACGCTGTCAGGCTGTGTGGGACAGCTCCGTCCGATCCCCAGACGGGCCGGCTAACCATCTCAAAATTTACCGCTTCGCACCCCTGTACCGGCGTGTCGGACTCCCCCCTCCCTGGATCATTCTGAACGTCTAGCGCGCCTTGCAACTACAACCGGATAACACCAGCCTGGACGGTATTCTATGCGAGAGATGAGAATCGTACAACTAAGTTATCCCCGGAAGCCTGTGGATAACAGCAGAACAACTCAGCAGATTCAAGGTGCACAGTTTCTGGATAACATTCAGCTTTCACTCTTTAGCACCAAAGTTATCCTCCACTCCCGTCATCTGCCAGCCAGCTGCCCTCGCCCTTATCCTTTTGCTAATCCATTGACTTTTAACGGTATTGCTCAGTTCTCCACAAGCAACAGCGATGCTTGTTAACTACTACTACAACCATATATGCAAAATCTGGAAAGACTAATGACGGCGGTAGCTGGAAGCAGTCTGAGCGAAAAAAATGACTCGGTAACAAGTCTCAAAAACACCACAAACGCCAAGATTATGACTCGCCACGCCAGCGCAAGCACTGCTGCCGGGTGGTTTCATTCAACGATGAATCGGTGGCAAACGCTCCTCGCAGCCATGTCGCGTCATTCACCTGCGAGCGTGCAATGGTGCCGATCTCCGCTAGCGCCTTGCCTGAACCCAGCGCCTCAGCATGCGGCGCGATCAAATCGAGCGTTTCAAGAATGTCTTCAGAAATGGTTTTGCGCTCACCGGTTTGCGGGTTGATGCAAGTACCTGCCAGACCAAAGCGACAGGCTTCGAAACGATTGAAGGTATAAACCAGGTAATCGTCTTCTTTAGGCATTAAAGGTTTATCCATTAATAAATGACGCGCCAGTGTCTGGATATAACAGGCAATTGCTGCAGCTCGTTCGACAGAAAGCGGCGTATCCATTACGCGAATTTCAATCGTGCCAAAACCCGGCTTCGGTCGAATATCCCAGTAAAAATCTTTCATGCTGTTCACAACGCCGGTATTCACCATCTTCGAAAAATATTCCTCGAAGCTGTCCCATGTCAGCACAAATGGCGCTCGTCCAGATAACGGAAAAGCAAAAACTGAATTTAGCCGGGCTGAATGAAATCCCGTATCAACGCCTTGTACAAAAGGTGACGACGCCGATAAAGCAATGAAATGCGGAATAAAACGCGACATCGAATGCAGTAAAAAAAGCGCGCTATTCGAATCTGGACAGCCTATGTGAACGTGCTGACCAAATACCGTGAATTGTTTCGCAAGGTAGCCGTAAAGTTCGGACAGATACTGAAACCGCGGGGTATCCACGATTTGCCGGTCACTCCATTGCTGAAAAGCATGGGTCCCACCACCGCACAGTCCGACATTCAGACGATCTGCTGCACTAACCAGGGTATCGCGGATCGTACGCAGATCAGCGACTGCCTGCTCATGCGAAGTGCAAATCCCGGTGGACAGCTCAATCATGCTCTCGGTAATTTCCGGCGTGATATTGCCGGGAATCGTTTCATGTTTAACCAGCCGCAGCAAGTCGGTTCCGGCTTTGGTCAGATCGTAATCGTAGGTATTCACGATCTGCATTTCGAGTTCAATGCCAAAGGTAAATGGCTTTGAATCAATGAAGGGTTCGAGTGACATAACGCCCCTTTTAATAAATTTTAATCAGGCCAGTTCAGTAGAAAAAACTGGCAATAGCAATGGGATTCAATTCAAAACCTTCATTCACGCCGCTCATCTACCAGTGAGAGGCTGCGATAGACCAGCCATGGACCAAGAATCTGCAGCACGACAATGGAGCACATCGCAATGGCCCGCAACTTTGGATCGAAATCTGGATAAAGCGCATAGGTATCGTCGACTAGCAAATAGGCTAACGCCGACATCGGTGATAGCGACAAGCCCAGTGCAACGCCTTGCTTCCAGTGCAGCCCGCTTGCTTTGGCGAACATCAGCACGCCCGCCAGCTTGGCCAGTAAACGGGCAAGAATCAGCCCGAGCGCAGCGACACCACCCAGTGCGATATAGCGCCATTCGAATGAAGTCAGTGTCAGCACAAACAGAATGACCGTCAGCAACCAGCCTGCCGTGCCGAAATGCTGCGGCCAAAGTTGCGGACGTGGCTCCAGATTTTTCACGATGATGCCCGCGGCAAGCAGGCTCAGAATCGTCGACAGCTTAAGCAGATGGGCAAGAGCAATCGCCAGCAACACCAGCCCAAATAACGCAACAAATGCGTGCTTGTCTTGCATGTTGAGATGGCGGTAGAAAAAATTACAGGTCCACGCCAGCCCATACGCAAGAATCAGCGAGCCCGCCAGCAGATACACCGGTTGCAAGATAGTCGCCAGCGCATTGCCGTAGATCTCCTGGTGAAGCCAGCATGAAACCAGCTTTTCAATCACGACCGCGTACATGCTGTTCAGCGCCGTCAAGGTCATCAGCCGCTGAGTTACCTGGCCCTCGGCGCGTAGTTCTGTCTTGAGCTGAATCACCATCGCTGGCGAGGTTGCCATGGCGATGGCCGAAAGCACCAGCGCGACCATCATCGGCACATTCAAAAACAGTAAAACGGGCAAGACCAGCGCGAAAGTCAACGTGGCTTCGGCAATGCTTGAAAGAATCAGCCATGGATTGCGGCGAATCCAGGTCAGATCAAGCCGGCTGCCGAGCTCAAACAGCAGCAGACCCAGTGCGACATCCAGCAGTAGACGCGCCGCAATGGCCGAATCGGCATCAATCACGCCAAATCCGGCAGAGCCTGCAATCAGGCCAATCACTGCATAGCCGGAAATGCGTGGCAAACGCCAGGCGCGATAGCACAGCTCACCGCATAGACCAGCCGCGACAAGCGCGAGACCAGCCCAAAAAATCGCGTCGGGTGACAGCGGCCAGGTGGGGAAAAATGAAAACGCTGTTTTCATCGTGATGGCTTCTCCTTTGCAGCAAGAGCAAATGGCACGGACTGGATAAATCGCCAGGGGCCTAGTGAAGACGAACCATATGCACGGTATTGATGCCAGTACCGCGTGCAGCGCATGGTGTTATTGACCCGTGACAGGCGGGTAGCTGGGGACAGGCTGAATGGGGTATCCCACGAGCAGGCCTAGCTTGAGAAGAAACCGTGCCGGTTGCTGAATTTGATCCAGGGAACGTGGCAACTGTTCCATTGAAGCGTTCGCATCGTTTGATCGCGCAACGCAAAAAGTAGGGCCATTCTGCCACATATTTTTGAGATTGGATTAAAACACGCGAAATTTCCGTTAAAACGGTAAAAACTGACGCTATCTTGACTTCATCAGGGAATTTCATCTCTGTTAAGGACGAATTTTGGTGATATCTGCTCGGCGATTTGAATGATTTTTGACGTGGTTTTTTGCCTGATGTGGTTCGTTCAGCGCTCGGTTTTTAGGTTTACTTGTTTACCCATATGTATACGTAGTAATAGTTAACAATGACGCTGCTTTTCTGTGGATAACTTTGTTTTCTATCAATAAATCAATGGGTTAAGAGATATATAACCCGGTGTGCGCAGATACCGGTTAGAGCGGGCTTCGTGGGGTAACTTTGGCGCGGATCTGAAGATGCTGAAGTTATCCCGTTTACGTCCACATCGAGTCCACACGAAATTTTCTGCTTGTTCTGCAAGTTATCCACAGCCTGGAGAGGAGGAATGCTGGAGCAGCAGAAAGAGGAAGGGAATTAACTCGCAAGCGGATGGCGTAATGCGCGCAGCAGAAAACGGGCGGGATCGAGGGCGTCAGCCAGTTCACGTTCGAGCGGCAGTGGCTCGCCTTCGATTTGTGCCGCAATCAATTCAGCGCTCAGCGCTGCCCAGACCAGCCCACGCGAACCAAACGCGAATGAGCCATATAAACCGCTGGCGCGTGGCAGGTCTGCCAGATGGCCGCCAGCCAATTGCTGGGCATGAAGGAGCGCGAGGGTTTCGTCCGCAAGACTGCCGCTCATGGGTAGGCGGTCGCTTGTGACGCAGCGAAACGCGACGCGTCCAGTGAGGTTTTGCAGCGAAGGGTTGAGTGCTATCCCGGGCAGCATCTGCGAGAGGCGTTCGAGGTTTTCGCTGTGGCCCGCTAGCCGCAACGTGGGATCGGGGTCGTCGATATCGTAGGTCGCACCTGTCAACGTGACTTCGCCAGCGAGCGGAACCGCATAACCCGTACCAATCACGGGTAAGCGGAGACGGGATAAACCAGCGGTAGCGGGTAATAGCGTCAGTTGGCCTCGTACACTTTGCGTGGCGGCGAAACGTAATCCGGCAATGCGGGCCGCATCGTGCGCATTGGCGACAATCACGACGGGCGCGCACGCCACGGCTTGCCCCGACGTATCAAATACTTGCCACTGGTCACCAAGCCAGGAGAGGCGGCTGACTTCGATGCCAAAGCGCCGTTCCAGCCGGGCGCCTGCCGCTGCGTATTGCGCGGCGCATAACGCGGCCGGGTCAATCCAGCCGCCGTGCGGATAAAACCAGCCGCCATGCGCGAGCGGCATACCGGCGAGGTGTTGTGCTTCGGTTGACGAGACGGATTGAGCGTAGCGAGTGGGGTAGGCCAGTGCAGCGACGGTGTCGGCCATCGCCTGAGCTTCATCGGAGCTAGCCGCGATTTGCAACAAACCTTCCGGACCACGCAACGGCGGGTAGCCCATGGCGCTGAGTGCAGTCCAGCGTTGAAGGGCGTAGAGAAAGCCGGCGCGGGTCAGACGTGCGGCGAGATTGTCATCGCGCGACATCATCGGATGAAACACGCCAGCGGGATTGCCCGAGGCTTCCTGGGCTACGCGCGCATGCCGTTCCAGCGAGGTGATGTGCCAGCCACGGGCGGTGAGCCGCTCGATCAACGCGCAACCCGCGAGGCCTGCGCCAATCACGATGGCATGCCGTTCATGCGGATTCAATGGCATGGGGGGCTCGTGCCGCCTTACCTGCCAGCGGGGGGCGAAGTGCCCGGTTAGCACCAGACGTGGCGTTTGAGCTGAAATTTGATCTGAATTAGCGGTGGGCTGGGATGGGCTCGATTCGGTGCAAGCGAAACCGCTTTGTGTCAGCAATGACCGTAGCGCCGGGGCATGGTCTGCGTCGCAGAGGGCAGCAAACGTCGCGTTTTCGCCAGCGAAGCGCGTCAGCGTTTTGAAAAAGGCGGGCGCGGGAGGAGCCGTCAGAAAACCCAGATCCAGATACAGCGCATCGGCACGCAACACCAGTGTGGACAACGCATGAGTGCCGGGGTGGATCTCAGCGTGACGAGAGTGATGGCGCGGGCTAAATAACAGCGTCAGCGTGACCTGGCCATGGTCGAATTCCAGCCGGTGGACGCCGGGAACGGGCACTGGCCAGGCATCAGCGAGGGTCTTTGCGAGGTGTGCCAGCGCGCTATCAGGATCAGGTGCCAGCACACGAAGGGCGGCGCGCAGATCGGCTTCATTTAATGGCTGAATTTGCGCAGCAACCAGATGTAGCCGCTCGCAACGCGCGGGATCGGCCCGCCAGGCGGCCCAAGTCACTAGAAAACGGAGCACTGCGCCGAAGTCAAAGTGGAAGCTGGCTTCAATAATCGTGAAAACACGGCGCTGGTGCCAACGGCCGGGCAAGCCATTGCCATTTAAAAACACTTGCCGGGCTTCAATCAGTTGAGCCGGATCGTATTGTCCGCGTTGTTCGGCAAAAGATTGTGCGGGATTCGCTTGTTGAAATGCGCTGGAAGGGGGATGTCGCGGCTCAGTCATGCGCAGCTAAAAGCGCCTGGAAAAAAGAGGGAGCAGGAGTAAACAGCGTTGCCGGCGTAAAAACGATGCGGCGAACGTTGGCAAAAACCAACGTAAACCCCGATGAAATAAGGCTCGCGGCGGATAGAAGAGGCATTCATGAGGAAAAACGACACTTTTCAGTGAAAATTCCGCTGCCTTCGTGGAATTCTTTGAAACCCTTATCCTGCTTGGGTTTCCGCTGAGCTATCATAGCAACCGCCGCAAAGCTGGAGCGGCTGCACAGAAGTGTTGCAGTATGCTCCCGTCACGCGTTTATGAGTGCTTGTCCGGGATACTCCCGAGCCGCCAGCGCTAGACGGCGCAAGCCGCGCACGTATAATCGGCGCGTTCGCGCTGTCCGTGTCAACCCAAACCTAGAAAGGAACCTTAATGAACAAACAGGAACTGATCGACGCCGTTGCAACTCAGACTGGCGCCAGCAAGGCTCAAACCGGCGAAACGCTGGACACATTGCTCGAAGTCATCAAAAAGACCGTGTCGAAGGGTGACGCGGTCCAGTTGATTGGTTTTGGCAGCTTTGGTTCGGGCAAGCGCGCTGCGCGCACTGGCCGTAACCCAAAGACTGGCGAATCCATCAAGATTCCAGCTGCCAAGACCGTTAAGTTTACGGCTGGCAAAGCGTTTAAAGACGCAGTCAACAAGCGCTAGGCATTTCAACGCCTGGTTGTTGATACCCGCCAATCGGCGGGTTTTTTTATGCGCTCGCTTGGCCACTACCGGCCAGGCGGTGCAATCAACAATTAGCCGTATTTAATGGAGATACCCATGGGGCCCACGATCATGATCGTGATGATGGTGCTCATGGTTGTGTTCTTCTTCCGTAGCGAAATCCCAGGATGGAAATGAGTCAGGCCCTGGCTGCGATGCCGCGCGGAACACGGATAGTTCTTCATCGCTAACCAGACAGGCATCGAAGCGGGCTTGCCATACCGCTGGATCAATGCCGATGTCGAAAATCATCACTAATTCCTGGCGGCGGTCACCAATGGTGGCGTCGTTGAAATCACCTTGCCAGTCAGAGGCAATTTCTGCCATTTGCTCGGCATCGCCATCGGGCCATTCGTTGCGTGGCTGTGCCGCCCACCACATACCTGCCGGACCATGACGGCACACGCTGCCCACTTGCGATAGCGAACCGGCCATGTCGTTACGCGTGGCGAGCCAGAACAATCCTTTGCTGCGCAATATGCCTGTCCATTCCTGATGGATAAGCGTCCAGAAGCGGTCGGGATGAAAAGGCCGGCGGGCACGATAGACAAAGTGGCCTTTGTCGAAATCGCTGGGAGTTTTATCCGTGGACTGGATTTGATCAAGGGCCACAACCCAGCCGGGCGCGTTGGCAGTTTTTTCGAATTCGAAGCGCCGGGTGTTCACAATCTGTTCGGGTAACACTGCACCAAAACGACTAATGATTTGTTCGGCCCGTGGATTGAGCCGTGCAAGGACGCGTTGCAAATGGGCCAGCTCGTCGGTGCTGACCAGATCGGTCTTGTTGATCACCAGCACATCGCAAAACTCGATTTGTTCGATTAGTAACTCGATGACAGTCCGGTCATCGTCTTTAGCGACAGAGAACCCACGTTCAACAAGGCCATCGGTGCTGGCGTAATCGCGCAGAAAGGTGGCGGCATTGACCACCGTCACCATGGTGTCCAGCCGTGTGGCGCCGTCGCGTTCGGGTGGGCGAACACCGATGTTGTCGTCGTCGGTGTTCAGCGCATCGGCAAACATCATGGGCTCGATGTTGCTTGTCCCTTCGATCACGATGGCATCAAAGCGTTGTTGTGTTGCCAGACGGTGGACAAAATCGGGCAGATCGTCGAACAGCGTGCAATGGGTGCAGTTATCTGGCATATCGGCAGGGGCCGCTTGCCTGGTGAAGTCATTCATGATGACGGCAATCCGCAGATCTCCGCAGTTCGCCAGAAGATGGTTCAGGAGCGTGGTTTTACCCGCGCCAGGAACACCAGAGAGCACAGTGACAGGCAGTGGCAGCTGATTCATCGGAGTGTTGAATATCACAAGGAGGGAAGGGTGCACCGCAGACACTGTCTTGCATGTGGACCAGCGGCAGCAGGAAGCCGCCATTGTGCATCAAGCGGCAACAGGAATGGGTGACGGGGATGATGAGCGGTATTTATTTGAATCAGATGGGTATCACGGGCTTTTCTGCTTTTTGTTACCGGCAGGAGTGAGATGAATTAGCGTGAAGGCACGCTATTTAGTTAGTGCCTTCGTGCCAGAAGTTATTCAGCGCTCAATGCCTCAATGCTTAACGCTCAGCATCCAGCAAATTCCACTTGCGCAAGATGGCGGCGATCTGCGCAGCGTATTTATCTCTTAACGCGGGGGTTTCCGAGTGGTAGGCCCCAACAGCTTCCCAGCTATTGCCGTGACGGTTCATCTTCTGGCGTAAATGCCACGCGGCGATATAGACGTTCTTGCATGGCTCCATCAGCGTGCCGGATGAAATTCCATACTGGGATAGCCTGGGCAAATGAATTGAATTGATTTGCATCACGCCGTAATCGGTCGAGCCATTCGTATTTTTATGCAGGGCATCAGGCCGGTTGCGTGATTCCTGCCATGCAATGGCACGCAGGATCAATGGATTGACGCTTTGGTAGCGAGCGGCTTCATCGAAACAGTCAGCGCGTACTGGTCCAGCACTTAATAGCGCGGAGAATGCGATGGCGGTAGTGAATAAAGCCCGCGTCATTAATGAAGTATTCCTGTTAAGGCAAAACATGGATGCCTGGACGGCCGTGCAGGTTTGAAGGAGAGCTTGGCCTGGGCGTCGAGGGTATCGAGGGTGTCGAACCGCTGCGTATGATACCGGCGGCTGGGTCTCAGTCAAGCTGGACGAACGATCTAACGTTGCGCAATCCGAAATGGTTTCGAGGCTGGAAAAATCTTCCCCAGTAGGGCCCAGGAGCCCAGTGCACAAGGAATGTGTGCAATCGGAGAGCGCATGACGTTCGTTGTTTTTTGTGACAGATTTACCAAGAAAAGCTGGTATTGTTCACTGTTTTTTGGCAGAGGGTTGCGAGCACCCACGGTCACTGCTTACAAAACGTTGGGTACGCGCTTGCCGCGTGCAACAAGCGTTGAGTTATGGCGGATCTGAGGCCGCGTCTTGCCCGCATGTCCGCTCATGACATTTCGGCGGCATTTAGCCGTTGGCTCCGACATCACATTCCATGAGAAGAAGAAACCGTATGGCATTGCGTCGCATTGCAACGGCGCTGCTAGTTGCCGGATTACTCACCACACAGGCGGCCTACGCCCAGGTGACATTAAATTTCGTCAACGCCGATATCGACCAGGTTGCCAAGGCAATTGGCGTCGCAACGGGCAAAACGATCATTGTTGATCCACGCGTAAAGGGCCAGATAAATCTGGTGTCCGAGAAGCCTGTGCCGGAGGCTCAGGCGCTAAAAATCCTGCAGTCCGCGTTGCGTATGCAGGGCTTTAGCCTGGTTCAGGATTTCGGCCTGCTCAAAGTCGTGCCGGAAGCGGATGCAAAACTCCAGGGGGTGCCGACGCATGTCGGTAACAATCCGGCGGCCAGTGGCGATCAGGTTGTCACCCAGATATTCCAGCTCAAAAACGAATCGGCCAACAACCTGCTGCCGGTGCTGCGTCCGCTTATTTCGCCGAACAATACCGTGGCGGCTTATCCGGCCAACAACACGATTGTCGTCACGGATTACGCCGATAACGTGCGCCGCATTGCACGCATCATCGCGGGTGTTGATACCGCAGCGGGCCAGCAAGTCGAAGTCGTTCCACTGAAAAATGCCAATGCGCTCGATGTCGCCGCGCAACTGTCGAAGATGCTGGATCCGGGTGCGGTCGGTAGCACCGATGCCACGCTGAAAGTGTCAGTAACGGCCGATGCGCGCATTAATGCGCTGCTGTTGCGGGCGTCGAGTGGCGCGCGTCTGTCAGCCGCCAAGGCGCTGGCGAAACAACTCGATGCGCCCACGGCACAGCTCGGCAACATGCACGTCGTGACGCTGCGTAATGCCGATGCCGTGCGTCTCGCCAAAACTTTGCGCGGCATGCTGGGCAAAGGCAGCGGTAACGATAATTCGTCCGGCAACGCCAATACCTTTAACCAGAACAGCAATAGCAACGGCGGTGGCATTGGCGGTAGCAACTCAACTGGAACGCCTGGCTTGCCGCCCCTGCCGTCGGGTTCTGGCAGTGGCTCATCAAGCAACCCGATGTCGGGCGGCAGCAATAGCGATAACGGCGGGTTCTCCAGCAACGACAGCAACAGCAGCAACGATAACCAGCCGGGCGGCATGATCCAGGCCGATCCGGCAACCAATTCGCTGATCATTACCGCGTCCGATCCGGTGTATCGCAATCTGCGGGCGGTGATCGACCAGCTCGATGCGCGCCGGCCTCAGGTGTATATCGAAGCGCTGATCGTCGAACTGTCTGCCACAACGGGTTCGAATCTTGGAATTCAATGGCAAGGTGCGCTGTTGTCACAAGGGGGCAATAACGCATTGTTCGGCGGTTCGAACTTTGGCACCAACGGCAGCCAGAGCATCGTCAACCTGACGGCGACAGGGAACGTGATCGCGGCTAATCCGGCTGCTGGGTTAGCCGCGGCGGGTAGCAACTTGCTGAACAACGGCCTGAATGTCGGGTTGCTGCACAAGTTCGGTAACGTGTTTGGCTTGGGTGGGTTGTTGCAGGCGCTATCGCAATCGAGTGACGCGAACATTCTGTCGACACCTAACCTGATTACGCTGGATAACGAAGAAGCGAAGATTGTCGTTGGCCAGAACGTGCCAGTGGTGACCGGCTCCTATGCCACGCCAACCGCTAACTCGGCTACTTCAGTCACCGCCTTTAATACCTTCGACCGGCAAGATGTGGGCGTGACCTTGCATATCAAGCCGCAGATCACCGAAGGCGGCGTGCTGAAGCTCCAGCTCTATCAGGAAGATTCTTCCGTTGCAGCCAATACCGCTGCCAATCCGGGCGGCGTCACCATCAACAAGCGCTCAATCCGTTCCACCGTGCTGGCCGATGATGGCGAAATCATCGTGCTTGGCGGCTTGATGCAGGATCAGTACAACAACGGCGCATCGAAAATCCCGTTGCTCGGTGATATTCCCTGGCTGGGCCAACTATTCCGTTCAGAAAACAAGAGCCGCACGAAAACCAATTTGATGGTGTTTCTGCGGCCGGTGATCGTGCGGGATCAGGCGACGATTTCGTCGATTACTTCGAGCCGTTACGATTATTTGCGCGATACGCAGGGTGGTTATCAGACGGATAACCGCTTGATCCGCGACAACGATATTCCGCAGTTGCCGCCGTTGCCGCCAGGTCCGAGCCAGGGCGCTGTCCCCGCTGAGAACTTGTTCGACCTGACCCGGATGACCCGCCAGCCTGCGCCGAAGCCGCTTGAGCCGCAAGCGGCACCCGCGGGCACGCAAGGCGCGACGCCCTGGTCTGGGGATCATCCATGAACACGCCGTCTTCCGCTGCAGGGGCTGCAACGGGGCCTGGGCAGATGCCACTGAACGATCATGCCGCGCCTGCCGAAGAGAGCGAGCGCGAAGCACCTTCGCCGCTTGCCGCTCGCCTGGTGCCTTATGGCTTTGCGAAGAACGGCCAGATTCTGGTGGCGCAGCAGCGTGCGGAGGGTCTTGAAGTCTGGATTAGCGAACGCACCAGCGATGCCGCATTAGCTGAAATCGCGCGCAATTTCGGTGCGTTATCGGTGTTGCGTGTGCCCGCAGCGGATCTGGCCCAGGCGATCAATCAGGCCTATGCGCGCCAGGATGGCAGCGCCGCGCAAGTGGTGGGCGAGGTGGAAGGTGAAGTTGACCTGTCGCGCTTGATGCAGGACATCCCCGAAGTAGAAGATCTGCTGGAATCGGAGGACGACGCACCGATCATCCGGATGATTAATGCGTTGCTCACCCAGGCCGCGCGCGAACAGGCGTCGGATATCCATATCGAGCCGTTTGAAAATGCCTCGGTGGTGCGTTTCCGTGTCGATGGCACGCTGCGCGATGTGGTTCGGCCCAAAAAGGCGCTGCATGGCGCGCTGATTTCGCGCATCAAGATCATGGCGCAGCTCGATATCGCTGAAAAACGCCTGCCTCAGGATGGCCGGATCACGCTGCGCGTGGGTGGCCGCCCGGTGGACGTGCGGGTTTCGACACTGCCCACCGGGCATGGCGAGCGCGCGGTCTTGCGGCTGCTCGAAAAAGATGCGGCGCGGCTCAATCTCGAAGCCCTCGGCATGGCGGCAGATACCCTGGTCAAATTCGACAGGCTGATTGCGCGTCCGCACGGCATCGTGCTGGTGACGGGCCCGACGGGCTCGGGTAAAACCACCACGCTGTATGCGTCGATGTCACGGCTCGAAACCGCGACCACCAACATCATGACGGTCGAAGATCCGATCGAATACGACTTGTCTGGCATTGGCCAGACTCAGGTCAACGAGCGGATCGGGATGAATTTTGCGCGGGCCTTGCGCTCGATCCTGCGGCAAGACCCGGACGTCATCATGATTGGCGAAATCCGCGATCTCGAAACCGCGCAGATTGCCGTTCAGGCATCGCTCACGGGCCACCTGGTGCTGGCCACGCTGCATACCAACGATGCCGCTTCCGCCGTGACACGTTTGACCGATATGGGCGTTGAGCCTTATCTGCTGGCGTCGTCTTTGCTGGGTGTGCTGGCGCAACGGCTGGTGCGGCGTTTGTGCCCGGTGTGCAAGGAAGAGCGCAGCGAAACCGGCGAGGATGGCGTGCAACGCACCCAGTGGCACCCGGTTGGTTGTGAGCGTTGCGGTCATTCGGGCTATGCCGGGCGGCGCGGGGTGTATGAACTGCTGCTGATCGACGAGCCTATTCGCGCGCTGATTCATCGCAATGCGGCTGATTCAGAGATTCTGGCGGCAGGCCGCGCGCAAGGCATGCGCACCCTGCGTGAGGATGGCGATCGCTGGCTCGAATCCGGCCTGACGTCGCGGGAAGAAGTGATTCGCGTAACGGGAGCCTGAACGGATGCCTGCATTCCGTTACGAAGCGATTGATGCTGCGGGCAAGGCGCAAAAAGGCGTGCTGGATGCCGATAGCGCTCGCAGCGCCCGTACCCAGCTTCGCACTCAAGGGCTGACGCCGCTGGTGGTCGAGCCCGCCGCGACCCGCACCCGGGGCGAGCGTAGTCAGCGGCTGTCGCTTGGGCGGCGGTTGTCGCAACGCGAGCAAGCCATCCTGACGCGGCAAATCGCCAGCCTGCTGATCGCCGGGCTGCCCCTGGACGAAACCCTCGCAGTGCTTACCGAGCAGTCAGAGCGTGATTACATCCGCGAGCTCATGGCGTCGATTCGTGCCGAAGTGCTGGGCGGCCATTCGTTTGCTAGCGCACTGGCACAGCATCCCCGTGATTTCCCCGAAATTTATCGCGCGCTGGTTGCCGCAGGTGAGCACACCGGCAAGCTGGGACTGGTGCTGTCGCGTCTCGCTGACTACATCGAACAGCGCAATGCGCTTAAACAAAAAATCGTGCTGGCGTTCACCTATCCGATGATCGTCACGCTGATTGCGTTTGGCATCGTGACGTTTTTGCTGAGCTACGTCGTGCCTCAGGTGGTCAATGTGTTTGCCAGTACCAAACAGCAACTGCCCTTTCTGACGCTGATGATGATGGCGCTTTCGGATTTCGTGCGGCACTGGTGGTGGGCGCTGCTGCTGGGGCTGGCGCTGCTGGTGTATGTGGTGCGCTCGGTGCTGGCGCAGCCCGGGCCGCGCTTTGCGTTTGATCGCTGGGTTCTGGGCGCGCCGCTCTTTGGCAAGCTGGTGCGGGGCTATAACACGGTGCGTTTTGCCAGCACGCTGGCCATTTTGACGGCCGCAGGCGTGCCGATTCTGCGTGCGTTGCAGGCCGCTAGCGAAACCCTTAGCAATCGCGCGATGCGCGGCAATATCGACGACGCCATCGTGCGGGTGCGTGAAGGCACGTCGCTGTCACGGGCGCTGGGCAATACCAAGACGTTTCCGCCAGTGCTAGTGCATTTGATTCGTTCGGGTGAAGCCACCGGCGATGTGACGACCATGCTTGACCGCGCCGCCGAAGGCGAGGCGCGTGAGCTGGAGCGGCGCACGATGTTCCTGACGAGCTTGCTGGAGCCGTTGCTGATTCTGGCGATGGGCGGGGTGGTGCTGGTGATCGTGCTGGCGGTGATGCTGCCGATCATCGAATTGAACAATCTGGTGCAGTAAGCGGCTATGTCCGCTGTGCGGTGAGGTGCTGTATGGGTTGGGCCCGCGGCACCTGCAGCGCACCGCACGCAACCGGATAGCGGCAATGCACGTGTGACGCGCTAGCGTACGTAAATGGCCGGGCCAGAAACGTTGGTGGGCAGGAAAACTTCGGAGTGGACGCCGTTGTGGTCGACGACGATTGAGCGGCTGCGAATTTCGGCTAGCGTTGCGCCTTGCATGATCGTGCTGCCCAGCGACACTGCCCGCGAAGGCTCACCGCCTGTGCTGATGATTGCCGCCGCGCCTTCGCGCAGCGCCAGCACACCGAACAAACGCACATCCTGGTTGATGCTGCGCGTAAGCTGGCCGCCAAAGAGCGTGGCGGTTTGTTCGACTGAAACCGGGGCGCGGACAGCCGCGGCAGGCAACGGCGCACCGTTGTGTGACGTGAGCGTAATGGCCCAGTAAGTGAGGGTTGCGCAGAAAACCGCGAACAGCGCGAGCGCAAGAAGTCGTATCTGGAGAGCGTTCATGCGCGCCATTGTACGGATTTGTGAAATCTGCGAAAGCCCTGAGCTGCGTCGCTTTGCCCTCTCGGGAGCCGTCCCGGATGACATTAGAATGACGCGCCGGTCACAGCGGCATGCTTTATCTGTGATGTAACGGCTTTATCTGACCGACCCCTATTTTTTTGAAAAAGGACGCTAGCTATGCAACTGTGGACCAATCGCCGCACCGCACTCGCCGGAGTGCGCACCCGCCGTCAACGAGGGTTCACGCTAATCGAAATCATGGTCGTGATCGCCATCCTTGGCATTTTGGCCGCGCTAATCGTGCCAAAAATCATGAGCCGTCCGGACGAAGCACGCCGGGTCGCGGCCAAGCAGGACATCGGCACGATGATGCAGGCGCTGAAACTGTATCGCCTCGATAACGGTCGTTATCCCACTCAGGATCAAGGGCTGCGCGCGTTGATCGAAAAGCCCGGCACTGATCCAGTGCCAAACAACTGGAAAGACGGTGGCTATCTTGAGCGTCTGCCGAATGACCCATGGGGCAACACTTACCAGTATCTGAATCCAGGCGTGCATGGCGAGATCGACGTCTTTAGCTATGGCGCGGATGGCAAGGCCGGCGGCGATGGTAACGACGCCGATGTAGGCTCGTGGCAATAGTCTTGCCGCCAGCTGTCGCATTACGTGAAACCCGCCGCATCAGGCCTGGTGCGGCGGGTTTCACGCTGCTTGAAATGCTGGTGGTGCTGGTGATCGCTGGTTTGCTGATTTCGCTGGCTTCGCTGACGCTCACGCGTAACCCTCGTACTGATCTCAACGAAGAAGCGCAGCGTCTCGCGTTGTTGTTCGAATCTGCTGGCGATGAGGCTCAGGTGCGCGCCCGTCCGGTGGCGTGGCAGCCGGTTGATGGCGGCTTTCGTTTTGATATCCGTACCAGCGATGGCTGGCGTCCGCTGCGCGATGACCTGCTTGGGCCGCGCCGCTGGGAAGGGGGCGTGACGAGCGTCTCGATTAACTATCCGGGCTCGGACACCAGCGCCCAACGCGTGGTGTTTGGCACCGAAAGCATTGATGTGCCGGTGCAGGTCACGCTGTTCGCCGCAGTTGGGCACGCGACGATCACCGGTACGGGAAATGGCCGTTATGAAGTCCGCTGAGATACCGCGCCTTGGGCGCGTTTTTTCTTTGGCTCGCGGCGCTGGCCGGATGCGGGCCGCACGTGGCTTCACGATGATCGAAGTGCTGGTGGCGCTGGCGATTGTCGCGGTGGCGCTGGCGGCTTCGTTGCGGGCGGTGGGTAGTCTCGCCAGCGCTCAGACCGAATTGCATCAACGTCTTCTGGCGGGCTGGAGCGCGGATAACACGCTGGCTCAGATGCGGCTCACGCACGCCTGGCCAGAGGTGGGCGAGCAAAGTTTTGACTGCTCCCAGGGCAGCCTGACGCTGATGTGCACGGCGCGCGTGACGGCGACGCCTAATCCAGTTTTTCGCCGTGTCGAGGTGTCGGTGACGATGCCTGGACGCGGGGGTAATCTCGCCCAGATGGTGGCGGTCGTTCCCAATGAAACCAGCCGTTCACTCTGAGCGTTCTGAGCGCTCCGGCCTCTGTCCGCTTGTGCGGCAGCGCGCGGTGTCGCGCGGGGCACCGCGCCGGTTGCGCATGGGTGGCTTCACGCTGATCGAACTGCTGGTGGCGATTGCCATTCTGGCGGTGGTGGCTGTGCTGTCCTGGCGCGGGCTTGACCAGATCATCCGGGGCCGCCAGATCATCACGCATTCGATGGAAGATGAACGGGTGTTCGCCCAGTTATTCGACCAACTGCGCATTGATGCGCGCAAGGCAAGTTCCGATGATGAAGCGGGCCAGCCAGCGGTATCGCTGAGCGGTAATGTGGTGCAGATCGTGCGCGAGATGGATTTGCCCGGTGTGGCACCGCGCTTGCAAGTGGTGCGCTATCGCATCAGCGAGGGCCGGATCGTGCGCTATGCGTCGGTGCCGCTGGCCAATGTCGGTGAGTTGCGGCGCACGCTGGCGGCGGGCGAAAACGATACCTGGAGCGCAGTGCCGTTAATGGGCGGCGTGGGTGCGATTCAGGTGCGGGTGTATGTGCCGAAAACCGGTTGGACCACGACGATGAAATCCGTGGAAAACGCGCTGACGACGAACAACAACAATCTGAAAGTGCCGCAGCTGGGCAACGCGCCGTTGCCGCGCTCGGTCACGGGGCTTGAGGTTCGTATCAGCGCGCCTTCGCTGCAGTACCCGGTGACGCGGATGTTTCTGGTGGGGGAGTGACGATGCAAGAACCGCGTTCGCATGGGGCTCGTTCAGGTTCGGGTGTTGTTATTGGCTTGGGCTCAAGCTCAAGCTCCGCAAAGGCCATCGCCACTGCCACCACCGGCCTGGCAAAAACCAAGGGCTCGACCAAGGGCTCGGCCATGGCGGCCACCACCACGGCCACCACCATCACATTCCGCCCAAACCCGCGCCGCTCGCGTGGCGTGGCGATTATCAGCGCGCTGCTGGTGGTGGCGCTGTCCGCCATTCTCGTGTCGGGGATGTTGTGGCGGCAGCAGGTGCAGATTCGCCGGATCGAGAATCAGCGGTTGCTGGCCCAGGCGCAGTGGGTGGCGCGCGGTGCGTTGGACTGGACCCGGTTGATCCTGCGCTCGGAAGGCGATACCTCGGCAGGCATCACTTACCTCGGTGGCGTGTGGGGTGTGCCGATTGCGAAAACCCGTCTGTCGGATTTTCTCGGGCAGATTGGCGATGTGCGGGCCGAGCAAGGCGCGGCGACGTATTTATCCGGCTCGATTGAAGATGCCCAAGCCAAGTTCAATTTGCGCAATCTGGTGTCGAATGCCGGGCCAGGCATGCTGCAGCTCAATATGGAGCAGGTGCTGGCGTTTCAGCGTTTGCTGGGCTTGCTCGGGATTGATGGTCAGTTAGCGAAGAAAACCGCGCTGCAACTGCGGGCGGGCCTTGCGCAGTCGGCGACGCGGTTTCAGACGCAAACTTCTCCGTCTGGCACGCCAACGGCTGTGACGCCGCCGCAAGAGGGCGGAGTGATCGGCGGGAGTAATTTCACCGACGCGCCTGGTTTGTCCGATAGCGATGACAACGCGAGCGTCGCGCCGTTGCAAATGACCAGCGTGGATTCGCTGCTGGATGTGCCGGGCTTCACGGTGGAGGAGGTGGCGCGTTTGCGCGCATTCGTCACGGTGCTGCCCACACCAACGGCGCTCAACATGAATACCGCCAAGCCCGAGGTGATCGCCGCCGTGGTGCCGGGCATGAACTTGTCGAGCGCACAGGCCTTTACCGCACGCCGCGAGACGGTGTTTTTTCATAACATCAGCGACGTGCAACTGGCATTGCGCGGTGCGGGCGTGCAGCAGCCCACCGTGGCGCTTGATCTGCTTGACGTCAATACGTCTTACTTTCTGATCCACGGGGATGTGCAGCACGAACGGGCGCAAGTAAGCCGGACCACGCTGCTGTACCGCGATGCGCAAACCCACACCACGCGCATCGTGTGGGTGCGTGACCAGACCTGAATCTGAACCTGAACCTGAATGTTCGAATAACGCTTTATCTGGAGAGAGTGGCCCTTGAGCACGCTGATCGTTCTATTGCCGCCGCGTGATCCGGCGGTGCCCTCACAGGAATGGCAACTGCCGGACCTGCCGTTTTTGTTGCTCGACAAAGCGGGCCGCACGCAGCGTGCGGGCCGCTCGTCGCTGGCTTTGCTGCCGCGTGCTTCCACGACGATCTTGATGATCGCGGCACGTGACCTGCTGATGCTGGCGGCGACGGTGCCGCCGCTGAAAGGCCCCCGGTTGCGCCAGGCGCTGCCGAACATTGTCGAAGACCAACTGATCCAGGACCCGCAAACCTGCCACATCGCGCTAGACCCCGAGCCATTAGGCGGCGGGCGCAAGCTGCTGGCGGTGATTGACCGGGGCTGGTTCCGCTTTATCTGCGAGAGCTTCGCCGCGGCAGGCCAGCGCAATCTGCGGGCCGTGCCGGTGATGCGCTGTTTGCCGCAAGCGACGGCTGTGCTGGCTGAAGCGCAGGCGCTGGCCGCGCAGGCGGAAGCCGCAAACGCCGCGCTGGCAGCGGCCAAGGTTGATGCAGAGGTAAACGTAGAGACAAACGCAAACGCTGATGCCGATCCGGCCGCAACCAGCAGCGCGCTGCCCGCTGTCGCTCCAGCGACGCCGATGGTGGCGGCGGTGCTGGGCATGGTGGTGCCCACTGCACCTGCGTTGCTGGGCGAAGCGGTGCCAGAGGCCAGCGTGCCGTGCGTTGAACTGGCGCTGGTGCGCGGGCTGTATGGCGAAGGCCTGGCGCTGCCTGCGGCGGCGGTCGCGCCGACGCTGCGCACGCTCGCGGGCGAAGCCCCAGTCAAGCTCTACCGGCTGAGTGACATGCCTGGCGAGACGCAGCGGGCGTCATCGACGGCTCGTCCTACGGTTGCGGCATTGTTCCCCGGCGCGCAGCCGCTGACCTTCGAAACTCTCGCGCGGCGTGCCTGTGATTGCCGCTTCGATCTGTGCCAGTTTGAGTTTTCGGTGCAGCCATGGCGGCTGGATCGCGCGCTGTTGCGGCGCTTGCGCGTGCCGGTGATGCTGGCGGTGGCGAGCGTGGTGATCGCGCTGATCGGGGCGAACGTGCAATGGCTGATGCTGGCACGCCAGCGTGATGCGATTCACGCGCAGATGACCGAGCTGCTGTTCAATGCCTTCCCCAAAACCACGGTAGTGCTCGATGCACCCGATCAAATGTCGCGGCAGTTGCAGCAACTGCGGGTGGCGGCGGGTGAGCTTTCGCCGGACGATTTTCTGTCGCTGGCCGATGGCCTCGCGCGCTCGCTTGGGCCGGTGCCGGTGAACGGCATCGCCGCGCTCGATTATCACGATCACCGGCTTGAAGTGAGCTTCAAGCCTCAAATCAAAGTTGATCCCGATCTGGGCCAGCGCCTGGCGCGTAACGGGCTGACTGGCGCGATTGATAGCAGCACTGGCAAATGGACCATCAGGAGCGGCCAATGAAAACCGAATTGCTTGAAACATGGTCTGGCTTTTGGGAAGCCCGCACGTCACGCGAAAAAGCGCTGCTGACATGGGGTGCCATTGCGCTTGGCGTGGTGCTGGCGTGGTCCGTGCTGTGGGCTCCGGCGCAAGAAGGCCGGACGCGTTTGCGCGAAACTTTGCCGGGATTGCAGCGGCAACTGGCGCAAATGAATGCGCAGGCCAACGATGCGCGTGCGCTGTCGGCGGCGAGCCAAAGCATTGCGCCGACCGGCGGGGCACTGAAGGATGCGCTGAGCGCCTCTTTGAATGAGCGTGGCTTCGCGCCAGTCCAGGTGCAATTGATGGGCAGTGCGGTGCAGGTGCAAATGAAAAACGCGTCGTTTCCAGCCTGGATCACCTGGCTTGATGAGGTGCGCCGCCAGTTCAAGGTGCAGGTTTCCGAGGCGCATTTCACGGCGCTTAAGGACGACGGCCAGGTTGATTTGAGCGTGGTGCTGCAACCGGCTAGCGCCTCAGGCTCCCGTTGATGGCCTCTGGCGACAGGACAGGATTTTTTATGACTTTCTGGATGCGGCGCGTGCGCGCTGCCCTACCGTGGGTGCTGGTCGGCGTGCTGTCGAGCGGGGCGACGCTGATAGCGTTGTTACCCGCAGCATGGATCGCGCCGATGTTTGCCAAGGCGACTAACGGCCACATCAATCTGGCCGATCCATCGGGCTCGCTCTGGCGTGGTTCGGCCACCCTGATGCTGGCGGCGGGGACGGACGCCAGCGGCGCGACGGTGCTGCCTGGACGGATCGAATGGCAGACTGCGTTCTGGCCACTCTTCACCGGCCGAGTGCGGATGCAGATGCGGCAAACGGATGCGATGCCGGATGCCGTGCGGGTCGATGCGCAACTGCGGGGCGCGACGCTGAGCGCGGGCGGGATCGGGGTGCCAGCGGCGCTGCTGGCGGGTCTGGGTGCGCCGTTCAACACCCTCGATCTGCAAGGCGATGTGCGGTTGAGCTGGACCGATTGGCGCAGTTTTGGCTCAGAGGCGTTTGGCCAGTTGGTCATCACGCTCAACGAGATGAGCTCGCGGGTTTCGCGGGTCAAGCCGCTGGGTTCTTACCGGGTGGTGTTCCAGGCGGAAGGCGCGGGCGCGACGCTCGATCTTTCAACCACTAAAGGCCCGTTGATGCTGAGCGGCCATGGCACGCTGCGTGAAGGCGCGGTGTCGTTTCAGGGCTCCGCTAGCTCTGCGGCTGAAGCCCGTGAGAACCTTGCCGGGCTGTTGAACTTGTTGGGCCGGCCGAATGGGCCGGATTCGGTGGCGCTGGTTTTCGCGCGCTAGGTTGGGCGTGGGTTTCAGCGTTTAACGCTAGCGGCAGGGGTGGGGCAGGAGCGAGGGGCTTATAGCGCGTTTGTTGTTGCTGTTTTTGATGGGGTGGCTGTGGTCGAAGTTGCTGGGGTTGCCGCCGCGCTTGAAGAGCTTGAAGTACCCGAAGTACCCGAAGTACCCGAAACACCCGAAACACCCGAAACACCCGAAACACCCGAAACACCCGAAACACCCGAAACACCCGAAACACCCGAAACACCCGAAACACCCGAAACACCCGAAACACCCGAAGCACCCGAAGCACCCGAAGCACCCGAAGCACCCGACGCCGCCTCAGGCGCAGCCATCGCGCCAGTTTCCTGATTCATCTGCGCGGTATCCCAGCCGCCGCCTAGCGCTTTCACCAATCCCACCGACGACACCATGCGCTGCCCCGCCAGCGTTGCCAGTTTCTGCTCGGCATTGAACGCTGTGGTTTGCGCGCTCAGCACGCTCAGATAGTCGACGATGCCCGACTGATACTGGTTAGTGACGATCGCCAGCGCTTGCCGCGCCGATGTCACGGCCTGCTGTTGCACCGCGATTTCCCGCGCAAGAATGCGTTGCGATGCGAGGTTGTCTTCGACGTCCTGAAATGCTGTCAGCACCGTTTGCCGGTATAGCGCCACCTCTTGATCGTAGGCAGCTCGCGCTGCTTCGGTCTGGGCTTGGCGTAGCCCCGCATCGAAGAGCGTTGCCGCCAGTTGCGGCCCGAGCGTCCAGAAGCGCGCCGGGGCGGTGAAGAGCTGCGACATCACCGAACTCTGGAAGCCGCCGTTCGCCGAAAGTGTCAGTGAGGGGAAAAACGCGGCGATGGCGATGCCGATCTGTTCGTTGGCGGCGGCGGCTTTGCGTTCCGCTGAGGCGATATCGGGCCGGCGCTCAAGCAGGGCGGACGGCATTTGCAGTGGCACCGCAGGCGGCGTGGCGTCCAGCGGCATCGGCGCTAGCGAAAAAACCGAGGCAGGTTCGCCGATCAGCACCGCAATCGCATGCTCGTTTTGCGCTCGGGCCACGCCGTTGTCGATGGCCGCCGCCTGGGCCGATTGCAGCTGGGTTTGCGCCTGAATCACATCCGCTCGCGCTGCGACGCCCTGGGCGTAACGGTTTTGTGTCAGATCCAGTGAGCGCTGATAGGCCTGAACGGTGTCGTCGAGCAGTTTTTGTGTGGCGTCGAGCGCGCGCAACGAAAAATACGTCTGCGCCAGCGTGGCCTGCGCAGACAGCCGGGCATTCGCCAGATCAGCCGCCGCGCCTTGCTGTCCCGCCTGTTGCGCGGCGACCGCGCGGCTGACTTTGCCCCACAGATCAGGCTCCCAAGTCGCATCAAGTGTCAGATTGGCGCTATTGCCGATGCTTCCCGAACCCGCACTGCTCCCACTACTTCCGCTGCCGGAGAGCGAGCTGCTACGGTTGCGTGAGCCGCTGGCCGTTGCCCCAATCACCGGGAAATACGCGGCGCGGGCCTCGCCAACTAGCGCACGGGCCTGACGATAGGCGGCGGCGAACTGGGCAATGGTCTGGTTCGAGGCGTTAAGCCGTTCTTCGAGCGCGTTCAGTTGCGCGTCTTGATAGATCAGCCACCATGCGCCCCGGTCGTGCTGGTCGGCGGGTTGAGCCAGCTTCCAGCCGTCGGCGGCTTCTTTGTATGACGCCGGAATCTCCGCCATGGGCCGTTTGTAGTCCGGCCCCACGGCGCAGCCCGTGAGCAATGCGGCCAAGGCTATGGCCAAAGTGGCGTTGCGGCTCAGTGGACGCGGGCAAAGGCGAGATTCGGACGGCATGCGGTGAATTCCTGTTGATTCGGTGTGCTGGCGTGGCGGCGTGTCGCGCGCGGCAGGGCCGGGGCCAGGCCGGTAATGCGGCTGAAACATGGGCCACCGCGATGGCGCGTGGCTGCGGCATGGTAGCTCAGCCATGCCGTAGCCACGTATAGGGAGCGTATAGGGCACGCAAAAGCGACAGGGTAATGCGGCAGGGTGTGGAGGGGATTACGGAGGGTTCGCGCGGCGTTACGTGAGATTACGGTGCGGGGTAGATGCAATCGCGGAGCACCTCATAAAAAACAAGAAAGGGCGGCAGCGCTAACCCGGCTGCCGCCCTTTCAGATGCAATTCATGCGCCACTTACTCGGTAGCGAAGCGCCCTTCGCGGTAATCACGATAGGCATCGCTGATCTGCTCAGGCGTGTTCATCACGAATGGGCCACGTGCCACGACGGGTTCGTGCAGCGGCTGGCCAGCCACTAGCAGCAGTTCGGTGGGCTCGTCGCCAGCCTTGAGCCGCACGTCGGAGCTGTGGTGCGCAGCATCGCGTGTGAGCCAGCCCAACTGGTTTGCCGCGACACGCTGGGCCTGATCGGCACCGGCCTCCAGTGCTCCTTTCATGACATACACGAAGCCGTTGTAATCGGCGGGGATGGTTTCCGTTAGCGTCGTGCCTGGTGCCATCCGGATCAGCAGCATTTTTACCGGCGTGTAGTTCATGGTGCCGGACTGGACCTCGTTCGAAGCCCCCGAATACACCCGGATTTCGACACCTGGTTCATGCCGCACGGGCACTTTGTCAGCCGTCAGATCCTGATAGCGCGGCGGCACCATCTTGCTCGCGGCGGGCAGGTTGACCCACAGTTGCAGGCTATGCACCACGCTATCGGCGGCGGGCACTTCGTTGTGGATGATGCCGCTACCCGCGGTCATCCACTGCGCGTCACCCGGGCGAATCGAGCCCTGGTTGCCATGGCTGTCCTGGTGATCGAGCTGGCCGTCGATGATGAAGGTCACGGTTTCGAGGCCGCGATGAGGATGCAGCTCGAACACGCCACGTGGAAACCAGTCTTCCATCATCAGGATGAATGGATCAATCGCCGCCCAGTCGCCAGGGCGAATCAGCTCACGCGCGCGATGAGTGTGATTCATGCCGGGTTGCACGGACGGGCTCGACAGGCGGGCGATGCCGCGATGGAAGGTTTGAACGCTGGCTGGCTGGATGGGATTCATGGTGCGTGCTCCTTTCTGTTCTTTCTGGTTGGGCTGCTGCGCTTTACCTGTTTGACGTGCATGAAGCGCACGCAGACGCAGCGCGGCGAACGGTCTGTACCAGATGCGGACGTTAAACGAGTGCAACAGCCCAGCGTGGTGAAACACAGTGTTCCAGAAATGGAACGTGTGCCGGTGACTGAGCGCTGGGCTGTTCGGATGGAACGTTTGTCAGAGCGAGGTTACTTAGATTGGCAATATTTATAAATAATATCTTGAGAGGAATTAACCGAAAATGCTCACTAATCAATTTGTAAAATCATCTTCTGTTAATGGCAAGACATTGAATGAGGGAAGTCAGGATCTTGAAACGGCATCTCCAGAAATAGCGGGGAAGCCTTGTGCTATTGTCGAAACCGATAATCCTTCTGCGACTCATGCGCAGCAGCGGTTTTCGATGAATAATGTTCGATTTGATCATGCGGAAATCGAGAGAGGCATTGATTTACGTATGCTCGCAGCTTATCAAAGGGCTGAGATTTTAAATGGAATTAACAATGATATTTTTAAATCTATTCAAACTTTAAAAGATCTGATAACGAATTTTGATGTTTCGAATCGGTCTGTCAATTCTAAAAATTTAGAGGGGGCTATAGATTGTTTTTTCATGGCGGGAATTTCTATGGAGCAGAGAAAATTTGGCGATGAGGAATTTTTATTTGATTATGAATCACGTCCGGAAAAATTAAGAGAAAGCTCATTCTTTGCGAATTTTAATAAACATATTTCGAAGAAAAAAGAATATGCTTCGGCTTTGACGCAGTTGCTTGAAGCTGATGGAAAAATAAGTAAACTATTTAATGATAAAGCATTGTTAACGCCGATGCTCTACGAGTTTTGGACTAAATTTAATAGTTCCCCTGAAATGAATTCCGTACATCTTATTAAGGCTACTTTTGCTGAGATGAAAGAGTTTGATAAGCGGCTCGATTTTTTGGCGGAGTCTAAATCTCAAGTTTTCTCTAAAGATGATTTTCCAGCTGTAGATAATCTGTTGAGTTACAGTAAGGCAATGATTGATAAATATCTAAATAAATAAATTATGCTCTCCAGTAAGGGCGCATTTCAAGAGTCAATCGTCGTACTGGCATTGAGATTTTGCTAGATCTATTTGAAAGCAACTCCGTAGGGGCGTGCGGCTGATGATTAAATAAAGAGTGTGTTCTAGCTACTTTATTTCTGGCCGCCGCCCCCGCTTTTCCCGCCGCCTTAACGCTTTTACTCCTTGGCCTCAGGCATACCTCAAATCATCCGCCGGTAGGCAAGCAGACAAGCTAGGTAAGTCTGCTGAAAGCAGTGCTCTTCATAATCGCGGCCGTGGCGTATTCCGCTTAACAAACAAATAAAGAGAAGGGATGAACATGGCTGTCACGGTTTCCGCTGGTGCAGCATCCGGTGATCCTTCCCCACCCGCAACCACGTCTGCCGCTGCACCCGCGCCGCTAAGCGGCGGCGCGCTGGCGTTGCTGACCATCGGTCTGGCGCTGGGCACCTTCATGGAAGTGCTCGATACGTCGATCGCCAATGTCGCGGTGCCGACCATTTCTGGCAGCCTGGGTGTGGCGACCAGCGAAGGCACGTGGGTGATTTCGTCGTATTCGGTGGCGTCCGCGATTGCCGTGCCGTTGACCGGCTGGCTGGCGCGCCGGGTGGGCGAGGTGCGCTTGTTCACGCTATCGGTGGTGCTGTTCACGCTGGCTTCGGCGCTATGTGGCTTCGCGCAGAACTTCGAAGCGCTGATCGCGTTCCGGCTGGTTCAGGGGCTGGTCTCAGGCCCGATGGTGCCGTTGTCGCAAACCATCCTGATGCGTTCCTATCCGCCTGAAAAACGTGGCCTTGCGCTGGGCCTGTGGGCGATGACGGTGATTGTCGCGCCGATTTTCGGGCCGGTGATGGGGGGCTGGATTACGGACAACTACACCTGGCCGTGGATCTTCTATATCAACGTACCGATTGGCCTGTTTTCTGGGGCCTGCGCCTTTTTTCTGCTGCGCGGACGCGAAACGAAAACGTCGCGGCAGCGCATCGACGCGATTGGCCTCGCGCTGTTGGTGATCGGCGTGTCGTGCCTGCAAATGATGCTCGACCTCGGCAAGGATCACGACTGGTTCAATTCCGGTTTTATCGTCACGCTGGCGCTGATCGCGCTAATCGCGCTGACGTTCATGCTGGTGTGGGAGATGACCGAGAAAGATCCGGTGATTGATCTCTCGCTCTTCAAGGACCGGAATTTCGCGCTTGGCGCAGTGATTACTTCGTTTGGCTTTATGGCGTTTTTTGGCTCGGTGGTGATTTTTCCGCTCTGGCTGCAAACCGTGATGGGTTATACCGCGGGTCTTGCCGGACTGGCGACCGCGCCCGTGGGTTTGCTGGCGCTGGTGCTGGCACCGCTGCTCGGCCGCAACCTGCACCGGCTGAACTTGCGCATGGTGGCCAGCTTCGCTTTCCTTGTGTTTGCGTTTGTCTCGTTCTGGAATTCGACGTTCACGCTGGACGTGCCGTTCGATCACGTGATCTGGCCGCGCATCGTGCAAGGCATTGGCGTCGCCTGCTTTTTTGTGCCGATGACCACGATCACGCTTTCCAGTGTTGCCGATGAGCGTCTTGCCAGCGCCTCGGGGCTGTCGAATTTCCTGCGCACGTTATCGGGCGCGATTGGCACTGCCGTGAGCACGACGTACTGGGAAAATCACGCGGTTTATCACCATGCGGTGCTGGCGGAGTCTGTCAGTAACGCTTCGCAGAACACAGCCGCGTATAGCGACGCGCTGGCAAGCCTGGGTATCAGTGGCCTGGGCGCGACGGCGCAACTGAACCAGGTGGTGACGCAGCAGGCGTACATGATGGCAACCAACGATTTTTTCCGGATGTCGTGCGTGGGTTTTCTGCTGCTGGCGTTGCTGGTGTGGATCACCCGCCCGTCTAAAGGCGCTCGCGCGTCGATGGGGCATTGAACCTGAACCGGGGCCTGAACCGGAGCCTGAACCTGAACCTGAACCTGAACCTGAACCTGAACCTGAACCGGAGCCGGAGCCGGAGCCGGAGCCGGGGCCGGGTGCTGTGCGGGTGCTGGCGGCTGTGAGCTGTTGTGATGAGCCGCCATGAGTCACGCTGAACTGATGTAGCAACGGCCTCGGGCTGTGCCTGGTCTGGCCGGTTGTTTTTACCGAGCGGTTCTTACCGGATCGTTGAGGCGGGTAGCGCGGCTTCAGGGGCGGCCGGAGCGGGAGCCTGATTTGACATGCCGCGCACGAACGCTTTGAAATCAGCGCCTGCTTGCCACGGGTTAGGGCGGCACCCTAGCGTGCTGTCGCAGTGAGCGGCGAAATCCAGCGTGGCGGAGCCATCCGGGTTGGGGCTGCGGGTGATCTGGTAAGCCAGCGCGCGTTTGCCGCCATCTGGGGCGGCGGTTTGAATCAGTGAGTCGTTGGAGATTTCGACGGGATAGCGCGAGTGCTGTGTGATCCAGGTTTGTGCCCGGCCCCACCACTCGGTGCATTCGGCCGGGTTCGCGCAGGTTAATGGCGCGCTGGCAATCTGCATGACGTCGGGATCAAGCTGGCCGCGTGTGGAGCAGCTAGCGGCGAGGATGCATAACAGCGGTAGAAAGTACTTCTTCATGATTGCGTGCCTCCTTGAGGGTGGGGTGAAGCTCTGTGCCGCGCGTTCCGGGTGGCGGGACGCGCAGAGCCCACATGCAGGTTGGACTGCTGCCAGGGCGAGGTTGTTGCAACGGAATTGGCGGGCCATGCTGGGCGCTGGCCCACGGGTTCTCCTTGATTGTGCCGAGCCGGATTGCCGTGCGAGGATCGCCTCCAGCCAGCCGGGAGCATGCGCTTGCACCGCGGGAAAGCGTGTCCTGTCAGCCATCAGCGCTGGTTTCATCCGGTGTTTTCCTCTGTTTGTGCTTTGGCCGTGCCATGGTGCTATCGGGCCGTCGGCCGTTTTAACGCGGGAATGCAGTACATGATGTTCAGTCAAGCGCTCACGGGGTGCCGGGTAATGTGTGCAGCAGTGTTGCTGGCTGTGCCGTGCGCTCACGCTGTTGCGGTGGTGCCTGCGGTGGTGGTTTCGCCAACGCAAACGCCAACGCAAACGCCAACGCAAACGCCAACGCCAACGCCAACGCCAACGCCAACGCCAACGCAAACGCCAACGCAAACGCCAACGCAAACGCCAACGCAAACGCCAACGCCAACGCCAACGCAAACGCAAACGCAAACGCAAACGCAAACGCAAACGCAAACGCAAACGCAAACGCAAACGCAAACGCAAACGCAAACGCAGCCGGGCCCGCTGGCGCGGGCCGAGGTACCGCGTCTCGCGCTCAATGACGATGCCTGGCTGCCCACGGCATCGCTCAATGCTCAGGTGATCCGCATCCCCACCGATGCAGCAGATGTCACCGATGCCGCCGATGCATCAGGCCAGATCACACTCGAAGCCACGCTGTACAAACCCGATGGTCCAGGGCCGTTCCCATTGATGGTGTTTAACCACGGCAAGATCGCGGGCAATCCGCGTTTGCAGCCGCGCAGCGAGCCGCTTACGTTTGCTCGTGAATTCGTGCGCCGGGGTTATGCGGTGATCGCGCCTGACCGCCGTGGCTTTGCCCACTCTGGGGGGGAATATCAGCAAGACGGGTGCGATGTCGCCAGAAATGGCCTCGGGCAGGCCGCTGATGTGGCCGCGACGGTGCGCTTCATGGCGCAGCAGCCTTACGTGGATGCGCAACATATCGCGGTGGCGGGCACCTCGCATGGTGGTCTGGCGACGATTGCCTATGGCGAGCTGGCGGCACCCGGCGTGCGGGCATTGCTGAATTTCGCCGGAGGGCTGCGTCAGGATGCGTGCCGCCACTGGCAGGACAACTTGGTGGACGCTTTCGGCCGTTATGGCGCAGCGGCTCGTGTGCCGTCGCTGTGGCTGTATGGCGAGAACGATTTGGTCTGGCCTGCGGAGCTGGTGACGCGAATGTATGTTGCGTTTGCCGGCCAGGGTGGGCCGGCGGCGGTGCGGGTCGATATTGGCCGCTACAAGAACGACGCGCACCGGCTGGCGGGCGACCGCGATGGTGTGCGTCTCTGGTGGCCACCTGTCGAAGCCTTTCTCGCGCAAGCGGGCATGCCTACACGTGTGCTGTATCGCGTGGCTGATCCCGCGTTGCCGCCGCCCAGCGGCTATGCCCGTCTGGATGCCGTCGATGCGGTGCCGTTTCTCGATGACGCGGGCCGCGCGGGCTACCGCAACTTTTTGCGCCAGTATCCAAGCCGCGCGTTCGCGGTGTCGGATGCTGGCGCGTGGTCATGGGCCGAGGGTGGCGATGATCCGATGGCGGTGGCCGTCAAGAATTGCGAGCAGCAAAACGCGGGCGCTTGCCGCCTGTATGCGGTGAATGACGCGGTGGTCTGGAACCAGGATCAGGATTCGCGCAATAGCGTGGTGGCTGCCCCAGCCGATAACAAGCGCGGTTCGGGTCCCGTTGAGAGGCACGCGTTCGCTGGCCGGGAATAAGCGGCTGCCTGGTTCTGAGCGTTAGTTAGTGCGACGAGCCAAATTTCGCCGCGCACTACCATGCAAGCTCCGCGTCTTCCGTGTTACCAAACTCCCCCATCACCAGCGTGTCGCCTCCTGTCTGCGCAAGCACCTCGCTTGCCTCAGCCCAACCTTCGCGGGCTTTATGACGAGGGCGTCGAAGCACAATCGTGTCGTTTTCCACCTCCATTTCCATTTCCACTTCGTTTTCCAGACCTAATTGAGCAAGAACAGGCTTTGGAATTAACACGCCCTGCGAATTTCCCATTCTGCGAATAGTTGTTTTCATGAGTTCATCGTAATAACCATGTTATGCCGCCGTATGGGCTGGCGTAACCACAATGCTGTTACGGAAACGACTAAGCAACTGTTGCGAAATTAGTTAAACCAGGGCTTGAGGCGGGTCCGGCAAATCAAGGTGCAGGCTAACGAGAGGAAAGCCTCGTGGATATGAGCGTCGTGTTTATAGCGAATTTTCAGGTGTCGAAACGAGTGGAGCGGGGTAATTGAACGCTCGACTGGTCAACGTGTTTTGCCGAGTTCGCTGCCGAGTCTGCTGCCGTGGGGTGCGCCGATTTTTGCGAGCACGGGGGTGATGCTACGTTCGCGCAAGCTCAGGTTATTCCCCCTTCCAAATCGCGCTCTTTTCCTGCTCTAGCGCAGATTCATAAAATGCTCGATAAGCGTAATCTGATTTGTCTAAAAGCGTTGTATTTCGCTCAAAAAAGCGTGTTAACCCAAATCCTCTGATTCATCTGGCGCTAAATTGCCGCTCATTAAAGATTAGTAAAACGAATGAGACCAGATGAAACACAGCAATAAACGACTTCTGTTCAGCCGTCTGAGAGCGAGACATGCCGTGGTTAAAGCGGGCACCACGGCCAACATTCAGCAAACGCAGCAAGTCAGGACGGGCTGTTACGGTGCTACGGCAAACGTGGCGGGCACTTCAGGTGCAGGACATTGGCCAGTCACGTTTGCACTTCGTCCTGCCGCACTGGCTACGCTCGTGCTGCTCGGCACCCTGCCTGTCTGGTCGGGTGCGCAGATTGTTCCGGGTGGGGTGTATTCGCCGTCGGTCGTACAAACGCAAAACGGTTTGCCCCAGGTGAACCTCAACCGGCCTTCGGGTGCCGGGGTGTCGCTGAATACCTATGGCCAGTTCGATGTGCCCCGGCGTGGTGCGATTCTGAACAACTCGCCAGTGGTCGTGCAGACGCAGCAGGCGGGTTTGATCAACGGGAATCCTAACTTCGGGCCTGGCCAGTCTGCGCGGGTCATCGTTAATCAGGTTAACAGCCGTGCGGCGAGCCAGATCAACGGGTATCTCGAAGTGGCGGGGCCGCGTGCCGAAGTCGTGATTGCGAATGGCTCGGGTATTAGCGTGAATGGCGGTGGTTTTATCAATACGTCGCGTGCGATTCTGAGCACTGGCACGCCGAACTTCGCGCCGGATGGCTCGCTTGCGGGTTTTAGCGTGAGCCGCGGCCATATCCGCATCGAGGGTGCCGGGCTGATCGCTGGGGCGACCGATCAGGTCGATCTGATTACGCGCGCCGTGCAGGCAAACGCGGCGATCTACGCTAAAAACCTGAACGTCATCACGGGGGCAAATGCCGTCGATCACGACACGCTCGGTGCAACGGCTATCGCGGGTGATGGCCCGGTGCCGGGTGTTTCGATCGACGTGAGCCAGTTAGGCGGGATGTACGCGAACCGGATCATGCTGGTTGGCAATGAGCATGGCGTTGGGGTGTCTACTCAGGGTGTGCTCGCGGCGCAGGCGGGTGAGTTAACGCTGACCACCGAAGGCAAGCTGGTTCTTGCCGGACAGGCTAATGCCAGCGGCAATCTCAGTCTCTTTGCACGCGAAGGCATCGAGCACAGTGGCACCACCTATGCGCAACAGAATCTCAGCGTCAGCACCGCTGGCACGCTGACAAATAGCGGCATGCTCGCCGCGCGGCAGAACACCGTCATCCATGCAGGCAGCGTGGCATCGACGGGCACGCTTGGCGCTGGTGTAAACAGCGACGGCAGCCTCGCGCACGCTGGTGACCTGGTGATACTAAGCAATGGCATGCTGGGTGCGACCGGCCGCAATGCCGCGGGCGGGAATGCTGCGCTGAATGGCGCGGCGCTCAATCTCGCGGACAGCCGCACCTCGGCCAATGGCACGCTGGCCCTGCGCGCCAGCGGTGGCGATCTGAACCTGTCAGGTGCAACCACGACATCAGGTGGCGCGCTAAACCTGCACGCAGCCGGGACGCTGACGAACGACAACGGGGTGTTGTCCCCGGATGGTGCGCTGGCCATCACAGCGGGTGTACTGGGCAACCGCAACGGCCAGATACGTTCGGGCAGCACGCTTGAAGTTTCAACTACCGATGGCCTGCAGAACCAGGGTGGCACGCTGCAGGCCGCAGGTGCGTTCTCTGTCAATGCCGGTTCACTCGACAACACCGGTGGTCATGTTGCCGCGCTGGGGGCGGATGCGCTGACGCTGGCGATTGGCGGCCTGTTAAACAACGGCACGGGCGGCACGGGTGATGCAAGTGGTACAGGTGGCACAGGCAGCACCACCGGCACCATTGGCGGCAACGGCAATGTGACCGTGCAGGCCGGACAGGTCGTGAACGCTGGTTCGATTACCGCCGTGCAGTCGCTGATTGCCCACGCAGTGCAGACACTGTTCAGCAGCGGCACGCTGGCGGCAAACGGCCATCTCACGCTGAGCGCTGGTTCAACGCTGACAAATACAAACACCATCACGGCCGGTCATCTTGCGACACTGACGGCCGCGACCATCGATAACCGCCACGGCAACCTCAGCGCAGACCAGTTCACGCTGCATACGGTGAACCTCATCAACCACGGCGGCAACCTCACACAAACCGGCACCGGCACAACGACGCTTGATGTCAGCGGCACACTCGACAACACATCCGGCACGCTCCAGAGCAACAGCGACAACTTCGCGCTCAATGCTGCGGCGCTGGTCAACGACGGCGGCAGGTTAAGCAGTGCTGGCACCGGCACGCTGTCAGTCACCACAGGCACCCTGTCAAACAACCGCGGCACGCTGGCAACGAATGGCGCACTCGACATCCACGCAGACGCGGTATCGAATCGCGGCGGCAAGCTGGCCGCACAGCGTCACATAACGCTTGATACGGGCTCGCTAGACAACCGCGCGGGCGGCTATGCCGGTGCACGAAATGTGGTACTAACAAGTACAGGCATCCTGAACAATACAGGTGGCACGATCCAGGCGGACGGCACGCTGTCGGTCACCGCACAGTCGCTCGCCAACGATGGCGGCACCCTCTCGAACAGCGGCACCGGCATCACCACTGTCACCGCCAGCGGCGCAATAACGAATACCGCCAATGGCCTGATCGGTGGCAACGGCAACGTATCGGTGTCGGGCAACCGCATCAGCAATGCAGGCGGCACGATCACCGCAGGCGGCTCAGCGATGCTGCAGTCCGCCAGCACGCTTGATAACCGCGCAGGCCTGATCCAGGGAAGCGGCACCGTCTCCGTGTCTGCACAGGACGCCATCGACAACACCGGTGGACAGATTGAAGCAGGCGGTGGGTCGTCAACACTGACCCTCACCGCCACAGCCCTCGACAACACAAACGGACGCATTGCCAACACCGGATCAGGTACGACATCGCTCAGCGCGGCCACCATCACGAACAGCAACGCAGGCGGTGTTGCTGGCGCAGGCACCATCGGCGGCAATGGTGACGTGAGCGTGCACGCAGACACGCTGCTGAACACCAGCGGTGCCCAGCTCATATCCGGCCATGACCTGACGCTTGAGATCGCCGAGCTCGCAGACAACACGAACGCCACACTATCCGGCGCGAACAGCGTCACGCTCAACGGCCCCCATGCGCGGCTCATCAATGCAGGCGGCTCGATGCACGGCAACGGCGCGATCACGCTAACCACCGCCACGCTCGACAACACGGCAGGCCGCATCGGCAACGATCAGCGAACTTCATCAGCCAGCGCAGCACATCCAGACAGCGGCCCGGTCTCCATCCACACCGGCACACTGGCAAACCAGAACGGCGCGATTGGCAGCGAACAGGACCTGGCCATCACGGCAAACCAGCTCACCGGCGACGGCCGGATCATCGCCGGGAACGATGGCGCGCTCACACTCAACGGCGACTACACGCTCACTGCCAGCAACCTGATTCAGGCCAACCACAACCTGACCTTCACGACAGCGGGCCGCTTGACGAACCAGGGCACGCTCGGCGCGGTAAACGCGCTCACGCTGAACGCCACGAACCTCGACAACCAGGCAGGCGCACACCTGAACGCGTCGACCACGACGCTCAATGCGCTGAACACGATCACCAACGCAGGCCGCATCGAAGGCGATAGCGTGACGACGAACAGCACCTCGCTGCTCAACACCGCAACGATCATCGGCAACACCATTACGCTGAACGCCAGCCAGTACATCACCAGCAGCGGCACAGCGGCGGCCATCGCGGCGGCATCAACCGTGAACCTGTACACCCCAGGCGCGATTTCGCACACAGGTGGCGCAAACCTCTTCAGTCTGGGCGACATCAACCTCGCCGCAGACAGCACGCGCGATGCAAACGGCGTGCTCATCCATCGCACACATTCGGTGACGAACGACCAGTCCACCATCGAAGCCCAGGGCAGGATCGAGATCGCCACACAGACGCTGACCAACACCCGCCCCGCACCCAGCATCGAAACCGTCACGACCGGTGTGACGACGTCTCACCAGACCAAGCGCGACAAGTACCTCGCCTGCACCACCGGCAACGCCGACAGGGGCTACTGCACCCAGGCGATGTGGGACAACGGCTACCGCCATCCGCTGAATGAAACGTTCAGTAGCACTGATGTCATTACCAAAACCAGCGGCCCGAACGCGGTAGACCGCACACTGGTCGTACAGCGCAACGGCCAGCCACTGACGATCTACTACAACACGCTCACCCCCAACGCTGACGGCACGCTCAGCGTCAGCTACTGGGACGGCTACGACCCGCACATCAACTACGACCCCGGAACCGAATACGCGTCACACAACGACGCACACAAGGGCTACCAGCGTGTAGAAATCGCCCGCGACACGACCACCACCACCCAGCAGGACAGGGTCACTGGCCCGCAGGCACAGCAGGCGCAGATCATCGCGGGCGGCAAGATGGTGCTCGCCAACGTTGGCACGCTGAACAACCTGCACAGCGCGATGGCCGCAGGCGGTTCAATCCAGATCGGCAGTGCTGACGCGACTGGCGAGGTGGCGAGCGGCAGTTACGGCGGCACGCTGGTCAACAACACCGGCCAGACGCTGTACCAGCACCAGAAGCAGGACATCGTTTCGACCTACGCCTGGAACGAGAACATCGCACGTGACCGTGGTCCGGTGGTACAGCCATCGGTGGTGCTCACGCCTGTTGCTATTGGCGGTACGGGTGGCACGATCATCGCCAACCACGCTGTAAAAATCAGCGCGACTGATATCAGCAACACAAACGTGACGGCCACCAGTTCAGCCACCGGCGCGACCGGTGGCACGCTGGGGGCGAATGGCGTCGTGGGCGGCATCAGCGGCACAGGTACGCAGACGGTTGATCTGGCCACCGGGCAGACACAGACGGTGAATGCACCGCAATCCATCGCCGGACCTGGCGGCGCACTGACGATCACCCTGCCATCGAGCGGGCTGTACACCGTTAACTCCGCCCCCAGCGCGTCATATCTGGTCATTACTGACCCCCGCCTTACGCGCTACGCAAACTTCATTTCCAGCGACTACATGCTGGGAGCACTCGGGCTCGACCCGTCTAAAACCATCAAGCGTCTGGGCGATGGCGTGTACGAAGCCCGGCAGGTGCGCAACCAGATCACCCAGCTCACCGGCCGGGTTTATCTCCAGGGCTACACCAGCCACGAGGACGAATACCGCGCGCTGATGAACAGCGGCGTGCGTGTTGCGCAGGCATTCAACCTGCAACCCGGCCTTGCGTTAAGCGCCGCGCAGATGGCAGCGCTCACCAGCGATATTGTCTGGCTGGTGAACCAGACGGTGACGCTGCCCGATGGCACGACGCAGACGGTGCTCGCACCGGTGGTGTATCTGGCGCAAACGCACGCGAATGACCTGCAGCCGGCCGGAGCGCTAATCGCCGCCGATGATGTGGAGATCCGCGCCACGGGCAGTGCGATGAACGCTGGCGTCATCAAGGGCGGCACGCAGACAGTTATCGCCGCGACTAACATCCTGAACCGGGGTGGAGCAATCAGCAGCAGCATGGACACCGGCACGACCATGGTTTCCGCGACGCATGACGTGGTGAACGCGTCAGGCCGCATCACGGGCAACCGCGTCGCGGTGCTCGCCGGACATGACATCGTGAACACGACGCTGGTGGATACGGTGGGCATCCATTCGAGCGCAGGCCACAGCCAAGTCAACCAGAGCCTGCCCGGCGCACAGGGCACGATGGCTGCGACGGGGGACCTGCTGGTGATGGCAGGCCATGACCTTGCGGTTCACGGTGCGGGCATCGCTGCAGGCGGCAACGCGCAGATCACAGCGGGCCACGACATCACGGTGGATACCGTGCAGTCGGACACATCACAGTCGCTGGGAAAGCATGCCGACCATCACTGGGAAGCCTCCAGCACGATGCACCAGACCAGCGCCCTCACTTCAGGCGGAAGCCTCGCATTACAGAGTGGCAACGACACGGCGCTCAATGGCGCGACGCTCAACGCAGGTGGCGACCTGGCCGCCATCGCCGGTGGCAACCTGAGCGCAACGAACGTCACGAACACCACGACCTATAACAACATCGCCACCGACGACAAAACCCGTCAGCAAACCGACCGCCGCTACGACGAACAGACCATCGGGACGAACATCCGCGCAGGCGGCAACGCAACACTCGCGGCCGTGAGCACCGCCCCCGGCAAAGGCAACGTCACGCTCACCGGTTCTTCATTGGCAGCAGGCAGCGGCGCAGCAACTATTGCCGCCACGGGCGACGTCTACATCAGCGAAGCCCGCGAACAGCACAACGCCGACTCCGCCACCGCCTCACGACGCGGCAGCCTCATCAACGGCTCCAGTACCCGCGAGCAGCACGCCTCACAGACCAGCCTCGGCGTAGCCAGCACCGTCTCGGGCGAGGCCGTCGCGCTTCGGGCCGGACACGATCTCACCCTCCAGGGCAGCCAGGTCGCAGGCACTAACGACGTCACACTCGCCGCCCAGGGCAACGTGAACCTCACCACCGCACAGGACACATACGCCACACAGAACGGCTACCGCAAACACGAATACGGCTTCCTCTCCGGGCTCAATCCGCTGAACCAGCTTGATGGCGGGCTCCAGGGCTATTCGATCGGCACACGCAAGACGACCCAGACCCAGCAGGACACCCAGGTTTTGCACACCGGCAGCACGGCCGGTTCGCTCAACGGCAACCTGACCCTCATCGCAGGCAACCAGCTACACCTCACCGGCAGCACCCTGCATGCCGGCCAGGACGTGAATCTCGCTGGCCAGCGCGTGACGCTCGACGCCACGCACAACACCACCACGCACAAGCAGCAGCACACGTTCAGCCAGACCGGGATTACCGCAGGCCTCAGCAGCCCCGTGCTCGCCGCCGCCCAGACCGCGAACCAGATGCGCCACGACGTCCAGCAAAGCCGGAATAGCGCAGGGAACGACACCCGCCTCACCGCGCTGGCCGCCGCGACAACCGGCCTCGCGGGCAAGAACGCCTACGACGCTATCGCAAGCAACCCCGCCCAGGCAGGCGGCATTGGCCTGAACCTCTCGCTCGGTACCAGCCACAGTCACAGCAATACCTCGGAGTCCTTAAACACCGCAGTAGGCAACACCGTCAGCGCAGGCCACGGCGTGCGCATCGTTTCGGGCAGTGACCTCGACATAAGCGCCAGCGAGATCACCGCCCGCCGCGATGCGCTGCTGCACGCACAAGGCGCGATTAACCTCCAGGCCGCGCAGAACACCAGCCGCACGCGTAACGACAACAGCGCGTCAAGCGGCAGCATCGGCGTCACCCTCGGCCTCGGGCAGAGCAACGGCATCTCGTTCCAGGCCGGGGTATCCGGCACCCAAGGCCACGGCAACAGCAGCGCGGCAAGCTGGACCCCCACCCACGTCAACGCGGGCAATACGCTCACGCTGCACTCCGGTGGCGACACCACGCTCAGCGGCGCGAGTGCGGCCGGCCAGCGCGTTATCGCAGATGTCGGCGGCAACCTCAATCTCCACAGCGTGCAGGACACCCGGCACGACGACGCGAAACAGACCAGCGGCGGGATCTCGGTGAGCGTATGCGTGCCCCCCATCTGCTACGGCACATCGAGCGTATCGGGCAACTTCAGCCAGAACCGGCTCAACAGTGACTACGCGAGTGTGGCTGAGCAGAGCGGAATCAAGGCAGGCGAAGGCGGGTTTCAGATTCAGGTTGGGGGTAATACGGATCTCCGGGGGGCGTATATCGCGGGCAGTGCGGATACTGCAAAAAACACGCTCACGACGGCCACGCTCACGCACTCCGATATCCAGAACCATGCGGAATACCACGGCTCGTCGGTCGGGCTGAGTGGCGGCTATGGTGGCAATGGCGGCAATGGCGGCAATGGCGGCGATATCGGCAAAACCCAGCAAGGCACCGCGACCAATGTGAACCCCGTACCCGGCACGACGCTGCCAGACAGCGACGGTGTTTCGCTGGCTCCGCCCATCGTGATGGGGACTTCTGGCGAGGCCGATGCGAGCTCGAAGAGTGCAATTAGTGGGGGCGTGATTCACCTCACTGACGGAGAGAAACAGCAAACGCTAACTGGGCAAACTGCCGGTGAAACCGTGGCCAGCATCAGCCGCGACACCTCGAACACCAGCGGAGCACTGGCCCCGATCTTCGACCGAAACAAAATCGAAGCGGGCTTCGATATCACCAGCCAGTTCGTGAACCAGCTTGGGACGTTTGTTAACAACCGAGCGAAGGAAGCGGATGCCGCCACGACTGCGGCGCATGATCCCAGCCTGAGCGCGGAACAACGCGCACAGGCGCAACAGAAAGCCAGCCAGATCAACGCCGAATGGGGACCTGGCGGTAGCTACCGGCGAGTAATCACCGCGCTGGGCGTCGCGGCAGGCGGTAACGTGACGGGCAGCGCGGGCCAGTTCGCGGTGAACGCCACGGTGAACTACGTCCAGGGCCTGGCGGCCAATGAAGTAAAACGGCTCGCGGATGGCATGCAAAGCGAAAGCGCGCGGGCGGCACTGCATGGCATCGTCGGATGCGCAGGCGCGGCGGCCAGTCGCCAGGGTTGTGGAGCGGGAGCGCTGGGGGCATCGGTGAGTTCGGTGCTGGGCTCGTTGATGGGATCGACGACGGGTATGTCGGCACAGGACCGGCAGGCGCGTGAGAATCTTGTGACGAGTCTGGTAGCTGGAATTGCTACGGTATCCGGAGCAAATGCTGCGACGACGGTGAGTGCTGGACTGACTGAGGTGGAGAATAATCAGGTGGCGCTGCCGCCACCCGGACCGCTGGTGTTTCCATTGGGCTCAGGCCTGCCACCGTTTAAGCTGCCAGGGTATCGCCCGGAGCAGGCGCAAAAAGGTGATGGCGTCATTGCCGATCCGGCGACGCAGCTTGATCCGACGATCATGGCTGGAGCGCTGGTGACGCCAGCAGGATCGAAGCTCATTGAGGAGATTTTTAAGCCAGTTGGTGGCGCAGTTGATGCGATTGCGGGGTTGGTTGATTTTGTTTTTACGCAGGTGGGAAGGGATTCGGGGAAGGAGGCGAATACAGGTAGCGAAATACTTGGCGAAAATGGTGCGCAATTCGCTAGCAAAACAATTTGGAAAGGAGAGGAAAAAGAACGCATTGACGTTGAAAACCCCAATCCCGGACAGCGCCCAGGCCAAATTCATTATCAAGACAACAAGGGTAACAAGTACTTATATGATCCCAGCACAAATTCATTTCCCGGAGCACCGAACTCTGTTAACAAATTGTTGAGTAAATCTGCATTTAATTCAGCTATCAAGAAAGCGCTTAACCAATATCTTGGAGAAAAATAATGGAAATTAATTCCTCAATGAAAAAATTACTACTAGGCAACGAGCCCGATGATTTGCTTTCCTCTTCATTGAAAAAAATAGCTAACTCAGGATTTAAATTTGAAAGCGATTGTTATTTTTTATGTGAGCTAGTGCATAATGCAAAAAATGTTCGCAAGGAAAATTTTCCAGACAACACTGGATACGAGTGTTTTGTAAATTCCATTCATATTGATGATTACGTTGATGAAAATTTACTAAAGCAAGCTATTCTGTTTGTTATCGAAATATTTTCTTCATGGAATAAATTAATATCTGATATAGCATTGGTTGCAATTGTCTGCGTCGATGAGTTAAGCGTTACTGTCAAATTTCACGTCCATCGCTCGAATGAAATCTGGTTAAATCCTAATATCGATAGTTATGAAGATCCTATTTTTTCAGTAAAATCGCTGGAAAATGTGGCGACCGAACTTTCTAAATTTCATTAGATTAAAATAATCAGGTAACGGCATCAGAAATACAGCGGAGTCCTTAAGCGCCGCAGTGGCTGCACTCCGGTGACGACACCACGCTCAGCGGCGCACGCGCCTAAATGGCATGCAAAGCGAAAGCGCGCGGGCGGCACTGCATGGCATCGTCGGATGCGCAGGCGCGGCGGCCAGTCGCCAGGGTTGTGGAGCGGGAGCGCTGGGGGCATCGGTGAGTTCGGTACTGGGCTCGTTGATGGGATCGACGACGGGTATGTCGGCACAGGACCGGCAGGCGCGTGAGAATCTTGTGACGAGTCTGGTGGCTGGAATTGCTACGGTATCCGGAGCAAATGCTGCGACGACGGTGAGTGCTGGGCTGACTGAGGTGGAGAATAATCAGGTGGCGCTGCCGCCACCCGGACCGCTGGTGTTTCCATTGGGCTCAGGCCTGCCACCGTTTAAGCTGCCAGGGTATCGCCCGGAGCAGGCGCAAAAAGGTGATGGCGTTATTGCCGATCCGGCGACGCAGCTTGATCCGACGATCATGGCTGGCCGGCCACTGATCTATCCGATGCTGGAGCCTGCAAAAATTGAGGCGCTGATTACTGCGGTCGTACCGGATAGCATCAGGCAGTTAGTACAGTCCGTCGTCAATGCGATGAGCAGTGATTCGAGAAAAACCACAAACACGGGCAACAACTCGCTTCTTGATCCCCAAGGCGAGAATCACGTTCTCTACGGTGATGGACCTACTTCGGGCGGACATTTATCAGGCGTTGGCAACTCAGGAAAATCAGAATTCCCTGCGAATTGGAGCGCTCAAGATATTACAAACGCCATTTCCGACATTGCAACAGATCCAAATATTCAATGGTCGAAGCCTGCGCCTAACAATGGCTATGTATCCGCTACTGGCACGATTAACGGTGTCGACATCAGAGTTATCATCGATCCGGCAAAAGGTCGCATCGTGACTGGCTACCCAACGAATTTGCCGAGAAACCCAAGATGATCAACGCTTCTGATAATGAATTGATTGAGACTAACCTGAGCCTAATCCTGGCAGAGATGAAGGCGCAACCGGAAGTTGCTCCACTTTACTCTCCAGATGAACTGTCGTACGAAGAGCAGATGATTCAGATACGTGAATTTATTGAACTGGCTGGAGAGTATGGACTCGCATATGAATATATCAACGGAACTTTGGAGCGTTTTCCGTTCAAAATTTCTGGCAATGCCGCCGTGAAATTGCTGGAAGTCGGTTTGCTGATGGGATTCAAGTCTGAGCTCAATCGTGATAAGCGATTCGACCGGAGATCCAAAAAGGCAGCGCTATAGAAGACCAGCAAGATCAACTAGACCCTGCCCGGTACGCAGGGCACGATGGCCGCGACGGGGGACCTGGCCATCTCAGCCGGACACGATGTGTTCCTCCAAGGCAGCCAGGTCGCAGGCACTAACGACGTCACACTCGCCGCCCTGGGCAACGTGAACCTCACCGCCTCGCAGGACACACAAATGAGTTCGGGCTACAACCAGAAGCACGAATCCGGCTTCGGCACGGGGGGCGGAATTGGCATTTCGGTGGGCAGCAAGACGCAGACTGACACCGCGAACACCACGCAGGTGACACACACCGGCAGCACCGTCGGCTCGCTCGGCGGCAACCTCAACCTCAGCGCAGGCAAAGACCTGCACGTCACGGGCAGCGATCTGGTCGCGGCACAAAACCTGACAGGCACCGGCACGAACATCACGCTTGACGCCGCTGTCGACACGCGGCACCACGACGAGACACACGAAGTCAAACAGAGCGGCTTTACGCTCGCGCTCAAGGCCCCGGTGATCGACGCCGTGTCCAACACCATTGACCAGGCCCATGCAGCGAGCCGCAGCCAGGATAATCGCGCGGCCGCCCTGCACGGCATGGCGGCGGCCAGCGGTGCGATAGATTCGTCAGGCGCGGCTGGTGCCGCCCTGGGCGAGCTGGCCAGCGGACAAATGCCCTCGGCCAGGATCGAACTCAGTTACGGCAGCAGCCACAGCAAACGCACTTATGCCGAAGACAGCACAACGCATCGCGGCTCGAAGGTGACGGCAGGCGGCACGGCTGCGTTTGTGGCGAAGGGTGAAAGCACGCCGGGCAGCGGCAACCTGACAATCGCCGGTTCAAACGTGAACGCGAACGACGTGATCCTGGCGGCAAAAAATCAGGTCAGTCTCGTGAACACCACCGATACCATCTCGACACACAGCAGCAACGAATCTGGCAGCGCAAGCGTTGGTATCTCCTATGGCACACAGGGCTTCGGCATCTCTGCGTCGATGTCGAAGGCCCACGGTAATGGCCGCAGCGACAGCGCGACGAAAAACAACACGCACGTAAGCGCAGCCAGCACCGCGACGATCGTTTCGGGCGGCGACACAAACATCATTAGCTCGAACCTCAACGGCCGCCAGGTGAGCGCCAATGTTGGCGGCAACCTGAACATGGCGAGCGTGCAGGACACGATGTCGAGCGCCGCGCACCAGGAAAGCAGAGGAGGAGGATTTACGCTCAGCCAGGGCGGTGGCAGTGCGAGCGTCAGCCACACCAGCGCGAACGCCAGTGGCCGTTACGCGGGCGTGAACGAACAGACGGGCATTCAGGCCGGTGACGGCGGATTCGACATCAGCGTTAAAGGCCATACCGGTCTGAACGGTGCGTATCTCGCAGGCAGTGCTGATGCGTCGAAAAACACACTCACGACCGGCACCCTCACCTTCTCCGATATCAGCAACACGTCGAACTACAAGGCATCGAGCAGCGGCTTCAGCGCAGGCGTGAGCACTGGCGATGGGGGGGCGAACTACAGCACCCATGGCAATACCTCGGGGAAGAACACAGGCGGTGGTGCCCCAATGCTGAGCCAGAATGACAGCGGCAACGACAGCGCGACCACGCGTAGCGGGATCAGCGCGGGCACGATCAGCGTGACCGATGCAGCCAGCCAGAGACAGGACATCGCCAGCCTGAACCGTGACACGTCGAACACAAACGGCACGAGCGCCAGGCTACCGGACGTGAACAACCTGCTCGAGCGCCAGGCAGACATGATGGCGGCGGCCAGCGCAGCGGGTGAAGCGGTATCACGGCGGATTGGAGATTACGCACAGTCGAAGTACGACGCGGCAAAGGCGAGCGGCGATCAGGCCGGGATGGAGGCGTGGAAGGAAGGCGGCACAGCGCGAGCGGGCATGCAGGTGGCGGGAGTGGCAATGGTGACTGGCCTTGCGGGCGGAAACGCGCCTGGTAGTGCAGCGGGTGCGGGGATCGCATCGATTGCAGCGGGCAAGCTGAATGAAATTAGTGGTGCAATTGCAGGTTCAAACCCGACTGGCAGTGCTGACATCAACACCGCCCTTGGCAACATCGTGGCGAACGCTATTGCTACAGGCGCAGGTGCCGCAGTGGGCGGGAATGCGGGCGCGGTTGCTGGGGGGAATGTGGACCGGTTTAACCGGCAACTTCATGAGGAAGAGAAAGTGCTGGCTAAGAAATTGGCGGACGATAGCGGCGGGAAGTACACGGAAGCTGATGTCGTAAACCAACTGGCGCTCATGGATATGACCAAAGACGGCAAGACGGAATCGGGCGGGGTTCGTGTGGCGGTGGGCGATCAGCCGCAAGACGGCACGGATTGGAAGGTGTACGGCACGAACAAAGATGGACAAACCGTCTGGGCGCAAAGCCTGGGCGCAGGCGATCCTGATTTGCAGACGTATATCGCGAAGAATGCGAGCGGTGGCGGGGTTTCGTATCAGCCTACGACGACCGGTTCCAATCTAGGGTTAGTCAGAGCGCCGGACTTTGTGAATTTCCAGATTGATTATTTCGTGGGGAGCGTGTGGGGGACGTTCTCACGAGATGGCAACGCGTTCTTTGGGGTGGGGGTAAATAAGTCGATTCCTAATTCGCTGGGAGCTTCGGCAAGCGCCCAGCTTGGATGGCTTAATCGCAGTTCCGTTAGTCCAGGACAGGTAAATCAATTTTTATCTGGCTATTCTGGAAATGGCAGTACTGCATTTGCCACTGTCGGAGGCGGCGTGGTTTATTCGCCGGACAATGGCACAGCAACGACAATAGGTATTGGTGCGGGTGTGAATCTTGGGAATACTAGAAACCCTGCGGCTGTAGGCACGGGTAATACCTATGACCAAGGAAAAACAGGATGGAGGTGGTAATTATGCAAAGCGTTCCTAGTGGGCAAAATCCAAAAACGAAAGTGGAGAAAATCGCTTGGTGGAGCGTCTTCACGGCCATTGTGGGTTTTATTGCGTACGTGATTATTAAAAACATCTTCTTTAATTAAAAGCAAACCCGGTTTACGCCGGGTTTGTTGTTTACCGATGAGCTTTAGTCATCGGCGTAATAACAATCTTGCCGTTGCGCACGATGACTTTGACTTCGAGATCGGCTTTGAATCCAGCGGTTTCAAGCCATTTCCCGGAAAGTTTAAGCCAGGGATAAGTCAGCGGCTCTTTTATATTCGTGTTGGGAAGCCGTTGATAGCGGCGTGATTTATGAATCACCACGCAGCGCTCGCGGTGAATGGACGGGGGTTTAATTGGATCAGCCATCGTTAACTCCTTTAATTAAAAATAATCTTCTTCCGTGAAACACCATGAACCCGGCTTTACGCCTGATTCATGGTTTATCGGTAAAAGGTTTAATCAAATGGGGTGATGGTGATCTTCTCGAATTCGACTTGCACTCTCACGCGCTGATGCGGCGCGAAACCGGCATCTACGACGAGCCATCTGCCGGCGAGCCTGAGCCAAGGATGGAGCGATGGCAGCTTGGCGCCCCAAGGCAAATTCTCGCGAGAGGTTTGCTTGACGGTGAGGATGTGCTCGGCTTGAAACGGGGGTGTATTACGATTGGCGTCAGCCATGTCAACTCTCCTGTAGTGAGTTGGGGTGGTTAGCGGGCGGTGAGTGTTGGTAGCACTCACCGCCCGCGCTTCGTTTACGTCAAGAAAACATCCCTACTGCGGTGTTTGAGCCAGCACGGTATCGAGCATTTCCGAGACGAATCGCTGCCTGGCCCTGGGCAGCAGGCTAATGGCTTCGAACTGCTGTTGCAGCTTCGACGTGGGCCCGCTATAGGACATCACCAGCCTGAACCGTGACGCGTCGAACACAAACGGCACGATCGCCAGGCTACCGGACGTGAACAACCTGCTCGAGCGCCAGGCAGACATGATGGCCGCAGCCAGCGCAGCGGGTGAAGCGGTATCACGGCGGATTGGAGACTTTGCACAGTCGAAGTACGACGCGGCAAAGGCGAGCGGCGATCAGGCCGGGATGGAGGCGTGGAAGGAAGGCGGCACAGCGCGAGCGGGCATGCAGGTGGCGGGAGCGGCAATGGTGACTGGCCTTGCGGGCGGAAACGCGCCTGGTAGTGCAGCGGGTGCCGGGATCGCATCGATTGCAGCGGGCAAGCTGAATGAAATTAGTGCTGCAATTGCAGGTTCAAACCCGACCGGCAGTGCTGACATCAACACCGCCCTTGGCAACATCGTGGCAAACGCTATTGCGACAGGCGCGGGTGCCGCAGTGGGCGGGAATGCGGGAGCGGTTGCTGGGGGGAATGTGGACCGGTTCAATAGACAACTTCACCCTGACGAAAAGCAGGCAATCAAAAATCTGGCCAACGGCGACGCCGACAAGGAACATCGGCTGGAAGCGGCGGGATGCGCGCTGGTTCACTGCGCGGCCGAATTTGCGCCGGGTACGGCGGACTACGCCAAGTATTCAGCGCTGGAGACCGAGGGTGCGGGCTACACCGCCGAACAGGCACAGTTGCAGAGCTATAACGGCGTGTCCCTTTCTCTTACGGCCTATGGCGGCATGGTGCGGCAGAGCTCGGGAGGACTGTTCCAATATCCGATAACCGATTCAACTGCTGACAACAAGGCAATGCAGGCAGCAATGGAGGCCCGGCGACCAGGAGCAATTGACTACGTGACGTTGCAGGGAGGCGCGGGTGTTGGTGGGAGCACCACAATAAATCTGCATAACGGAAACGTTTACGCCGGGGCGTCTGTTTCCGCGTCTCGAGGGATTGGATTTGGGATAATTTTTGGCACGATTCCCGATAGCGTTGGAAAAACGGCAGACCAGAAAGCGAACGATACCGACAACCTTTTGCAAGGCCAATCTGTGGGCGGGAACGGCTGTTTGTTTGGTGTGTGTGGAGGCTTGAACCACGCAGTAGGAGGGAGCACAGCTGTTGAGATTGGGGTTGGCGTAGGAGGAACTACAAAAGCACCAAATCCTGGCGGAAATGGAAGCTGGGGCTATAGCGATCAAATTTTTACTGTGCCAGGAATCGGGAATGCAAAACACTAGTCGACTAAATTGGAAAGTTGCATTGATTGGAATATGGATTCTTATCTGCGTTGGTGCTTCTTTGATTTTTGGGGTTGGGAATCCGTCAAAACGGCAATCCGAGGTACAACTGGCTGGAATGAACGTAGACATGGATTATGCGTTGCACGAGGGGGGGACGGTTGATTCCAGATATTCGAACGCAAAATTTGGTGGTGCGTTGCTCTACGTAAATGTACTGAAAAATTCCTGGAGTCAGGGACTCGCGGAGAGTTACAAAAATGCATTGCTAAGCAGAGGATGGGTGGAAAAGAACGTCGAGAGAGGTGGTTTTACGCTTTGCAAGAACAAGGTTCTTGCAACGATAAATTTAGCCCAGGAACTAGATGACTCCCGTGGAGCACCGCGGGAAGTCTACGGCTTCTCAATGAAATACGGTGGAGATGCTGCCAGAATTTGCAAATGACTTTAGACCGGTTTAACCGGCAACTTCATGACAACGAGAAAAACAAAGCTAAACAAATAGAGCGCGCAACGGCGGCGCAAGGCATTAAGAATGCGGATGGATCGCCGATTACGGCGGCGCAGATCGAAAATGCGATGCGAGCAGCAAACAACAGCCAATACGGCGAGCTGGTTGCGACTGACGCGGTTGTGTCGTTAAACGCCAATACGCCGCAAGATGCCGTGTATGACGCGACGAGGATGAAGTTCGTAGCGGACCGCAGCGGAAATTATTTGGTGCAAGACGTGTCGATGCTTGCGACGCCGCCAAAGTCGATACGAGACTTAATTGCGCAAAGTACTGGCGGGAAGGATTCGCCATATAGCTGGAATCCTGAGTCGGCCCCGGTTGCAGCTAAATCAAAAATTGATGATCGCGGGCCATTCGGTCCGGGGTGGAATACGGGGGAATATTCAGCGGGCTTTGGTGCTGGCGGACATGGCATTTTGCCGGACTATGCGACTACCGGAACTAGTGTGTTTTCTGCAACTGGCGGTGCCGCCGTCAATTTATATGACGGCACGACGTATCTTTCCGGAGGCGTTACGTCGATTTTCCCAATGCCAGTATGGAAGCCTGGTGTTACTGGAACAGTGGGATGGATTTTGGGGGATCGGAGTGCGAATGCTACAAATTCATTTCTTAATGGCGATGGAAATCAAGGATTTATCTCTATTCCTACGCCATTTAAATTTAATGTTGTAGGCGCAATTACGCATGCGTATGGGGGTGCAACGGCGATTGAGTTTGGTTTAGGGACTCCGGGAGGTTTTGGTTTTGGCGTGACACCTTGGAGTCACGGGGGAAAAGTGATAAGCGGCAATGGTAAACAGTGAGGTTTGAGATGGTGCGAGGCCCTACGGAGGAAGAGTCTGAGAAATTCACACCACGACAGAAAATGGTCTACTGGGTTTGTGTCGCTATTGTGTTTGCAATATTGGGCGGATTAGCAATAAAGAAATTATTCTTTAATTAAACAACAAACCCCATCAATAAACGAAATTTTTGAACGCAAACAATGAAACCACGGAGCATACGCATAGCTGCGTATGCCGGTGAGCTTGTGGCCGCATATGCGCTTGCCTTTTGCGCCATCTACTTTGTGGACGCCCCAAAGGCCGTATTTCAGGCTGCTCTAGCGCTGTTCTTCGTTGGATGCGCTTGTTTGATCGCTCGTCTGACGATGCCACATGCGCTTTTCAAGCTATTGGCTCGACCCGCCATAGCACTAATGTCCTTTGTCGTTTTGGGATTCGGCGCATTTGGCACTCTTGAGCTGGATCTATCAGTTTTAGCCCCAGGATTGGGGCTATGTCTTTTGGGCGCGGCGTTCAACGCTCGTGTCGAGCACGCGCGTACGTAGATGTGGACCGCTTTAACCGGCAGTTGCATGAGGAAGAGAGGACATGGGCGAAGGCGCATGCGTCGGACTTTGCGAAGCGTTATGAAGAAAAGACGGGTCAGGCGCTGACGGCGGTGCAGGCGGAAAACATGCTGCTAGCCAATGGCTACCGTCTGGTTGATGCAGCGGCAAGCAAGGGGCCTGGAGGTGACGCGACGGCGGTGGCCTACATCAGCGAAAACGGGGGAAGCTGTTCACTGCGAATCCGGCGGAATACAACAGCCCGTTCATGGGAGGCAACCGGAATGGTTCTCTGAGTGCAGAGCAGGCTGCACTGCCGGGGCATGAGGCGCATCCACAGATCGGCATGGCGATTGGCGCGACGGGCGGGCTATTTGCACTTGGCGTGGTTGCGCCCACGGTAGCGGCGGCATGGGGTCTGGGCACGACGTATGACTTTGTGGGTGACGGGATCAGCCACGCAATGGGTCTGTCGAAAGACGGGCCAAACTTCGGCAAGTCGTTCGCTGTTGGAGGCGTGATGGCAGCGATGTCGCCATTGCTGCTGCCGCTGAATACGCTGAGGACGGGAATAGCCGGGAAATTTGTGGTTGGGGGATATAACGCGGCGGTGGGTGGTACGGGTGCGTTTGGGGCTACGGCGATGACGAATTCTGGTAATCCGGGTTTGTCTGGTGGTATCGGGGCTGGCTCTGCTGCGATCGGGACTGTGATGACAACGATGATGCCGGGTCCAATGGGTAACTTTATAAATCAGGTTAATCAAATTTTGTCAGGCCCGGCACAAAATGCGATTACTAAAAAAGGTAATTCTCAGGAGAGTAAATGACTCAACTAGAGCGAAAGCGTAATGTGTATCGCCGCGCAGCTATTGCATATGCTGCTGTTGCTGCATTACCTCTCTTTATTCTTTGTGTTTCTTTGTTTAAAGGGGCTGGCTGGCACCCAATGTTGATAGGCTGGCCTGCCTACTTAACGTTTTTGGCTGCCGTTACCTACCAGTTCATCAAGGAGTTAAAGGCGCTGAAGCGAGATGAAACTGGTGCGGATTAGCTGCCAGTGATATGAAACGACAAACCCAGAGGTAGCCCTAATGCCGTTCAGTTAAGGTCCTTCTTGAGGAATCGAACGGAGTAACGAGAAGGGCGTGACTAAACGACTCGAGGGCATCCGCGTTCGAGTCGTTTTTCGTTGGGGAGCACCTTGAGCCGCTCGCACAGGCGGTGCAGCAGCGCTGGCAATTTTCCGTGCGATCGCGTCGCGGCGGCCCACATCAGTTGGTACTGAATGATATGGAAGGCTCGCACGAAGCTGATGTCGGTTGGCGCGAGCTTCGCTTCGAGTGCGGCCTTGGCCATCTCCAGCCGAATCAAGTTGCAGGCAATCAGCGCGCCCCAGATTTCCTGATACACCCCATCCACGGTCTGGCTGCGCAAGGTCAACTCCATCCCCAGCATCGATTGTTTGAGCTCACGGCAGCTCGTTTCAATCTGCCAACGGCGGCTGTAGCATGCGGCGATATCGGTGGGCTTGAAGCGCTGGCGCTCACTCAGCGAGGTCAGCAACACTCGCTCACGCCCGCGCGAGTCGATCGTGCGGACCGCGCGGGTCTCCCAGAACTCGGGCAAATCGGGGGACTTCTTGCGTGCTTGTGGCGACACGCGCATGCGCACCGTGGCATCGTCTGGCTTGCCCTGGACGATTTCCCAGCGCGTGTTTGCCTTGGCGGGAATCACGAAGTGCCGATTGTGGCCGTCCGCAGTGAGCCCGCACAGAATCTCGGCAGCCAGAAAGCCTTTGTCGAAGACCGTAATCGAATCGTTCGGTATGCGCGGCACGAGCTGCCTGGCATACAGCATCTCGTTGGTGTCGTAGCGGCCGAACTCAATGTCGCGGATCAGATGCGTCGGGAGTGCGCTCAGGGTGACGGCGCGCACCTGCGGATAGCTCGCCAGCCTGTCGTTGGCGTGGGTTTGCGCACCAAAGTGTTCACGATTTGTTCACGATTGGCCGGGCTGTCAGCCGTGCGCAGAACGGTGCCATCTACCGCCAACAGAGCCAGTCCCTTGAACGCGTGGCTAGCCGCATCCTGCTGGCTTCAGGCGATGGCCGATTCACGAAACAGCCAGGCCAGAGGCGCATACCTAGTGCGCTGACGGACCTGCGCAACGGCGCTTTTGCTGACAAATGGGGCGGCCTCTGAAGGCAGCGCCAGATCGAGATCGTCGACGACCTCGCTGATTGATTGGTGCCGGTACAGCGCCAGCGCGATGACCAACCAGACGACCTGCTCGGCGGGCAATCACCTGCTCCGGATACTCGCGCTGCCGGTGGCGCGGACGGCCTGCTCGACCCATTCGTATGGCAAGTGCTGCCCCAGCCGACCAAAGTCGGCGGGTTGCCTAGCCTCGAGGAGATAGTTCAGGTGAGCGGATAACACGGCGCCGCAAAGTTAACACCAATGCGCCAGGTTTACAACCGCTCCCTTCCCTGCAATGAAAAATGCCGTCCAGGGCTTAACTGAACGGCATTACTCCTGAGGCGCAGATTTTTTTCACAGGCGACACCTGACTTTGCCGTCGCTATCAACAGGCTTTTCCAGTCTTCTGGTGTGAACCGTTCCGTGCTGTGTCGAACAGCCGCTAAGGCCCGCCCCGTCTTGCTTTGACGCTATTTTTGCGATAGTGCATCGGGGCCGCTAAAGCGCTAATCTGCGAGCCGCTGCCGCCTGAACCCGGACGATATGCATAGCGTTTCGTGCCGCGTTGGAAGAAGGCAAAACGAAAGCGCAAAGCAGGAGCGCAAAACACGGCCACTGGTTCCATCGCTACTTCGCCGGGACGCTTGCGCTGGCATGCCTGCCTTGCGCGGCACTCATTCGAACTCTGGATCTCCATATGACTTTGAACCGCACTCCCCTGGCTCCGGACGACTGGGTCGCCCGTAGCCTGCAAGCCGTCTGGCATCCGTGCACACAAATGAAACATCACGAACGCGTGCCGCTGATTCCGGTGGCGCGTGGTGCGGGGCCCTGGCTTTACGATCCGGCGGGCCAGCGCTATCTGGATGCGATTAGTTCGTGGTGGGTCAATCTGTTCGGCCATGCCAACCCACAGATCAATGCCGCGCTGAAAACGCAGCTCGATACGCTCGAACACGTGATGCTCGCAGGTTGTACGCATCAGCCCGCGATTGAGCTGGCCGAGCGCCTCGCGGCACTCACACAGCACACGCTAGGCCATGCGTTCTTCGCGTCGGATGGCGCTTCGGCGGTTGAGATCGCGTTGAAGATGAGCTTCCACACCTGGCGCAATCGTGGCTATGCCGACAAACGCGAGTTCATCTGTGTGGCAGGGAGCTATCACGGTGAGACCATCGGCGCGCTCGGTGTGACCGATGTGGCGTTATTCAAGGATGCTTATGATCCGTTGATCCGCCATGCGCATGTGGTGGCCTCGCCCGATGTGCGTCTGGCACAGCCAGGCGAAGACGCCGCTGCGCTCACGGCACGGGCGCTCGATAGCGTGCGCGCCCTGCTGGAAGCGCGCAGCAACCACATCGCCGCATTGATCGTCGAGCCGCTGGTGCAGTGCGCGGCAGGCATGGTGATGCATGAGCCGTCGTATCTCGCCGGTTTGCGCGCGCTTTGCGAGCGCTATGCGGTGCATCTGATTGCCGATGAAATCGCGGTGGGTTGTGGCCGTACCGGCACTTTCTTCGCTTGCGAGCAAGCGGGGATCTGGCCGGATTTTCTGTGTCTGTCGAAGGGGATTAGCGGTGGCTATCTGCCGTTATCCATCGTGTTGTCGCGCGACGAAATTTTTGCTGAGTTCTATGACGACGACACAGCCCGTGGCTTCTTGCACTCGCATTCATACACCGGCAATCCGCTGGCGTGCCGCGCGGCGCTGGCCACGCTCGACTTGTTCGACAGCGGCAAGGTGCTGGCCGCCAACGCGGAAAAATCCACGCTGTTACGCGCTGCGCTCGCGCCACTGGCCGAGCATCCGCGTGTGCGTCACCTGCGCCAGTGCGGCACGATTTTCGCGTTCGACGCGGTATGCGACGACCCTGCCGAAGCCCGCACTTTTTCCCGCCGTTTTTTCGCTCATGCGCTTGAGCGTGAATTACTGCTGCGCCCGATTGGCACGACGGTGTATCTGATGCCGCCGTACATCCTTGAACCCGACGAACTCACCTGGCTGGCTGCACGAACGTGCGAGAGCTTCGACGCCACCCTCAAGGACTTCCGCTGATGCATCTGCTCGATACGCTTGAACTCAACCTGAAAACACTTGATGCGCAAGGCTTGCGCCGTCGTCGCCGGATTGCGGATTCACCGTGCGCTGCGCAGATGACTGTGGACGGCCGGCGCGTGACAGGTTTTGCCAGCAACGATTACCTGGGCCTGGCCGCACATCCGCTGCTGGTGCAAGCGCTAGCTGAAGGGGCCGCGCGTTATGGCGCGGGGAGTGGTGGCTCGCATTTGCTGGGCGGCCATTCGCGGGCGCATGTCCAGCTCGAAGAGGATCTGGCGAGTTTCGCAGGCGGCTTTGTCGATAAGCCTCGCGCGCTGTACTTCAGCACGGGCTACATGGCCAATCTGGCGACGCTGACGACGCTCGCTGGCCGTGGCACGGCGATCTTTTCCGATGCGCTGAATCACGCGTCATTGATCGACGGCGCGCGTTTGTCGCGGGCTGAGGTGCAGATTTATCCGCATGCCGATGCGGCGGCGCTGGGTGCGTTGCTGGAGGCTTCGTCAGCGGCTCACAAGCTGATCGTGTCGGATACGGTGTTCAGCATGGATGGTGATATCGCGCCGCTCGCGGCCTTGCTGGCGCTGGCAGAAAAGCATGGTGCGTGGCTGGTGCTGGATGATGCGCACGGCTTTGGCGTGCTTGGGCCGCAAGGGCGTGGCGCGCTGGCGCAAGCGGCGCTGCGCTCGCCGCATCTGGTGCTGATCGGCACGCTGGGCAAGGCGGCGGGGGTATCAGGCGCGTTCGTTGCGGCGCACGAGACCGTGATCGAATGGCTCGTGCAACGCGCTCGCCCCTACATCTTCACTACCGCTTCGGTCCCGGCTGCTGCGCATGCCGTGTCGGCCAGCCTGAAGTTGATTGGCAGTGCGGAAGGTGACGCACGCCGCGCCCATCTGCAAACGTTGATCGCCCGCACCCGCGCGATGCTGCACACCACGCCATGGCAGCCGGTTGATTCCGCAACAGCGGTGCAGCCACTCATCATTGGCAGCAACGAAGCCACGCTTGAAGTGGCCGCCGCATTCGATGCAGCGGACCTGTGGGTGCCCGCAATCCGGCCGCCGACGGTGCCGGTGGGCACTTCGCGTCTGCGGATCTCGCTGTCAGCGGGGCATTCGCATGAGGACCTGGATCAGCTTGAAGCCGCGCTGAGCCAGGTGAGCCAGGTGAGCCGCCTGAACCCGAACCGGAGTGCGGCATGAGCCACGCGTGTTCGGTTTTTGTCACGGGCACCGATACCGAGATCGGCAAGACGCTAGTTAGCGCGGCGCTGCTGCATGGCCTGAATGCGCTTGGCGTGCGCACCGCAGCGCTGAAACCGATTGCGGCTGGGGCGTTCGAGCGCGATGGCGTCTGGCATAACGACGATGCCGATCAGCTCGATGCTGCGGCCAGCGTGTTGCTGCCGCCCGAGATTCGCACGCCGTACCTGCTGCGAGCGGCAATGGCACCGCATCTTGCAGCGGCTCAGGAAGGCGTCACGCTCGAAATCGCGCCGATCCTCGCGTGCCATGAAGCGGCGCGGCAGCGAGCAGAGGTGGTGGTGGTAGAGGGCGTTGGTGGTTTTCGCGTGCCGCTGAATGACACGCTCGATACCGCCGATCTGGCCTGCGCGCTGAACCTGCCGGTGGTGCTGGTGGTGGGGGTGCGGCTCGGCTGCATCAGCCATGCGTTGCTGAGCGCAGAAGCGATTGCCGCGCGCGGGTTGACACTCGCGGGCTGGGTGGCGAACCGGATCGACCCGGCGATGCCATGCGCCGCCGACAACGTGGCCACGCTCCGCGCCCGGTTCGAACGCGCTTACCACGCGCCCTTGCTGGGCGACGTGCCTTATCTGACACCCGTGCGGCCCGAGCAGGCCGCGCGTCATCTCGATGCTTCCCTGCTGCTGCAAACGTTGCGCGCCGCTAGCGTGTAGCGCACGCCTTCATTACAAGGATTCCCGACATCATGACTTCGTCTTTGCCTTCGTCTTCGTCTACTCCGCTGGCCACGGTGGCCGCAACCCATGCCGATGTGGCGAGCGCCACGGCTCCGGCGCGCTGGCGCGTTGCCGACGTTGTCGCGCTCTACGAACTGCCGTTCAACGATTTACTGTTTCGCGCGCAGCAAGTCCATCGCGCCAATTTCGCGGCGAACACGGTGCAGCTTTCGACTTTGCTGTCGATCAAAACTGGAGGGTGCGAAGAAGATTGTTCGTACTGCCCGCAATCGGTACATCACGACACCGGGCTGAAAGCGGACAAGCTGATGCCCGTCGCAGAAGTGCTGGCTGCTGCGCGCGTCGCGCAACAGCAGGGTGCGACGCGGTTTTGCATGGGCGCGGCCTGGCGCAATCCGAAAGACCGCCATCTTGAGCCGATCAAGGAAATGATCCGTGGCGTCAAGGCGCTGGGGCTGGAAACCTGCGTGACGCTCGGCATGCTGGAGCGCCATCAGGCGGAAGGCTTGCGCGAGGCAGGGCTCGATTACTACAACCACAATCTCGACACCGCGCCCGAGTTCTACGGCCAGATCATCACTACCCGCACCTACCAGGACCGGCTAGATACGCTGGAGCGCGTGCGCGATGCCGGCATCAACGTGTGCTGTGGCGGCATCGTCGGGTTGGGAGAATCGCGCCGGGAACGGGCGGGCTTGATCGCTCAACTGGCGAACATGGAGCCTTATCCAGAATCCGTGCCGATCAATAACCTGGTGCAGGTGGAGGGCACGCCGCTGGCGGGCACGGAAGCGCTTGATCCCTTCGAATTCGTGCGCACGATCGCGGTGGCGCGGATCACGATGCCGCGCGCGATGGTACGTTTGTCAGCGGGCCGCGAGCAGATGGATGAAGCGTTGCAAGCGCTGTGCCTGCTGGCGGGGGCGAATTCGTTTTTCTATGGTGACCAGTTGCTGACCACCAGCAACCCGCAAGCCGTGACGGATCGCCGCTTGCTGGAGCGGCTGGGGATGACGGCTGAGCACGTGCAGGCGAGGCCTGCCGCGTAGCTCACGTCGTTTTACTTACGGTCGACCACGATCTGGTCGAAGGTGCCGCCATCAGAGAAATGGGTTTGCTGCGCTTTTTGCCAGCTGCCGAACATTTGTTCGACGGTGAAGGTTTTCAGTGGCTTGAATTCGCTGGCGTGCCGGGCCAGCACCGTGGCATCGCGCGGCCGCAAATGATGGCGCGCGATGATTTCCTGGGCTGGGGCGCTGTACAGATAGTCGAGATAAGCCTGAGCGGCCTTGCGCGTGCCACGCTTGTCGGCCACCTTGTCGACGATGGCCACGGGCGGCTCAGCGAGCAGGCTGATGGATGGATACACCGCATCAAAGCCCTTGGCCGCTGCGCCGTTATCAATTAACGCGACTTCGTTTTCGAACGTCACCAGCACATCGCCAATCTCACGTTGCGTGAACGTGGTGGTCGCGGCTCGGCCACCGGTATCCAGCACTGGCACGTTACGCAGGATCGACTTCACGAAATCGAGCGCCTGGGCGTCGCTGCCGCCTTGCTGTTTGCGATAGCCCCAGGCGGCCAGATACGCATAACGGCCATTGCCGGATGTTTTTGGATTGGCGATCACGACTTGCACACCCGGCTTGGCCAGATCGTTCCAGTCGGTGATGTGCTTTGGATTGCCCGCACGGACGAGGAACACCATCGTCGTGGTGTAAGGCGCGCTGTTGTTTGGCAAGCGTGTGCGCCAGTTGGCGGGAAGCAGATGACCGCGTTCGGCTAGCAGGTCGATATCGTTGGGCTGGTTCATCGTCACCACATCGGCTTGCAGGCCTTGCAGCACCGAGAGCGCCTGGGCGCTGGACGCGCCATGCGACTGACGCAGCGTGATCCGCTCACCGGTTTTTTGCTGGTACGCCGCGATGAAGCTGGCGTTGATGTCTTTATAGAGTTCGCGCGTCACGTCATACGACACGTTTAGCAGCGAGGTTTCAGCGGCGGCAGCGGGAAGGCTCGTGGCAAGCGTGAGTGCGGCAAGGCCTGCGGCCAGCCAGCGTGAGTTGCGTGTCATGGTGTCGTCCGTGTGGTTTTGATGGTTCTGATTGAAATAGGGAGCTGGCTTGAAAGGGGCTGGTTTCTAACGCTGGCAATGCCAAAGCCGGGCGCAGGGGATTCTAGCGAACTAGCCGCTGGCCTTCAGGTTCAGTTCAGCGGCCGGGTGGCTCAGATGCTCCGGTGTGCTGGGCGGCGGGCGGAAGCGTTGTTGCGCGGCGCAATGCACCAGTGTGTCGATGTAGTGCCGGGCCCGAGGCCAGGGCCCGAAACCTGCTGCGGTATTGATATGCCCCGCGTCTCCGAGATTGATGAACGTGCTGCCAAGATGCTGCGCCAGCTCGCGCGAACCTTCGAGCGGCATCCACGGATCGGTTTCGCTGCCGATCAGGATCGACGGCACGCCCAGACGACGCGGCTCAAACGCCGCAGCAGAAGCGAATTTTTTCGGGCTGGCCGGGGCCACCAGCAGCACGCCGATGATGCTGGTGGCTACGGGCAGATGCAGTAGCGCATGCGCGCTGGCGAGGCAGCCAAAACTGTGTGCCGCCAGCACAAAGGGCCCGCGCTCACGGCTCAGGCGCTGGTGCAGCGCGAGCGACCAGCGGGCGAGATCAGGCGCATGCCAGTCGTCCTGCTCGACTCGCAGCGAGCGGGCGAACTGCCGCTCCAGCCACGATTGCCAGTGCGCCTCTTCGCTGCCGTAAAGGCCAGCCATGGTGACGAGCCGTGGCGGCCAGTTCGGTTGGCTGCATGAAACCATGGGTCCTCCTTGCTGCCGCAATCTGGAGCCGCATTGTGGCTTGCGCGGCCAGCGAGCAAAACAAACTTTTTCTGCTTTGCTTATCCCGGGGCCAGGGGGTGCGCATCTGATCCCGCGAAAACGTAGAATGAGCGCCACCCATGAATGCCGGAGACGCCATGGCTTTCTTGTCCGCTGCTGCACCCTCTGCACGTGCCGCGTTGCCTTCTGTTCTGTCTGCCCGGTTTGCCCCGTTGCTTCCTGCCCAGGTGGCGTTATGCGCGGTGTCCGCCTGTGTCTATGCCTCTGCCTCTGCGTCGGATGGCCTGACGCTGCGCCACTTAGTGAATGCCAGAGCGCAGGCTTTTTCGGCGGAGGGCGCATGAACCTCCTCTTCTATATGCGCGACGCCAGCGCCGCTGAATGGCTGCACGATCTGGCGCGCGCGCTGCCGCAAGCCAGCCTGCGTGAATGGCAGCCCGGTGATGACGCCCCGGCTGATTTCGTCTTGGTCTGGCGGCCGCCGCGCGAACTGTTTGCGCCACGTGACGGCCTGCGTGCGGTGTTTAACCTGGGCGCGGGGGTCGATGCGATTCTCGCGCTGGAATACGCTCACCCCGGCACGCTGCCGCCAGACGTGCCGCTGGTTCGTCTGGAAGACAGCGGCATGGCGCAGCAGATGATCGAATACGTGACGTATGCGGTGCTGCGCTATTTGCGGCGCTTCGATGATTACGCGCAACTACAGGCCCAGTGCCGCTGGCAGGAACTGCCGCCGTATCCCCGCGAGCACTTCACGGTTGGCGTGCTAGGGCTGGGTGTGCTGGGTGCTCAGGTGGCTCAGGCGCTCGCGGCACTTGGGCTGCCGGTGCGCGGCTTCAGCCGTCACGCACGGCCGCTTGAGGGCGTGACCACGTATGCGGGCGCGGAGCAGTTCGACGCGTTTTTGCAGGATCTCCAGGTGCTGGTGAATCTCCTGCCGCATACACCCGCGACCCGTGGCGTACTCAATGCACACACGTTTGCGCAGCTCGCCCCCGGCGCACGCCTGGTGAACGTCGCGCGTGGCGCACATCTGGTTGATGCCGATTTGCTCGCGGCACTCGAAACCGGCCAGTTGTCAGCGGCGACGCTTGATGTGTTCAATCAGGAGCCTTTGGCCGACGATCATCCGTTCTGGCGCAACTCGCGCATCACGCTCACCCCGCATTGCTCGGCGCAAACCTTGCGGAGCGAAGCGATCGAACAGATCACGCAGAAGATCAACGCGCTGATGCGGGGCGAGGCGATTAGCGGCGTGGTTGATCCTGCGTCGGGTTATTGACGAGCGCAAACCGCAAAGCGCAAAGCGCAAAGCGCAAAGCGCAAACCGAGTCAGACCACCTTTACAGGCCGCCCGGATGCGGCAGGAGTTCACAGCATGACGTTGCCTGAAGCAGTCAAGATCGTTGAAGTTGGCCCGCGCGATGGGTTGCAGAATGAAAAGGAATTTGTACCCACCGCGATCAAGATCGAGTTGATTAACCGCCTTGGCGCGGCCGGGTTGCGCAATATCGAAGCGGCTTCGTTCGTGTCGCCGAAATGGGTGCCGCAGATGGCGGATGGGGCGGAGGTGATGGCCGGGATCGAGCGCGTGGCAGGCACGCTGTATTCGGTGTTGACGCCCAATTTGCGTGGCTTTGAAGGCGCACAGGCAGCAAGCGCGGATGAGATCGTGATTTTTGGTTCTGCCAGTGAAGCGTTTTCGCAGAAGAACATTAATTGCAGCATCGCCGAAAGCATTGAGCGTTTTGTGCCTGTGGCCCAGGCGGCGCAGGCGCGCGGCTTGCGCGTGCGCGGCAGCGTGTCGTGTGCATTGGGGTGCCCGTATCAGGGAGACGTGCCGGTTGCATCGGTGGTCGGCGTAGTGGAGCGGTTTGCCGCGCTCGGTTGCGATGAGATCGACATTGCCGACACCATCGGCGTGGCCACGGCGGAACAGACCCGGGCGCTGTTTCGCGCGGTCACACAAGTTTTTCCGCGTGAGCGTCTGTCAGGCCACTTTCACGATACCTATGGCCAGGCGCTGGCGAATATCTACGCGGCTTTGCTGGAAGGCATCGAAATTTTTCATGCGTCGGTGGCGGGGCTTGGCGGCTGCCCCTATGCCAAGGGTGCAACCGGCAACGTCGCTACCGAAGACGTGCTGTACCTGATGCATGGGCTTGGCATCAGGACCGGTGTGGATCTTTCTCAGGTCGTGGCGGCGGGCGAGTTTATTTCGTCGGCTATTGGCCGGCCCAATGCGTCACGCGCGGGCAAGGCGTTGCTAGCCCGGACGCAGAGCGCTGCGGCGTCGTGCGCTTAAACCGTCTGTCCGGCGGTTGCCCGGTTTTGGCCGTGCCGAACGCGGCCCCTTCTCTTCAAGCGGAATTCTTTACACCATGAACTCATCCTTCTCGGCTCCCGTTGGCCTTCCCGAGCTTTCCAGCGCGTTGCCCGACGCCGCACAGCGAGTCGTGCGGCTGCTGCGTGAACGTGGCCATAGCGGTCATGTCGTGATGCTGGCCGAAACCGGCAAAACTTCCGCCGAAGCCGCTGCTGGTCTGGGTTGTGAAGTCGCGCAGATTGCCAAGTCGATTCTGTTTCGCCGGCTGGACGACGATGCACCGGTGCTGGTGGTGGCAAGCGGTGCGAACCGCGTGGATGAGCGCAAGGTGGCTGCGCAAGTGGGCGCGATTGGACGGGCCGATGCGAAGTTTGTCCGCGAAAAAACCGGGTATGCGATTGGCGGCGTCTGCCCGATTGGGCACGCGGTTGAACCACTGACGCTGATTGATGCAGACCTGCTGGCGCTCGACAGCTTGTGGGCGGCGGCGGGTCATCCGCATGCGGTGTTCAACCTGTCGCCGGACGAGCTGCTGATGCTGACCGGCGCGGCTGCTAGTGATGTCGCGTTGCGCGAGCTTGCCTGAGTGCTTCAGGCGTGAGGGGGGATTCAGGCGGCTTTGTAATGGGGATGCCTGATGAGAATGGCGGTATTCCTGGCAGCACCCTTGGCGGTATTTCTGGCGGTGCCTTTAGCAGCACCCTTGGCGGTATTTCTAGCGGTACCTCTAGCTGCACCGTTGGCGGCATTCCTGGCGGTGCCTCCTTTAGCAGCACCCTTGGCGGTATTTCTAGCGGTACCTCTAGCTGCACCGTTGGCGGCATTCCTGGCGGTGCCTCCTTTAGCAGCACCCTTGGCGGTATTTCTAGCGGTACCTCTAGCCGCACCGTTGGCGGCATTCCTGGCGGCACCTCCTCTAGCCGCACTCTCGGCAGCCTCTCCCAGCAGCAGCCCCCCGCGCATAGCGGGCACATCGCCCGCCCACGCAAAGCATCGCTAGCACCGCATCACCCGGCCAGTTCCTGATCCAGTTGCGCGAGCAGCGCGACGCACAGTTCGCAGAGTGCGTGATTCGCCCGTTTCTGCGCCGTTGCATCACCCGACTGCAACGCGGTGCGCGACGCAGTAATAGCGTCCACCAGGATATCCAGCTGCATAGATGCGGCCGCCCCTTCATTGCGGTGCAGCCATTCGCGCAGCTCGGTGGGATCAGGCTCAGTGCAGTTCGCCAGAATCTCGCGCAGCGCGGCGTAATCGTCCCGTAGCGTGTCGCGCAGCAGTTTCAGCATCGGCATGGCGCTGGCCTTTTCTCCACCGAACATCTCGTAGATCCGCTCCAGATGGGGCTGGACCTGTGGCGTAGCAGTGCTCTCACTAGACGTGCCAGAGGTGTCCGGCGCGGCGTTGATGGTTGTTGCACTGGTTGCGGCAACACTTTCCGTTGCTTCTGTCTGGGCCTGCACGACTGGCGTCAGAAAGCGTGTCAGACACGCCTCCAGCGAAGAGATGCTGACAGGTTTAATCAGGCATTCATCCATTCCCGCCCGCAACGCGAGTTGAATATCGTCGGCACCGGTGCTGGCGGTGATCCCGACCGTAATCAAGCGCCCGCCCCGCACTTTCTCCCGGCGGCGAATTTCGGCCACCAGCTCATAGCCATCCATCCGTGGCATATGGCAGTCGGTCAGCAACATCGCATAGTGGGTGCGCTCCAGCAGCGCCAGGGCTTCGATGCCATCTTCCGCAACGTCAAAGTCGTAGCCGAGGTTCTCCATCTGATGGCCGATCAGCGCACGGTTAATCGGATGATCTTCGGCAATCAAAATGCGTCCGGCGCGTTTTGCCAGCGCGGGGTCTGCTACGAAGTTCAGCACGGAGGTCGCGCTGGAATGCCTCGTACGGTCGCCCTGGAACACATGCAGGCAGGCTGTTTTCAGCGCTTGCCATGACAGCGGGTTCGCACTGATGGTCACGCGTGGCTGGGTTTCGTCGAAACCAAAGATCACGGTTTCAACCGAGCGTTCCAGATAGATCGTGGGGGTGGTGCTGGAGACCAGGTCGCTATCGGTGATGATGAGTTCGGCCTGGTCGGACTGATCGGTCGTCATGTTCAGCGCCTGCACGTAGTCATGCACGATGCTCGACAGGGCCTGGTCTGCGATCTGGATATGCACGCGCCGCTCGTTCAGTAATGGAATGTCGTACTTTCCTGCGATCACCGGCAAGGTCAGCAAAATATTCACCCGGGTGCCGAAGCCGACTTCGCTATGAATCGAGATGGTGCCGTCCATCAGGCGTGTGAGCTGCTTGCAGATGGTCAGGCCCAGCCCGGTGCCGTCGTATTTGCGGTTGGTGGCGCTGTCGGCCTGCACGAACGGATCAAAGATATGTTCGAGGTCACTGGCCGTCATGCCGATGCCGGTATCTTCGATGCGCAACACGATATGCGGGCTATTTACCTGGTCATCGGCCGTGAGCAGGCGCAGGTTGACGGAGCCCCGATTCGTGAATTTGATGGCGTTGCCCACCAGGTTGAAGATGATCTGGCGCAGTCGCACCCCGTCACCGATGCAGGTGGCCGCCACCTTCGCATCAATCGACACGTTGAGCGCGAGCGATTTCGCATACGCCTTGACGGACAACAGCCCGACCGCTTGATCGACCACCTGGCGCAAGTCAATCGCGGTGGGGTTGATGGTCATTTTTCCGGCTTCGATCTTCGAGTAATCGAGGATGTCATCGAGAATCGCCAGCAAGGTGCTGGCGGAGTCTTGCATCATGTCTGCCAGCGCGATCTGCTTTTTATCTTCCAGCGTTGGCCGCAAGACTTCGATCAAGCCGAGCACCCCGCTCATGGGCGTGCGAATTTCATGGCTCATCGTCGCCATGAATTTGTCCTTGGCGAGCGATGCGTTATGCGCGGTGTCACGCGCTTGCATCAGCGCTTCCTCGCGTTCCCGGTCGCGCGTGGTGTCGATCCAGTAGCCGTTCCAGAGCACGCTGCCATCGGGCTCACGGCGCGGCATCGCACTGCCTTGAATCCATAGCGAGCGCGTGCCGTTATTCACGCGGAACGCCACATCGGCGCGATCGAGCGCCAGCGCTGAACGCTCTACTTCCTGCAGCAGCGCAGCCTGGTCATTGACATCGACCACGCTGATGGCGGCATCGGCATCGGCCATGATGTCTTCGGCCGAAACACCGAACAACTCGATCACGTTCAGGCTGACAAACGGAAACGACAGCGTGCCGTCCGCTGCCCGGCAAGCCTGGAACACGATGGCGGGCAGGCGCGCGGTGATCTCGCGCAAACGCCGCTCGGACAGGATGACTTTTTCTTGCGATTCACGGATCTCGGTGACATCGACATGCGTGCCAACGACGCCAATTGCCGGGCCACCGGGCGCGCCCCGGACCGGGACGAACCAGTAGCGGCCAACGCGTTTTTTGTCGCCATCGAAATATTCGAGTTCAGCTTCGTGCCGCAAACCGGTAATCAGCGCGCGCAGGCCATGTTCATGAATCGCTTTGCGATACGGAACATCAAGAATGTTCAGCTCAGGTGTGGTTTTGCCCAGCACATCGGCGCGCGTCACATTGAAGGTGCGCTCGTAAGAGCGGTTGACCTCAAGAAAGCGTGCATCCGCGTCTTTGTAAATCACTGGATAAGGCACGGCATCCATCAAGGTTTCCAGCACCTTCAGTTGTTTGCTGGATTCTTTCTCGGCGCGTATGCGGGCTGCGATTTCGCGCCGGTTAATGAAGTGCGCCCGCAGCAGCACCGCGATCACAATCAGGATGGCCAGCGCCAGCGGCCCCAGGCGGATAAAAATATCCGACCACGCCACACCAAAATCAAAGCGCGTATCCAGCCACTTGTTGCGGATACGGCGCACCTCGGTTTCAGGCATCGCGCGTAGGGCGCGGTTAATCAGGGGGACTAGTTCTTCGAAACGGGGCGCGACACCAAACGTGAGTGGCTGCACCCGATTTAACGGTGTGCCGATTTTGAGCTTGCCGATATAGCGTTGCTGGATCAGCGAATCGAGTACCACCAGGTTGCCAGCAAAGGCATCAGCCTTGCCGTCGGCGACCATTTTCAGGCCTTCTTCTTCGCTGTTGACCGTAACGATATGGGCTCGGGGCAACACGATCTCGGCGGGCATGTCGCCAATCCGGCCATCTTTGACGGCCAGGCGGCGGTGCTGGAGATCGGCTAGCGAAGCATGCGTGGGTTCGGACTGGCGCTGCACGATGGCAAGTGGATAAGCATCGAGCGGCCGTGACAGCAGCATTGGGCCGTAGCGGTCATCGCCCGGCGTCACGCCCGCGACGATATCTATGGAGCCTTGCGCCACGGCAATGCCGATGTTGCGCCAGTCGTTAATGGGTTCGCGCTCGAATTTCAGCCCTAGCGTGCGCGAGAGGTAATCGACGTAATCGCTCAACACGCCGCTCATGCGGCCGTTGCTGTCCAGATAGGACAACGGCACCCAGTCAGCGGAAAAGCCCAGCCGCAGCACCGGCAGCGAATACAGGTATTCCTGCTCCTTGGGGCTTAGATCGAGAAGGGTGTCGGGCAGAGGAATGCTGCTGCGCCGGTAATAGTTATTGAGCCAGCGAGCATTGATGGAGCGCTGTTCATCAGGCGAAAGGTGGCTGAGCCGCTGGTCTAGCGCGCGGATCAGCTCCGCATTTTTTTTGGGGGCAGCGAAATGCAGTTCGACACCGCTGCCGGGCAAATCTCGTAGAACCGTAATGTCAGGCGTTTGCGCCCGCGCTAGCTGGTAATCGATGACGCTGCCCGTGCCCAGATACACATCAATCTTGCCGGACTGAAGAAAGTCGACCGCCTCGCCAAAGCGCAGCTTGATGATCTTGGCGTGGGGGTAGCGTTGCTCGAAAATTTTTTCGTAATTCGAACCTTCGTAAATCCCGATCCGCGCGTTATCCAGATTGCTCGCGTTCTTGAATTTTTCGTTTGAAATTTTGCCGACCAGAACCGCCTGATCTTTCAGATAAGGCACTGAAAAATCGAGGCAGCGCGCGCGCGCATCGGTGCGCGCGACGGTGGTGATCAGATCAACCTCGCCACTGCAGGCGGCTTGCACCAGCGCCGTCAGACTGTCGTACTGCTTCACGCGGATATGCACTTCGTCATGCTTGAGCAGCGCGCGCAGCAAATCGGGGCTGAGCCCTTCCAGCGTGCCTTTTTTGCTTAAGGTTTCGAGCGGTGCGCGGCCTTGGGTGCTTGTGCCGATGACCAGTTCCGCATGCTCGCTGAACCAGTCGAGTGCAGGCGCGGCCTTGGCCGCTTCATGCGCCGCGAGGGCAGGCACGGCAACGAAGAGCCAGAGCAGTCCCACGAGCGATCTGCACGGGTGCAGGCGTGCCCAAACAGATTTAACTGACATAGATAGTGCTCAAGTCGATAGGCGAAGGTGACAAAACCGGCGTTCTCCTGTGCGCGAAATCATGCTTGCGAGTGCAGCAAGAGAGTAGGACGACCGTGCAAAGCCGTGAATTATATCCGGGCGTAATATTGCCCGTTTATTTTTACCCGGGTAAAATACGGCTTTATTCTTACATCGAACTTTTTGCTATGTCTGATTCCTTGATCTCTTGCCTCGCATTTTCCGACGGACGTTGCATTGCCTCCGGCACCGTGCAGGAGGTGGCACTGGCGCTGAAAGCCGCTGCCCAGCGTACTTCAGGCGTGTTGCCGAACGCGCTGATATTTAACGCCGTGACTAGCCAGCCGCTTGAACTGGATTTGCGCGGCACGCTTGACGAGGTGCGGGCGCGGTTTTCTGCTGCACCCGACGGGCATGGGCATGAGTGGGCGGAGCCGCAACCGGCGGCTGACGACCTCGCCGATGACAGCCTGCCCCGTAGCCGTGGGCGGCCGAAGCTTGGCGTGGTGGCGCGGGAGGTGACGCTGCTGCCGCGCCATTGGAGCTGGCTGGGCAGCCAGCCGGGCGGGGCTTCAGTGGCATTGCGGCGGCTGGTGGAGAATGCCCGGCGGGCGAACCAGGCGGCTGACGGGCAACGCCTGGCGCAGGAATCGGCGTATCGCTTCATGACCGCCATGGCGGGCGATTTGCCCGGTTATGAGGAAGCGGTTCGTATGCTGTTTGCGCAGGACCGGGCGGGTTTTGAAGCGGCCAGCGTTGCGTGGCCAGCCGATGTGCGCGAGCACGCACGGAAATTAACTGCCGCGACGCTTGCTGAAATTGGCTGAAAGCTGTGATGAATGGGGTCTGTGGACGGTGGTGCGGCGGGGTGGCGTGGGTAGCCTGGCAACAAAAGTAGAAGCAAAAAAAACGCCGCTCATACCGGGGAGTATGAGCGGCAAGTTGGAGGGGAACCAACTTGTCGGCGCCCTGCAGGGGGGGAGGCAGGGGCACATGACTTGCGTAGTGTAGGAAATCGCACTAATTCGTTACATCAGACAACTCCCAAAGGTGGGGCCGGTGTCGAATTTCTGACAGACCCCATCGGTGTGCCCGGTCATCGGCTTTTGCGGTGTTTTTGCTGATGCAGGAGGGCACGGGGTGGCGCATCGGATGGCGTTGCCAGCATCGTCGGATTGGGCTTATCGGTCTGAGGCTTTCTCATAAAACCAGGGCAAGTAACCAAGGACAAGGAACCAAGGGCAAGGAACCGGGGCAATGAACTAGGCCAAGGTGCCTGGCTCGCACCGCGCGGTGAATCATTACGGGGTGCAGGCTCTTCTGCTCGCCCCAGTCCCCACACAAGCCAAGCTGCCCCCACACGCTTGTCAGCATAGGGAGCTCTTCCGTACACTCGCGCGTGCCTCGCTCACCCTCTCCGAGGCCACACGGAAAGGCGGCGCGCTGCCGCTTCTTTTCTTCTTTTATCCAGGCTCATTTACCTGCACCGAGGACTTCCTGCGCCATGGCTCAATCTTTCTTTCCTCGCTGGCGTGTGCCGCCTCATGCCACCCAGGGTCGTGTCATCGGTCCAGACGAACGGCTGCCGTGGCCTCAGATGGTGGCGATGGGGGTCCAGCACGTCGTGGCGATGTTTGGCTCAACCGTGCTGGCACCGTTGCTAATGGGCTTTGATCCCAACCTCTGCATCTTTATGTCCGGCATTGGCACGTTGTTGTTCTTCGTGCTGGTGGGTGGGCGTGTGCCTAGTTACCTGGGCTCCAGCTTTGCGTTTATCGGCCTCGTGATTGCGGTTACGGGCTACAGCGGCCATGGACCGAACCCAAATCTCGCGGTGGCGTTAGGCGGAATCATTGCGTGCGGCGTGGTGTATGCGCTGATCGGCCTGGTGGTGTCGGCGCTCGGCACGCGCTGGATCGAAACGCTGATGCCACCCGTGGTGACTGGCTCGATCGTCGCGGTAATCGGGCTGAATCTCGCGCCGATGGCGGTGAAAGGCGTGAGCGCGAGTGCCTTTGATTCGTGGATGGCGCTGGTGACGGTGCTGTGCGTGAGTGCCGTGGCGGTATTCGCGCGGGGTATGTGGCAGCGGTTGCTGATCTTGCTGGGCTTGCTGGCCGCGTATGCGCTTTATGCCATCGTGACGAACGGCATGGGGCTAGGCCGCCCGATTGATTTTTCCGCTGTCAGCCAGGCCGCGTGGCTTGGCATGCCGCGTTTTACCGCACCGGTATTCGAACTGCACGCGATGACTTTGCTGGTGCCCGTGGCAATCATTCTGGTGGCGGAAAACCTTGGCCATATCAAGGCGGTGAGCGCGATGACGGGGCGCAACCTCGATGGCTATGTCGGCCGTGCGTTTATTGGCGATGGGCTGGCCACGGTGGTGTCAGGCTTCGCGGGCGGCACGGGGGTGACGACCTACGCGGAAAACATCGGCGTGATGGCCGTGACCCGGATTTATTCGACGCTGGTGTTTGTCTTTGCCGCTTTGATCGCGTTGGTGCTGGGGTTTTCACCCAAATTTGGCGCGGTGATCCAGACCATTCCGTCGCCGGTGCTGGGTGGCGTGTCGATCGTGGTGTTTGGCCTGATTGCCGTGACCGGCGCGCGCATCTGGGTGGTCAACAAAGTGGACTTTTCTGACAACCGGAACCTGATCGTGGCGGCGGTGACGCTGGTGCTTGGCGCGGGTGATTTTTCGCTGAAGATCGGCGGCCTGGCGCTGGGTGGAATCGGGACGGCAACTTTCGGCGCGATTATTTTGTATGCGTTGCTGCGGCGGCAGCCCGCCCGCACGACCGTGGTTTGAGCGGTAGCCGTTGCGCTGGCAGATGGTTTTCAGCGTAGCGGTTAGTGGTTAGCAGCTTGCGGCCAGCGTGATGCCAGCGTTTCAGGCCTTGAAGCGGCCACGGCTGGTCAGCGCGGTTTCGGCCAGATCAGTCTCGCGCATCAGTTTGTTGAGGGTTTCATCGTTGATCTGCTGTGTGCTGCGTAGCGAGAGCAACGTCGCCCGCTCTGCGCGAATGGCCGCCAGTTTCATCTGGCGCTCTAGCGCTTCGGCACGGCGGGCGACTTCGGCGGGCTCTTTCTCGTCGGTCAGCGTCGCCAGCCTGCGCCGGTACAAATCCATTACCCGTGCGGTCACTTCAGTGGCATACGCTGAAGCGGCTTCGTCTAGTTCGGCCGCCACGGTGTCATGCACGTCTTCGATCGCGCGGATCGCAGCTTGCGCCGACTGGGTGCGCGCCAGCCGCTCTTCGGCGGCATGCGGGTCCTGGCCACTGTGACGCCAGCCGCGCAGCAGCAGCGGCAAGGCCACTACCGCTATCAGCAACGACACCAGAATTACCCCCGACGCAATAAAAATTGCCACGTTCCGCCCTGGCAGTGCCGTGCCGTTGGAGAGCACCACGGGCAGCGATAGCACGCCTGCAAGCGTGATTGCTCCGCGCACACCTGCCACGGTGGTGACGGCGACGGTACGCAGGCCAGGCACCGCGTTGCTGACGCCATGCTTGACCGCGTTGCGGCTGGCAAACCAGCGCAGCAGCCAGACCCAGACAAAGCGCAGCGCATACAGCGCGAGCGTGACTGCGGCGACATAGCCCAGCAGCACACCGACTAGCGCATTGCTGGTTTCGTGCGCTTCCAGCAGCGCGCTGCCGAGGATATGCGGGAACTGCAGTCCCAGCAAAATAAACACCATGCCGTTGAAGATGAATTCGATCATGGCCCACGTGCTGTTGGCGCGCATCCGCGCGGCCACTGGCCCGGCATGCGAGACGCTGGTGTGGTTCATCATCATCCCGGCCGCGACGGCCGCCAGAATGCCGGACCAGCCTGCGTGTTCCGCGAAGAGATACGAGGCGAACGGAATCAGCAAAGTCATGATGACGCCCGGGGCGGGGTCCCCTTCTCCGCTGAAGGCGCTCACCCGCACCGAGATCACGCTGAAAATCCAGCTGACGGCTGCACCAGTTGCCAGCCCGCCCAGCGCGATGATGACGAAGCTGAGCGACGCATCGCGCAGCGAAAACACGCCGGTCAGCGCGGCTGCGATGGCGAACTTCAGTGCGACGAGGCCGGACGCGTCGTTCATCAGCGCCTCGCCTTCGAGGATGTGCATCAGCTGTGCGGGAATACGGTCTTTGCCCGCGATGCCGGAGAGCGCGACGGCATCGGTTGGCGAGAGCACGGCAGCCAGCGCGAATGCAATCGGCAGGGAGATCACCGGCACTAGCGCATGAATGAAGTAGCCCACGGCCAGCACGGTCATGAATACCAGGCCGAGCGCGAGCATCAGGATGGCGCGACGCTGCATGAAAAATTCGCGCTTGGGGATGCGCCAGCCATCGGCGAATAGCAGCGGCGGAATGAACAGCAACATGAAGAGTTCTGGATCGAACGTGACGTGCAAGCCAAGCGCAGGCCAGGCGAGTAACGCACCGAGCGCGATTTGCACGAGCGGCAGCGGCACCTTGAATGGCAGAAGCCGCACGCCGACACCGGAGAGTGACACGGCCAGCAGCAAGATCAGAACGGTAAAGACGATTTCCATTGGCTGGATGGGTGTGGTGGTGTGTCGGTGTGGGGAGGCGGTGAGGTGTGGCTGGGCGTCGGGCCTGGCTGGCTGGTTATGCGAGCCGGTTGTGGCTTGTTGTGGCCGGTGACGGCTGGGCCGCTGCGCTTGCGCGAAGGCTGAAGTTTAGCCTGAGCCGTCAGGCTGGGAGGGGTAAGGAAAACGTAATGGCGAGGAGGGTGATTGTTCTTGGCTGCGGCTTGGTGCCGGGGGGCGCAGTGTTTTGGTGGCGGGGTGCTCGGGTGTCAGTGCGGCTGGCATGCTTGGCATCTTCAGTACTTCCAACCCCTCCGGCACTTTCAGTGCCTCCAGCGGCTTCCAACCCCTCCAGCATCACGGCACACCCGGTGCTGGCTTTCTGCTTTGAAGCGGGTTTGGCCGCCGGTTGTACTGCTTATTAGCGGAATAAACCAGTTCATCTGGCGCTTTCTTCAGGTATTCAGGTGTCCACCGCAACTAGCAGATTCCAGAGCGTAAAGCCCGGCCAGCGATCTAATCGCGGCGCGACGAGGCCGTCACGCCGCGCTGAATTCTCCAGTCAGGCGCGCTGCGGTGCCCATGTCCCATCCGGCAACTGCAACGCGCGCGTGACGCGCTCAATGACCCCATCCCAGTCGCCCGCTTGCGTTTGCCTGAAGAGGCGAGCGCTCGGATACCACGGCGAATCATCCCGCTCGGTCAGCCAGCGCCAGCAGCCGTCGAATCTCGACAGTATCCACACCGGTTTGCCGAGCGCCCCGGCCATATGCGCTACGGACGTATCCACGGTGATGACAAGGTCCAGATGCTCGATGATCGCGGCGGTGTCGGCGAAGTCTTGCACCTCGCCCATCAAGTCAAGTGGCTGCAATTCCTGGGGCAGCTCGGTGAGCTGCACGCGTGTGGTCGCACCCACCTGCAAGCTCACAAAGACGATACCCGGCACGCGCAGCAGCGGCAGATAGGCAGAAGCCTTAAGTGAGCGGCGGGCATCAACGGCATTCGCACCAGGTCGATCCAGACGCGGGTTGCCTGCCCAGACCAGGCCGACGCGAGGCAAGCGGGAGGATTCGCCGGACAGGTTTAGCCGGTCGTGCCAATGCTGTATGCGCTCACGGTCTGCGTGGAGATAGGGGATGGTGGCCGGAATGGTCTCGAGACGTGTGTCGAAGGCCATCGGCAGAGACATCAGCGGGCATTGCCAGTCCCAGTCAGTGAGCACGTCTGGCAATGATTCGAGCAGCACGAGATTGGCGTAACGAGAGCAGAAGGAGTCTTCGAAGAGACGCCAAAGCGGAGCGGGGCAGACATAGCCGACTTTCTGAAATCGTTCATGCACCAGTGGCAGATAACGCGCGAACTGAAGCGCGTCGCCCAGGCCTTGCTCATGAAACACGAGTAAATGCCGCCGCGGTGCCAGCGGGTCGTCGGTTGCGCTGCTCCATTGCGGGAGTGGAATATCGGGGCGCGGCACCGGTGGAGAACCGTCCGCGCCGTTATTGCACACCCAGCGGTCTTCGAAGTAGGGCCATGCTTCAGCGAAGCGCCCGAGTTTTAACAGGACATGGCCCAGGTTGCTGCGCGCTTCACTATTGCTGGGATCTAGCGTAATGGCGCAACGAAAGTGAGGTTCGGCCTTGGCCGGTTGAACCATCTTTGTTAGAACGAGGCCGAGATTGTTATGCGCGGCGGAATGCTCAGGTTCAAAGCTGATTGCTGTGCGATAGCACGCGGCGGCTTCTTCGAAACGCCCCAGCATGTGCTTCGCCAGGCCCGCATTGAAGTGCAGGATTGCACAATCAGGTTGCAGTGCGAGGCCTTGCTGGATGCTATCTATCGCGTTTTCGTAATCACGGCATGCGGTGTACACCGCGCCAAGGCTGTTGAACGTTGTTGCGCTGGGTTGAATGGCTGCTGCGCGATGAATCCAGTGCAACGCTTCCTCATACTGCTGCAGGGCAAACGCAACGAGCCCTCGCAGGTGCTGGATATTCGCGTCGAACGGTTGCGACTGGAGCCGCGGTTCGAGGATCTCCACGGCTTGCGCATACCGTCCTTCGGTATAAGCGCACAGAGCGGCCTGATAGTGAGCGGCAGCGTCAGATGCGCTATCCGGGTTGGCTGGCGAGGTGTTCATAGCGTTTCCAGAAACAAGGTTATTCCGATGAAGACGCAGCAGATTAATCAGGGTAAGCAGGGCGTTCGCCACATCGGTACGGCATTCAGATCGACATCCTGCAGCAAGGGCGCTCGACGCTGGTCACGAGAGAGGGGCCGGATGAGAAGACGACGGGTGACGAAGCTCGTGCCGCTGCGTTGCTGTAATGCGTCGATGGCAACGCCAGCACCCCTGAGCATCATTGCCACGTCTGCCGTGGCTGACGATTGCGTTGCGCGGGCAGGCGCTTCGTCGATGATTTCGTCTGCTGAATATGTGTTCATGGCACTGCCGACGATCTGATCTATCTGCTGGCCGCGAATTCGCCGATTTTAGCGCCATCGGTTGCCGGTGAGTGCCGGCTGGAACACGCGCAGGTTGCGGATGATTCCAGCGATGCCGCGCTACATGAGCCGCTTGCCACAGCAAGGTGGCTGCGTTTTTCTGCGCGTGTCATGGCCTCGGTGCATGTCTGAATGACGCTCGTTGCTACACTGCCTGGCGTTTCAGTGCGCTATCTCTCGCCCGTCATCCAGAGCCTCGCCTCAGTGCCGCTGTTGGCCTGACACAGGCTTCCGGTTTCAGTGCGCTCAGGTTTCGTGTGTTCCATCCTGCCCCTCCGGTTTGCCAGATCATGCCCAATCCATCCGTCTTGCTCGAAGTCATCGCCACCACACTCACCGACGCCCGTTTGGCCGAACAGGCTGGGGCGAACCGCCTCGAACTAGTCACCGGGATGGCCGAAGGCGGCTTGACGCCCAGCCTCGGTTTGATCGAAGCGGTGCTCGATGCGGTGCGGATTCCGGTGAACGTGATCGTCAGGCCGCATAGCCGGTCATTTGTTTTTTCTGCCGATGACTACGCGGTGATGTTGCGTGATATCCGCACGCTCGTCGCAGCGGGGGCGCACGGCATTGTCATCGGGATGCTGACAGCCTCTGGCGAGATCGACCAGGAGGGCCTGAAACGCGTGATTGAGGCAGCACAGGGCGTGCCCATTACGTTTCACCGGGCATTTGATGAGGTGCGGGATCAGCCTCGGGCACTGGATGTGCTGCTGGCCTATCCGGGCGTGACGAACCTGCTGACATCGGGTGGACAGCCTTCTGTACTGCAGGCCATCGACACCATTCGTGCGCTGGTGCAGCAGGCGCAAGGGTCGCACTGCACGGTGCTGGCGGGAGCCGGACTGACGCTTGAGACGGTCGCGGGGCTGGTTCAGGCCAGCGGCGTGCAGGCAGTGCATTTTGGTAGCGGCGTGCGCGTAGGCGGCAATGGGCTCGCGCCAGTGGACGCGGCTCAGGTAGCGCGCGTGCGCGCGTTACTTGACGCTCTTTGAATGGCCTTGCGGGTTTGGTCTGGCGCGCTGGGGCTGGCATTACAGCGGTTGCGGATATCGGGCTTGTGCTGGCTGCTGAGCCTCTGCTGCTAAGGCCGTTGCTAAGCCCGCTAAGCCCGCTAAGCAGCCAGCAACGGCCTTATCCAGGAGCAGGTTCAGTGGCGGTCGCGCGGGTTTTAGCCGTGGTTGCCGCTACGCGCGTCTGCTGCGGCGCAACTGGCGTCGAGGTGTGCCACAGGCCTTCGAACATCGCGCGCTGAAACGCGGCGAACTCAGCGCTTTCGATACACAACGCGTAATGCTCCCGGCGCGATGAGATGTACGCCACCTTGTCGTCGTAGACATACGAAGTCATGCCTAAATCGAGCGTGCTGGGGGCATAGCGCAGATACCGCCGCTCGGTGTGCGAGGCAGGCCATAGCAAGCCTGCTTCGCGGCTTTCGGAGCGCACTACGCGCAGATTTAAGCCAGCCTTGATCCGCGCCTGGATATAGCGCTGCATCACGTCCTGCCCGGGTGTTTCCAGCAGTTCAGCCATGGCCAGCACGCCGCATAGCTCACCGCTCTGGCACGAAAGCGTGTCGTACAGCACTTCCGTGATGCCTTCGATGCCTTCGAAATAACGCACTTGTGGTTTGCTGCCGCCGCGCTGATGCAACGAGCGTAACTGCGGCACGAGGCTTTGCGCGATCAGCCGTTGCTCCTCGATGCGCCGCAAGAGCACCAGCGGGTCCTGGGCCTGCACATAGGAACGGGGGCCACGCGAGATGCGCGAGATCAGGCCATCAGCGATGAGCCGTTCCACCACTTCATAAGCATTGGTGCGACCGATGCCCGCACGCCGGGAAATATCCGCAATCGAGGCTTCGCCTAACTCCAGTGCGGCGAGGTAAAAACGGGCCCGGTTGCCATCAAGGCCTAGTTGTCCGAGTAATGACTCAATTGTCTGCTCAACCATATGTCTCTCTTTTGCTATGTGTTGTATGGGTACTTAATACAAAAAATCTTTTTAAATATCAGTTAATTAAGCTAATTAACCAGATTTAATGCAGGTTAAGGTTGACGTTTTATTCGCTCAACTTCAATGTTCGGCCGGGAAGTTACAAAGAAATCATTCGTAGACCGAAGACAGATTTTATCCGGGGAAAAGTACATGGCAGAGAACTCTTTGGCGGGCACCGCCGATGTCAAAGCAGGTATTTCACGTGAAGACCGCAAGGTTATTCTGGCGTCATCCCTCGGCACTATTTTTGAGTGGTACGACTTTTATCTGTATGGCTCGCTAGCGGTTGTTATCTCGCGCCAGTTCTTTGCCGGGGTAAACGAAGCCACGGGTTTTGTTTTTGCTTTGCTGGCCTTTGCAGCGGGCTTTATCGTGCGGCCGTTTGGCGCGATATTTTTTGGCCGGCTGGGCGACATCATCGGGCGCAAGCACACCTTCCTCGTCACGATGCTGCTGATGGGGCTTTCCACGCTGGCCGTGGGCCTTTTGCCGAACTATGCCGCGATTGGTGTCGCCGCGCCGATCCTGCTGATTACCGCGCGTCTGCTGCAAGGCCTGGCGCTGGGCGGTGAATACGGCGGTGCGGCGGTGTATGTCGCGGAACACGCTCCCGCGTCACAGCGCGGCTACTACACCAGCTGGATTCAAACCACCGCAACCATTGGCTTGTTGCTCTCGCTGGCGGTCATTCTGGGCTGCCGTCTGCTGACTGGCGATGCATTCGATACCTGGGGCTGGCGGATTCCGTTCTGGGTGTCGATTGGCATGCTGGCGGTGTCCATGTGGATTCGCCTGTCGATGCATGAGTCGCCCGCGTTCTTGCGTATGAAGGCTGAAGGCAAGCTGTCGAAAGCGCCATTGCGCGAAGTGTTTGGCGAGCGCCGCAATCTGGCCAAGCTGCTGATCGCGCTGTTCGGCATGATCGCTGGCATGACGGTGGTCTGGTACACGGGGCAGTTCTACGTGCTGTACTTCATGACTCAGTCGCTGCGGCTCGATCCCATGAGCGCCAACCTGCTACTGGGCGCGGCGTTATTGCTCGGTAGTCCGTTCTTTATTTTCTTTGGTGCGCTGTCGGATCGCATTGGCCGCAAACCGGTGATGCTGGCTGGGATGCTCGCAGCCGCCATCTTGCTGATGCCCCTCTTCAAGGGCCTGACTCAGGCGATCAATCCTCAGATTGCCGCCGCCGCGCAAACCTCGAGGGTGGTCGTGGCGGCTGATCCAGCCCAATGCCATGTGCAGTTCGACTTGCTTGGGCAGCGCAAGAATACGAGCGAGTGCGACCAGATCAAGGCGTTTCTTGCCAAGGCCGGCGTGCCATACAGAAACCAGACGTTAAATGCGGGTGACGCCGCCCATATATGGATCGGCACGAAACAGATCGAAGGTTTTGATCCCGTCCGCCTGAAACAGGAACTAAACGCGGCGCACTATCCGGCGCAAGCCGACCCGGCACAGGTCAATTACCCGCTGGCGCTCGCCCTGCTGTTCGCATTGATTCTTCTCGTGACAATGGTCTATAGCCCGCTTGCTGCGGCGTTGGTCGAGATGTTTCCGACACGGATTCGTTACACGGCGCTGTCGGTGCCGTATCACGTTGGCGTTGGCTGGATCGGCGGGCTGCTGCCGACGATCTCGTTTAGCCTGGTTACGGCCACGGGCGATATGTATTTTGGTCTTTGGTATCCGGTTGCCATTGCTGCATTCGGCTTTGTTGTGGGCCTGGTTTTCGTGCGTGAAACCCGGGGTGTGGATATTGAACAAAACTGATGTTTTACCTGTCGAGGAGCGCTAGCACATGACTGATGAGCCAACTTCAATTCAGGGCCGTGCGCCTGTGCGCGTAGCTGTCGTCCAGGCCGCGCCGGTGGCATTCGATCTGGAGCGCACGCTTGCCAAAACCTCACGGCTGGTTCGGGAGGCCGCCGCTAGCGGCGCGCAACTGGTGCTGTTTCCCGAGGCATTTATCTCGGCCTATCCGCGCGGGATGGATTTTTTCACGGTGATTGGCGCACGCGGCGCGGCGGGCCGCGAATGGTATCGCCGCTACTGGGCCAGCTCAATCGAGGTGCCTGGCCCGGTTACCCAGCGGCTGGGTGAGATGGCGCGCGAGCATGCGCTGCATCTAGTGCTTGGCGTGATCGAGCGCGAAGGCGGCACGTTGTATTGCACCGCGCTGATGTTCGGGCCGGACGGCCAGTTGCTGGGCAAACACCGCAAGCTGATGCCCACTGGTGCCGAGCGGCTGGTGTGGGGGTGTGGCGATGGCTCAACGATTCCGGTGGTGGAGACCCCGCTAGGGCGGCTGGGCACGGCGATTTGCTGGGAAAACTACATGCCGCTGTATCGCACGGCGCTCTATGGCAAGGGTATCGAGTTGTACTGCGCGCCTACTGCCGATGCCCGCGATAGCTGGCTTGCCAGCATGCAGCACATCGCGCTGGAAGGACGCTGCTTCGTGCTGTCGTGCAACCAGTTCGCCCGGCGCAGCGATTACCCGCTTGATTACCCGGCGTTCCATGATGCTGCGCCGGACGAAGTCGTGTCACGCGGCGGAAGCTGCATCGTGAGCCCAATGGGCGAATTGCTGGCTGGGCCTTGTTTTGACGGCGAGCAAGTGCTGGTCGCAGAACTGGACATGGACGACATCGTGCGCGCGAAGTTCGATTTCGATCCGGTTGGGCATTACGCACGGCCCGATGTGTTGCGTATGACGGTCGATGAACGACCCCGGCGAGCGGTGAGCTGGCAACAGGATGCACCTGTGTCCGTGTCTACCGCCGCCGCTGCTGTTGCTGTTGCTGCATCCGATGATGGAGCGGCGCAGGTTTATGGCTGAGCCTTCAGGACGCGGGGTGGTGGCTGAACATGAAGCAACGACGTAGTGAAGCAGTGAATTACCGCTGCAGTATCGATGGCCTGCTCATCGACGGCCTGCTAACGGGACGTGCTTCGAATGACCCGCGCCTCGTCCTCGCTTGGCCGCTTTTATCTCGCGCCTCCCTCGTCTTTTTTTAGCCTCTCTTTGATAAGGCCAGAGGGTTTATCGCTGGTCTGCTGTCTCTCGACGTCGTGTCCGACCTCCTCGGAACACACGACGTTTTTTGCCGGGCGGCTTTCACAGCGCCCGCTTTTTCACGTTTCCCCCGAATCATCTGGTTCGTCCGTTTTGCTTTGAATCGGGAGCACCTTTTGCGGAATAGGAGATTGGTGTGTTGGTGTCTTGGTGTTTTGATGTTTAACTGTGTGCATGAGAACGCTATGAGCCGCTTGACCATAACCCTGACAGACGCCCGCTACCTCGCGCTTAAAGAAGCCGCCGCGCAGCGCGACAAGACCATTGGCCAATTGATTGAAGAAAGCCTGGAGTTTTATGGCATCAAGTCGCGCGAAAGCGCCGCCGATCTGGTACAGCGCGCGCGCCAGAACGCGGACATGACTCCCGAAGCGGCGATGGCCGCTGGGCTGGATGCGGTTCGCGCGGTACGCAAGAAAAAGGCATGAGCCGGGTGCAGTTCCCCATCATTGATACCAACGTGGTGGTGGCTGGCCTGCTGACCAGCCATACGTCGTCGCCAGTCGCCCGCATTCTGGAGGGCATGCTGGCCGCGACGTTTCCGTTTGTGCTTTCTGAGGCGTTACTGGGCGAGTACCACGAAGTGCTGATGCGCCCGAAGCTGAAAAAGCTGCACCGGCTGTCCGTATCCGAGGTCGAAGCCATCCTGACTGACTTGGCGCAACTGGCTATTCTGCTCGCGCCGGTTCCCGCTCCGCGCGCACCTGATCCGGGTGACCAACTGCGGTGGGATCTGCTGGCGGCACGCCCAGATGTGATTCTCGTGACCGGCGACAAGCTGCTACTGCAACATGGCGTTCATCATGAACACCGCAGCATGGCAGGCCGGATCGTGACGCCGCAAGCCTTTAGCGATGAGCGGCTCGACTGAAGCCTGGCGGCCACGTTAAACGTGGCTTTCTGCGTGGGTAGTGCCCGAGAGTGGTTGTGCTTGAGCGTGTCTGGCAAGGCGGCTATCGCTCGCCGGATACCGCCTCTGCGCAGGGCCCGTTGCGGAGCCTTCACGGGCCATCAAAAAATCGTATGCCAGCCGTTTTTGATTGATATTTTTTGCATTTAACTGCGCTGTCATAGCCATACCCCGGGACTCATTGCGGTACCGGGTCCATACGAGACACGCTAGCTCAACCCGGCAAGCGTAGCTTGTGGCTGATGTGGCTGATGTGACCAATACGGCCAATACGGCCAATACGGCCAATACGGCCAAACTCCCGGCGAGTTCTCCGCATCACCCGTACCGGTGTTTTATCCCTCCAGTAGCGCCACCACTTCATCCAGCGAAGGGGCATGCGCTCCCGCCTTGCGGCATGCTGCCGCGCCCGCTGCCAGTGCAAATGCCAGGTGCTCCTGCCACTGCCGTTGTGGCGCACTCATCAGGCTGAACAGCAAGCCGCCAATTGACGCGTCTCCCGCCCCTACCGTATCGACTACCTCCACGCGTGGTGGAGTGGCTTCAATGATCCGGTCGCCGTCAAACAACGTAGCGGACCCCGCTCCCCGGGTGACTAGCACCGTTGCCTGTGGGTTCAGTGCGCGCAGTTGAGCCAGCGCGGCGGCTTCGTCAGCGGTACCGAAGAGATGGCGTAAATCTTCATCCGAGACCTTGATGAGATCAGCGAGCTTTGCCATGCGTTGCAAAACTGGCGCATAACCGTGTTCCATCAGGTTGCGATAGTTCGGGTCAAAGCTGATCTTTACCCCGCGTGCGCGTAGCGTTTCAGCCAGCGTGGCGAGCGTCGTGCCGAGCGGCTGACGCACGAGGCTGATGCAGCCGAAATGCGCCCATTGCACCTGCTCGATCCAGCCTGCGGGAAGCAGCGCGGGATCGAACGCGAGATCGGCACTGTTTTCGCCCATGAAAAAGTACGCAGGCGGATGCGTTTGATGCACCACTGCCAGCAACGGTGGGCGCGCCACGCGTTGCATGAAGCGCAGGTCTAGCTTCGCGGCGAGACTGGCTTGCCATAGTTCATCGGAAAAACAGTCGAGCCCCAGCGAGCCCGCGCAAGCGCTTGGCACACCGAGCCGGGCCACGGCGCGAGCGACGTTCCAGCCCGCGCCGCCTGGCCGGGATAGCCATTGCGCGGTGCCGTCACGCACCAGGTCAGTCAGGATGTCGCCCGCCGAAACGAACGAGGGCAATGCAGTGTGTGCAGTCATAGGCTCAGATCAGAAGGCGGTTCAGGAAGCTGAATGGGATGGCGTGGCGGGCGGCAGCGCGTGGGCGAGCACTTCATAACACGCGCCCATCGTGTGGTAATCGGTTTTGCCCGCTGGGCTTTTTTCATCGCTGTACTTGCGGTTGTCGCAGGTCAGGATGCGATACCACGCGCCATAACGGTGATCGACAAAATGCGCCCAGCTATAACGCCAGAGGTCGTCGTACCAGAGCCAAAAGCGCTCGTCGCCAGTGCGCTGGCCGAGTAGCGCCGCAGTAGCGAAAGTTTCGGCCTGTACCCAGAAATATTTGTCGTGATCGCACACCGTGCCGTCTGGGCCGAAGCCGTAATACAGGCCGCCGTGGTGGGCGTCCCAGGCGTGTTCCAGTGCGGCATCGAACAGCTCAATGGCACGGGGTAGCAGCCATGGCTGCGGACGGTGCCGCTCCAGAATAAGCAGCAGCTTGGCCCATTCGGTTTGATGCCCAGGTTGAAAACCCCACGGGCGAAAGATGTTCGAACTGTCGTTCTCGTTGTAATGCCAGTCCACCGACCAGTCGGGATGAAAGTGCTCCCACACCAGGTTCTGGGAGAGCCTGGCCTGACGCTGCGTGATGTTCGTGGCCACGCGTTCCGCTCGGTCCAGATACACCAGATGGCCGGTGGCCTCGTAAGCGGCGAGCAGCGCTTCGGTGGTGTGCATGTTCGCGTTTTGTCCGCGATATGAGCTGATGCGCCAGTCGGGCGTGGCTTCGTCGGCGTAAAGACCCGCTGCGGCATCCCAGAAGCGGTGTTCCATGAGTTCGAAGGTGGCCGCGATCATCGGCGTGGCTTCTTCGATACCGGCCATGGCCGCGTGAGCGTAGGCCAGCAGTACGAACGCCAGGCCGTAACAATGGCGCGTGCCGTCGAGCGTGCGTTTGCGGCCGTCGCGCCATTCCAGTTCCCAGTCGTAGCCGCTGTGCTGCGCATCCCAGTGCGCGTCTTGCAGAAAGCGCAAACCGTGGCGAGCGTAGTCGAGATGCTGCGGCTCGCCGAACTGACGATATGCCATCGCATAGTTAAAGACATAACGGCAACTGCTGACGAGGTGGCGCGTGGTGGCGTCATAAACCGAGCCGTCGTCGCGCAGAAAGTGATGAAAGCCACCGCTTGGATCGAACACATTGGGTGCGTAGAACCCAAGCGTGTGCTGCACGTGCTCCAGCAAAAAGTTGCGCTCGCGGAAGCTGGCAACCGGCGGCACGGGCAAGGCGGCAGCGGGCTCAGAAGGAGTTGTGGCAGAGGCGGTCATAGCTGTTTCACCGGAATGTGGGCACGGGAGCATGGGTTGAATGGGTTTCGCCCGGGGGCTTCGACGGGGCGCGGCGGTGATGATGCGTGCCGGATGAATGCCTGGCCGGGCGCGGGCAATTTGCTGGCGCTTATCTGACCGGACCCGCCACGGCAGAAGATTCATCGAGGCCGATGATGGCGATATCCGGTGCCGCACGCAAGCCATGGGCCTGCGCGTCGAGGTTCGTCAGCGTGCAGCGTTGATCGAGTTCTAGGGCCGTCTGGCAAGGCTTCGACGGATGTGATGCATGGCTTTGGCGTAGCAAAAAGACAGACGTCTTAGGCCATCAGGCCAGGGCGACAACGGCGGCATTTGAGCGTGAAATAGAAAAAAGCCGCACGAGGCGGCTTGATTCTTCTTTTTTCGTTCAGGCCTAAGGAGCGTGCCAATGACCTTTTCTTTTCATGCCAGTGGGCATCTAGCGTTGCGCGCCCGTGGCTGGGGGCGACGCCAGCGTGCCGGGTGCATCTTCGTTGAGATCGCGGGCACCCCAGCGCTGGGCGAGTGCCGCGCACACCATCAACTGGATCTGATGAAACAGCATCAGCGGCAGCACCACTGCACCAACCGAAGACGCGGCAAAAATCACCTTGGCCATTGGCACGCCCGCCGCGAGGCTTTTTTTCGAACCGCAAAAGATGATCGTGATCTGGTCGGCGCGGCTAAAGCCCAACTTTCGGCTGACCAGAATGGTCAAGCCCAGCGCGATGGCCAGCAGCACCGAGCACACCACCACCAGTCCCATCAGCGCCGAGAGCGGAATGGTGTGCCACAGGCCTTCGTTGACCGCCTCGCTGAATGCGCCATACACCACCAGCAGGATCGAGCCTTGATCGACGAACTTCAGCACACCGCGATTGCGCTCGATCCATGCGCCGATAACCGGCCGCAGCAGCTGCCCGGCAATAAACGGCACCAGCAGTTGCAACACGATGCTGCCCACCGTGTGCCAGCCCGAACCGCTGCTACCCGCCTGGCTGGTTACGACCAGGCTGACCAGCGCCGGAGTAATGAAGATCCCCAGCAGGCTGGATGCCGAAGCACTGCACACCGCGGCAGGCACATTGCCTTTCGCAATCGAGGTGAACGCGATGGACGACTGGACCGTCGAGGGCAGCGTGCAGAGAAAGAGGATGCCAGCGTAGAGCGCGGGCGTGACCAGCGGCGACAGCAACGGCTTGAGCGCGAGGCCGAGAAGCGGAAACAGCGCGAACGTGCTGAGGAGCACGACGAGATGGAGCCGCCAGTGAGTCGCGCCCGCAATCACGGCTTCGCGCGATAGCTTGGCGCCATGCATGAAAAACAGCAGCCCGACCGCGAGATTCGTCAGCCAGTTAAAGGCCACCGCTGGTTGGCCGTGAACCGGCAGCAAGCTGGCCAAGGCCACTGTGCCGATCAGGCACAGCGTGAAATTATCGGGAAGCAGTTTCGGGCGGGTCATGCGGGAGTCTCTGAAGGGATGCGGGCGGAGCCTGGTAGCCATGACACCGTGCCAGGCTGCAAAGCCGGGGGTGGCTTCGCGGAAAGCGCCTATTGTCGAAGTGCATCAATAAAAAGACAAATTCATTTAACTGTGAGTTGAATGAGTTTTTCTCATGACGCTTTGTCTTTTCGATTTTCCGTCTTTTCATCCGCATGCCCTGTTCGCCTAAATGAAGTCTGGAGGCAGCTCTTATTCATCCAGCACTTCATGGACGCCTTCCGCGCCGCGCCGCCAGTAAGCTGCGGCCCGGATGCGGGATTTGTCGATGCCACGTTCGTCGCGCAGATATTGCCGCACCGCGCGCATCGCAGCCGCTTCGCCAGCGGCCCAGACGTAGCCCTCGCCAGAAGGCTGGGGCAGTTGCCGTAGCGCTGCGACCAGCGGGCTGGCGGCGTCAGCCGCGTTGCGCGGCAGCCAGGTGGCATGCAATCGCGCCTGAGTAGTAAAGCTGACCTGGCAAGACGGATCGGCGATTTCGATGACGGTGTAAACCTGCGCGCTGGCGGGCAGCTCTTCCAGGCGGCGGGCGATGGCAGGCAAGGCGGTTTCGTCACCAATCAGCCAGTGCCAGTCGAATTCCGTCGGAATAATCATCGAGCCGCGCGGGCCGCCGATGCCCAGATATTGCCCAACCGTGGCTTGCGCGGCCCAGCGGGTGGCGGGCCCCGCATCGTGCAACGCGAACTCGAGGTCGAGCTCGCACGCGGCCTGGTCATATCGGCGTGGCGTGAAATCGCGCATCGCTGGCCGCGGCTGGCTGTCGTCAAACACCAGCCCGTCCGGGCCGGCGTGAGGCAGCGCGAAGGGGGCTGCACCCTCAGGCGGAAAGAACACTTTGAGGTGATCGTCGAATGAAGCGGATTCGAAGTCGTGCAGTGCTTCGCCGCCGAAGGTGACACGCACGAGCTTCGGTGTGACGTGCGATACGCGTTTGACTTGCAGCAAACGCGTCTTGAGCGTGTGCCTGACACGCGTAACCGCTAGATGGCTCAATTCAGTCATGTTTTGTACCTCACCAGTTAGTTTCAACGTGCTGCGGGGTCTGGACGCTGCGCAATTTCCATCGCAGCCCGTTCGAGAATGCTGGCAATGCGGCGCTGTTCGGCCTCAGGCGCGCCATCGGCGGCGTGCAGTGCGCGTTTCAGATTGCGCCGGGCTTCGATCAGCTCCGGTAGCCAGACAGGTTCAACCATGTTTTCGGCGCTAGCGGGGTCGCCTGCAAATGCCTGGCGGACGCGATCCATGCGTTCGGCAATGGCCGTGAGTTTGGCCAGCATGAAATCGACGCGGGCCCGGTTTTGCTCGAGATACTGCTGGCCCAGGCTGGCCAGCGCGTACTGCTTGCGGTTGCCATCCAGCGTGACGGTCACAAAATCACGTTCTTCCAGATAGGTCAGTGCCGGGTACACCATGCCGGGGCTTGGCACGTAAAAACCGTTGGAGCGTTGTTCCAGTTGCCGGATCAGTTCGTAGCCGTGGCCAGGGCGGGCTTCCAGTAGCGCTAGCAGCAGTAGCTGCAAATCGTCGGAGCTGAATTTGCGTCCGCGTGGCAGGCCGTCTTCACGATCGCCGAAGCCTTCGGGGCCGCCAAAGCCACGGCCACCACCACGGTGGCCGAAGCCATGGCCATGGCGGCCAATGGTCCAGCGCAGCATGGCAAATGGAGTATGGGCGGCCCATTCTGGCCGGTGATGGGAGGAGAAATCTCTGGATCTCATGGTTATCTGCCTTTAAGTAACAAACGCGATACATCTTAAGATATATATCTTAAGATGTATCGTCAAGCAGATTATTGGGATGAAGCCAGAGGAAAAGCGCCGTTTTGCCAGAGCGGCATGCTCTCCATAGTGCGAGAGCGTGCCGTCGGTAGAGGGGCAGCGTGGTGGTTTAAGCGAGCATTCAGCTAGCTCGATGTCAGCCACGCGCGCTGGCTAATAGTTAATGGGGTTAATTGCCTGTTCTGCGCGCGGGTTCAGACAGTGTGTTGAGTGCTGGCAGCGAGAGCGTCCGGGTGAAGATCAGGTCGCTAGCGGCTTCGGTGATGGCGGGATAGCCAGTCCGGGCGTGATAGAGCTGAACCTGGGTTGGCTGGCGGTTGAACTCGAGATTGAGCGAGAAGCGGTCGAGCTGGGTCAGGTCAGTGATCTCTTTTTCGGGGATCAGGGCGTAATCGACACTGCCATCGGCATACATCACCCGGATGAAATACCGGGCGTCGGTATAGATCGGGGGCAAATCTTTACTGAAGGGGTTAGGCAGGTTGAAAACGTTGCCGCTCTTCGCGTAAATGGGCGGATAGATTTGCGAGGTGCCGTCTGTCGTGCTGGCGGTCAGCGTGCCGAGCAGCGTCACGACGGGCACGTCCAGTTTGGCTGGCGTCAATGCACCGACCACAGTTGGGATAGCAAGCTCTTCGTAGGCGTGTGTCGTTTTATTCCACGCGTAGAGGCCAGGCGTGCCGTTCTGCGTCATTAGCGTGGGCGTGGCGTCCAGCCAGTTCTGCATGTTCTTCGCTTGATAGGCGACGAATTGCGGGTAGCAGGTAATCGCATTGGATTGTTCTACGCCGTTCATCGGATCACTTTTGCCGACAGGTAATGTTTGATCCGCTGGTGGAGCGGGATAGACAGGGCCTTTGGCATCGACCCGATACCAGGTTCTGAACAGGTTCCGGGTGGTGTCGAAGCCCCAGGGGTTGTTAGGCCCATTCACGCCATCGTTGGGGTATTCGCTGGTAATTCCCAGCGTGGCGGAGCTTCCGGGATAGGAGTGAGCCAGGCTCAGTGAATGTCCGATTTCGTGCGCAAAAATGTAACCGCACTGGCTGCTAGGGCCGTTCCATGTGGCAGCCCAGCCGCTCCAGCCGCCTGAGACACCCTTGACGTTGGCATCGGCATAGGCACCTTTCGCGGCATCGTAATACCAGCCAATGCCGACGTAGGTGCCAAAGCTGTACGGCGAGCTATCGCCATAAATAGGCTTGCCGCCCCTATCCCTGACGAGCAGGCCCAAGCCTGTATTGGCCATGCTGACGCGGATCGCCGCGGGCTTGAGCGCCGCGTTATATAAATCCTCGGCGCCATCGGCCGTCGCATCGGCAAACTGGAGATATTTTTTCGGTGGGTTCGTCCCAGCCTGAGCCACGAGGTAATCGAGCTTGAGCGGGGTGTAGTCGAAGTAATTCAGATTGGCGACGGTAATCGAGCCGTAATAGTCTTGCGCCAGCTTGGCTACTGGCACATTGCCAGTGGTCGGATCAACTGAGGTTGGCCACAGCAGCACCGATACCCGGCCGATCGTGAAACTGGCGGGGCTGGCCCAGCTCAGTGGCGTGACGTCTTGCGCTTTGCCGGTGCCGTAGCGGATCGCCAGTGTGTGCGCGGGCGTCATGTATTGCGCGGGAACGACCACGCTCCATGCTGCCGTGCTGTAGGGCTGGAGTTTGACGCTGGTCAGTTTGTCTTCGAGATTCGCCGGCAACGAGGCGGGGGGATTGAGCGCAGTGCTGCTGACGACCTTGCCGCTGAGCTTGATATCAAGCGTCGGCTGCATGCCTGCTGGCATTGAGGTGCCGGGGGTAAACAGAAGCAGTGTCTGGCGGCCGATGGTCTGTACGGGTGCGAGTTTTGTGCCGCCGCTTCGTGCCACGACATGGGTTTGGGCAAATTCGACTTTCCATGAATCGTTGACGAAGTCGGCACCGGTAATGGTTGTCGTGCCGCCGTCGTCTGGGGTGGGTTTGCTGCCACCATCGTCCGGGGTGGGTTTGCTGCCGCCGTCGTCTGGGGTGGGTTTGCTGCCACCATCGTCCGGGACGGGTTTGCTGCCGCCGTCGTCTGGAGCCGGTTTGTTACCACCGCCGCCCGGAGCGGGTTTGTTACCGCTATCGGTCGTAGGTTTGCCATCGGGCTGAACGGACGGCGAGACAGGTTTGCCTTTCCATGCCCCGTCATCTTGCTCTGGGCCACCGCCGCCGCATGCAGAAAGTGCAACGCAGGCGGCGAGCGCAGTCAGGGAAAATGATTGACAGAGGCTTTTCATGAATAACCGTATTGAGATAAGAACGACGGGTGGAGGCTGGCAGGAAATAAGCGAATAAGCGAAAAATACAAATGGCTTATCAAACAGGCTTTATTTTTGTCCGGCGCGGATTTATTGATACAGGGGCATTGGTCAAATTTGCGCGACTCAAGGATTTCTCATTAAAAAAATAAATGCATTTTTTAATGCCTTATCGCTTTATAAAGCCATGCTAAATGACAGAAAAATAACGATACGCATGGTGCCAGAGGTATTTACTCGGGAAAAATAAGAATTGTCCTAAATGACCGTAAGGATCTTGTAGGTGAGTGCATTTAGGCTCACGCGTTTAGCTTGGGGCGGCAGCCTAGGTGATCCAGATGATTTAGCGGGTTTTGATATTGGTGCCGGCATGAACCTGCTAGCAGCGCTGCTGGTGTGCCCGGGTTATGCCAGCTCAGGCTGGGGCGCATTGTTGCCCGTATGACAATCCGTCTAGCAACCCGTTTTCACTATCGCGGAGGCTTTCGGGAGTCCCTGGATCGCCAAAGCCACGGCCACCTCCCACGGTGGCTGAAGTCATAAAAAGCGCCGTTTTGCCAGAGCGGCATGCTCTCCATAGTACGAGAGCGTGCCGTCGGTAGAGGGGCAGCGTGGTGGTTTAAGCGAGCATTCAGCTAGCTCAATGTCAGCCACGCGCGCTGGCTAATAGTTAATGGGGTTAATTGCCTGTTCTGCGCGCGGGTTCAGGCAGTGTGTTGAGTGCTGGCAGCGAGAGCGTCCGGGTGAAGATCAGGTCGCTAGCGGCTTCGGTGATGGCGGGATAGCCAGTCCGGGCGTGATAGAGCTGAACCTGGGTTGGCTGGCGGTTGAACTCGAGATTGAGCGAGAAGCGGTCGAGCTGGGTCAGGTCAGTGATCTCTTTTTCGGGGATCAGGGCGTAATCGACACTGCCATCGGCATACATCACCCGGATGAAATACCGGGCGTCGGTATAGATCGGGGGCAAATCTTTACTGAAGGGGTTAGGCAGGTTGAAAACGTTGCCGCTCTTCGCGTAAATGGGCGGATAGATTTGCGAGGTGCCGTCTGTCGTGCTGGCGGTCAGTGTGCCGAGCAGCGTCACGACGGGCACGTCCAGTTTGACCGGTGCCAAGGCATCGGTGTCTGGCTTGGCTGCATCATAGGCGAGTGTTGCGCTATTCCACTTATAGATGCCAGGCGTGCCGTTTTGCGTCATTAGCGTGGGCGTGGCGTCCAGCCAGTTCTGCATTTTCATCGCTTGATAAGCGGTGAACTGCGGGTAGCACGTAATCTCGTTGCCATATTCGCCGCCATTCATCGGGTCACCCTTGCCGATAGGCAACTTCTGATCCGTTGGTGGAGCGGGATAGGCTGGCCCCTTGGCATCGACCCGATACCAGGTTCTAAACAGGTTCCGGGTGGTGTCGAAGCCCCACGGGTTGTTTGGCCCATTCACGCCATCGTTAGGATATTCGCTGCTAATTCCCCATGCTTTGGCGGTTCCGCTAGTGAAGTGAGCCAGGCTCAGCGAGTGCCCGAGCTCGTGCGCAAAGAGGTTGCCGCACTGGCCATCTTTGCCGTTCCATGTTGCGGCCCAGCCGGTCCAGCCGCCTGAGGCACCTATGTCGTTAGCATCGGCATAGGCACCTTTCGCGGCATCGTAATACCAGCCAATGCCGATGTAGGTACCAAAGCTGTATGGCGAGTTATCGCCATAGATGACTTTGCCCGCTTTATCCCTGACGAGCAGACCCCGGCCCGTATTGGCCATGCTGACGCGGATCGCCGAGGTTTTGAGCGCTGCGTTATATAAATCGGCGACGCCATCGGCTTTCATATCAGCCAACTGGAGATATTTTTTCGGTGGATGCGTCCCAGCCTGAGCCACGAGGTAATCGAGCTTGAGCGGGGTGTAGTCGAAGTAATTCAGATTGGCGACGGTAATCGAGCCGTAATAGTCTTGAGCCAGTTTGGCCACGGGCAATTCGCTGGTGGTCGGATCAACCGAGGAGGGCCACAGCACTAGCGATACCCGTCCGATCGTGAAGTTGGCAGGGCGAGCCCAGCTTAGTGGCGTGACGTCTTGCGCTTTGCCGGTGCCGTAGCGGATCGCTAGTGTGTGTTCGGGCGACATGTATTGCGCGGGAACGACCACGCTCCATGCTGCCGTGCTGTAGGGCTGGAGCTTGACGCTGGTCAGTTTGTCTTCGAGATTTGCCGGCAACGAGGCAGGTGGATTGAGCGCGGTGCTGCTGACGACTTTGCCGCTGAGCTTGATATCTAGTGTCGGCTGCATGCCTGCTGGCATTGAGGTGCCGGGGGTAAACAGAAGCAGTGTCTGGCGGCCGATGATCTGTACTGGCGCGAGTTTTGTGCCGCCGCTTCGTGACAGGACATGGGTTTGGGCAAATTCGACTTTCCATGAATCGTTGACGAAGTCGGCACCGGTGATGGTTGCCGTGCCGCCGTCGTCTGGAGCCGGTTTGTTACCACCGCCGCCCGGAGCGGGTTTGTTACCGCTATCGGTTGTGGGTTTGTTGCCGGGCTGAACGGAAGGCGAGACAGGTTTGCCTTTCCATGCCCCGTCATCTTGCTCTGGGCCACCGCCGCCGCACGCAGAAAGCGCAACGCAGGTGGCGAGCGCAGTCAGGGAAAATGATTTACAGAGGATTTTCATGAATAACCGTATTGAGATAATAAGATATCCATTTCATCTTGGAGTCGAGATGATGGGGATGGGTGGGCGTTAGTCGCAAATAAATGCAGGATATAAATGAGTTTTTAAATGTCTTTGATTTTTTGTCTTAAGGGTTGTTGAATAATTTATGCCAGTTTAAAGAACGCGATTGCAAAATTTATAAGTTAAAAGAGGCGTAATTTTTAATGTCCGGTCTTTTATAAAGTCATGCTAATCAAATTAAAAAAGATGCTGCGCATGGTGCCAGAGGTATTTGGTCAGTAAAAATAAGAATTTTCTTAAATTGGCGTAAGAACCTCTGAATCTGGTCGCACATAGATCCCATGTGCCCAGCTCAAACAAGCGATCCCGGTGATCCGGCGTAACCAGCGGCATCCCTTGCACGGGCTACCTCTTTACGCGTGAGTGCCCCGAGATGCGGTACTCTGCGCCCGCTGTCTCGCAATCTGCTCCATCGGAACCCTGAATCTCATGAATCTCCCTGCCACGATTACCTGGCCCGAAGCCGATGGCCCACGCGTTGCCCGTTGGCGTTCGGAGTCGTTCGTGCCGCCGCCCAGAAAAGTCGTTCTGGCTGATGACCAGATCACGGCCGACGTCGCCTACCGCCTCGCCTGCGAAGGAACCGCACTGCTGTGGCGCGGCGACTTCCAGAACGCGCGCCAACTGCTTCTGGCGGTTACCCGGCGGCTCGAACGCAAGCCACGCAAGCCGGGCGTGACGCCGCTCGATGCATTCAATTTGCATCGTCAGACGCAGTCGCAACGTGCCCGCACGCTGGGCATGCTGCTGATTCCGCTGGATGGCGATTACACGATTCCGCTGCGTCGCGCGCCCGAGGTCGGGCAGGCTTGCATCGAAACCTATGGTCCATCTGATGGCGAGCCATCGGTGACGACTTTGCGTGAAGTCCTGGGTTTGATCGGCGCGCACGAATGGCGCAAAAAGGGCGTTGAAATTCCGCTGCTGGCGGCGCGGATACATCCGCATTACGGGGTGTTTTCGCCGGTGCGCGGTGAATATGTCGATCTGGTCGCGCGCACGGCGCTGCCTTTGGCGTCACTCGATCTGGCTTTTGATATAGGCACTGGCACGGGCGTGCTGGCAGCGCTGCTGGCGCAACGGGGCGTGAAGAAAATCATCGCCACCGATCAGGACCCGCGTGCATTGGCCTGTGCACGGGAGAATCTGACGCGCCTGGGCTATGCCGCTCAGGTTGAGGTGCTGCAAGCCAATTTGTTTCCACCGGGCCGCGCGCCGCTGGTGGTATGCAATCCGCCTTGGGTGCCAGCGCGGCCAGCCTCGGCGCTGGAGCACGCGGTGTATGACCCCGATAGCCGCATGCTGCTGGGATTTTTAAATGGGCTAGCGGCGCATTTGACGCCGGGCGGAGAAGGCTGGTTGATCCTGTCTGATTTTGCTGAGCATCTGGGTTTGCGCACCCGCTCGATGCTGCTCGCGGCCATCGAGCAGGCGGGCCTCGTGGTGGCGGGCCGGGAAGATATCCGGCCACGGCATCCGAAGGCGGCCGACGCCTCTGATCCGTTGTATCTCGCGCGGGCGGCGGAAGTGACTTCGTTGTGGCGTTTGAGGGTGCGCTAGGGCGTGAACGTGAGGCCCGGTGGCCGGGGGCGCGATGGCGAGGTGACAAACGCCAGGGCCCCGTTACCCGCCACCCGTCCGCTGGCGAAGCAGGCGCTTAGCAGATAGCCACCGGTCGGCGCTTCCCAGTCCAGCATTTCTCCAGCGCAAAACGCGCCTGGAACAGATTCCAGCATTAACTGTTCATTCAGCGCTTCGAACGGCACGCCCCCCGCGCTGCTGATCGCTTCGGCAATCGGCCTCGGGCGCAACAGCCGCAGCGGCAGCGCTTTGAGCGCATGCGCGAGCTGAACCGGATCAGCCATGGTCTCTGGCGGCAGACACTCGCGCAGCAACGCCAGCTTCACGCCTGCGATGCCCACACGGCTTTGCAGATGGCTTGACAGCGAGCGCGAGCCGCGTGGTCTCGTGACTTCCTCAAGCACGCGCTCCAGCGTGCGTCCAGGGACGAGATCAAGCTGGATCAGCGCCTCGCCATTGGCGCTAATCCGTTCCCGGATCAACGATGAAAGGGCATACACCAGGCTGCCTTCAATCCCGTTTTCGCTCACGACAAACTCGCCGGGACGGGCATGCGAGACGCCGTCGATACCGCCCAGCGCAATGGCCACCGATTTGACTGGCTGCCCCGCGAAGCGCTCGCGGAAGTAGTCGCTCCACCGTGCATCAAAGCCGCAATTCGCCGGAAGCAGTGGCGCTATGGCAATGCCGCGCGCCTGCAGCAGCGGCACCCAGGCCGCGTCCGATCCCAGGCGTGGCCAGCTAGCGCCGCCAAGCGCGAATACCACGGCATCGACGGCGATCTCGCGTTCGCCATCCGGGCTGGCAAAGCGCAAAACGTGCTGCGCTGCTTGCGCCTCAGGTCCTTCATGCGCCTCATGTGTTTGAAGCGGCTGCCATCCCAGCCACCGATGCCGCATATGAAACGCCACCCCGGCCGTCTTTAACCGGTGCAGCCACGCGCGCAACATGGGCGCGGCTTTCATGTCGGTGGGAAAAACCCGTCCTGAGCTGCCGACGAAGGTTTCCACGCCCAGCGTGTGCAGCCAGCCGCGCAGCGTATCCGGGCTGAACGCCTCAAGCATTGGCGCGAGCTGCGCCTGACGCGTGCCATAACGCCCCAGAAACTGCGCGAACGGCTCCGAATGCGTGATGTTCATCCCGCCCTTGCCCGCCATCAGGAATTTGCGTCCCACCGAAGGCATCGCGTCATACACCTCAACGCGCACGCCTGGCCGGGCGGCGAGTACCTCAGCGGCCATCAGGCCAGCCGGGCCGCCACCGATGACAGCGACACGGGCAAATTCATTCGGGGCAGGCATGCGTGGAAGGGGTATCCAAAGGTTGGAGCAGGCCAGCGCCGTGAAGGATGCGCTGGTGCAATGGCTGGTGAGATGGGTTGAGCTTGGGATGAAGCTGGCGCGAGATGAATCTGCAATCTGGCTCAGGCAACGCTAAAAAGCCCGTCATTCTCACATACGGAGGCGGACAGCTTTCGCTAAACTGGCGGCCACTTTGTTCTTTGCTGCGGCCCGCCGCATGGCGCTGCGCCATGTGACCAGGCGTTGCTCTCTTCCGATGTCCACCCAGCCCCACGAAATCCGCCCTGGCCAGTCGCTCGAACTGCTCAAGGAGCTGCATATCCTCACGCGCGACGGCAAACTCAATCAGGACAGCCGCCGCAAGCTCAAGCAGGTGTATCACCTGTTCCAGTTCATCGAGCCGCTGCTGCAGACGCTCAAGGCAGAGCAAGGCGAGCTGACACTCGTCGATCATGGCGCGGGCAAATCGTATCTTGGCTTCATCCTGTATGACCTGTTTTTCAAGGCGCAGCACGATCAGTCGCATATCTACGGCATCGAAACACGTGCAGAACTCGTAGAGAAATCTGAAGTGCTGGCGGCGCGGCTGGGGTTCACCGGGATGTCGTTTTTAAATTTGTCCGTGGCGGATTCGATCACGTCGGCGGCCCTGCCTGCCACGATCGACATCGTGACCGCACTGCACGCGTGCAATACCGCCACCGATGACGCGATCCGCTTTGCTTTGCATAAGCAGGCGCGCTATATCGTCGTCGTGCCGTGCTGCCAGGCGGAAGTGGCGGGCGTGCTGCGCCGCACGAAAAGCCAGTCGCTGGGCCACGCGCTGACTGAGATCTGGCGTCACCCGCTGCATACGCGTGAATTCGGCAGCCAGATCACGAATGTGCTGCGCTGCCTGCAACTGGAGGCGCATGGTTATCAGGTCAGCGTGACGGAACTGGTGGGCTGGGAGCATTCGATGAAAAACGAACTCATCATCGCCCAGTACAAGGATTTGCCGCGCCGCCGCCCGGCGGAAAGGCTCAGCGAGATCATGGAGACGCTCGGTTTGAACGACTTGCGCGAGCGTTTTTTTGTTGCGGCTTGAAGGTTGGGGTTTGTGGTTTGTGGCTTGTGATTTGAGTTGTCCAAACGCTCATTCAGCCGTTGACGGCTTCATCCACGCTTGCCAGCCGTGCAAGCCGAGCTTGCGCAAGGTTTCCTGATTGCGCTCGTAAATTTCAGCGGCATCGGGGAAGGCAGCCACGGCGCGTTCGATGCTCGCCTCACGCAACAGATGCAGGATTGGATAGGGCGCACGGTTGGTGTAGTTCTCGATATCGTCGGGTGCGCTGCCCTCGAACTGATACTGCGGATGGAAGCTCGCAATCTGTAACTCACCCTCGATACGCATCTGCCGTAGCAGCCGCTGCGCGAAAAACAGGCAGTCGTTGTATTCCGTGAAATCAGCCAGTGCGTGAGGCGCGATTAGCAGCGTGGTGTCTATGGTGGCCGGGTCGGCGTTGAGCAGGCTTTGGAGTTCCGCTTCGAGATCAAGCAGCACGCCTTCCATGGTGCTGGCTTCCGTAATGGCATAGCGAATCTGCTGCTTCACCTGCACGGCTTTGGCGAACGGACACAGGTTGAGCCCGATGACCGCACGCGTTAGCCAGTGCTGAGTGGCGGCGAGAATGGCGGCGTGAGAAGCAGAGGGCAACGGCATAGCGGCTTGATCGGGATGGCCTGAAGAGCGGTGAGGCGGCATTCTACTGGCTACTGATGTGGCTGATGCGTGTGATGGCACGGATGCGTTAATCCGTGCGTGTTGTGCTTGCGGTGATGGCACTGGCGGTGCTCAACGCGGTTGCTGCCGCGATCAATTGGGCCGCCACACGCGGTGCTGCACGGATCGGCCCGCAACCGGGGCCATACGTCTGGCTCGCCGCGTAGATTCCCTCAATCAACAAGGCCAGCGCTTCAGCCAGCGCGAGCGGGTCATCCGCACCTGCATCAGTGGTCAATCTGGTTAGACGCTCCATCAACCGCGTTTTGTTGTGCGTCACGCAGACTCGTGCCGGATGCGACGCCTCTGGAAATTCCGCTGCGACATTCACAAAGGGACAGCCCCGGTAATCTGCCGCCGAAGCCCGCTGCGCGAGATCGGCGAAATACTGTTCGAGCTGTTTGGCGGGCTCGCCCGGATGCTGCGCCAAACTGGCATCGAAACGCGCGAAAAAACGCGCATCCGCGCGTTGCAAATAAGCGATCACCAGATCATCTTTTGAGGCGAAACGCCGGTACAGGCTCATCTTGTTGACCCCCGCGCGCCCAACCACCGCATCGACACCCACGGCCCTCACCCCTTCCCGGTAAAACAGCTCGTCGGCGGCGCGCAGCAGATGTTCCTGCGCTTGCGCCCCACGCATCTGAGTGCGCGGCGACACTTCGGCCGCGGGTTTGATGCTTTTGTTTTCCGGCTTTTCTGACATGACGGCTCCGTCAACAGTGATTCATTCGATTTCGGCGCAACAGCGCCTTGACATGTTACCGAGCGGTAACTAGTATCGCAACACGATTTGTGACAGAGCGGTCACAATTTGTTGGTATCGAGCGGATGGCGTGGATGGTGCGTTAGAGCGGCATTGTCACGCGGCATCCGGACGCGATTCGCAGCGGCGCAAGTTAACTGGATAAATGGACAGAAGAAGGGAGAGCCCATGAACTGGGTGGCGAGAAGAATTGGCGGGCGCTTTCACTATGGCTGGGTCACGGTGGCGGTGGTGTTTCTGGTGCTGTTGGCGGCGGCGGGCACGAGGGCCACGCCCAGCGTGATGATGCTGCCGCTGGAGCAGCAGTTTGGCTGGGGGCGCGCGACGATCTCGCTCGCTATCTCGGTGAATATCGCGCTGTATGGCCTGATGGGGCCGTTTGCGGCGGCGGCGATGCAACGCTTTGGCGTGCGCCCGACGGTGCTGGCCGCGTTGGGCACGATGGCCGTTGGTGTCGCGCTTTCGTCGTTGATGACTCAGCCATGGCAGATGGTGCTGATCTGGGGCGTGATGGTGGGCGGTGCCACGGGCGTAGCGGCGCTGTCGCTATCGGCGACGATCGTGAACCGCTGGTTCACGACGCATCGCGGGCTGGTGATGGGCATTCTCACCGCCAGTTCCGCGACTGGGCAGTTGGTGTTTTTGCCGCTGCTGGCGGCGATCGCGCAGCATCATGGCTGGCGTCCGGTGGTGTGGGTCGTGGCTGCTGCTGCCGCTGTGGTGTTGCCACTCGTGGCGTTCTTGCTGCCGGAACGGCCTGCTAGCGTAGCTCAGCGCCCCTATGGCGAACCAGTTGATGCACCGGCGCCACCCCAAGTGAAAAAGCAGAATCCACTGGCGCTGGCTTTTGGCACGCTGGCCATGGCAAGCCGCACCCGCGACTTCTGGCTGCTGTTTTTCAGTTTTTTCATATGCGGCGCGAGCACTAACGGCTATGTCGGCACGCACCTGATTGCGATGTGCGGCGATTACGGCATGACCGAGGTGCAAGGCGCATCGCTGCTGGCGGCGATGGGGATTTTCGATCTCTTTGGCACCACGCTTTCTGGCTGGCTCTCGGACCGGTTTAACAGTCGCGTGCTGCTGTTTTGGTACTACGGTTTGCGCGGGTTGTCGCTGATGTATCTGCCACATGCATTTGGCATTGATTTCTTTGGACTGCCGCTGTTCGCGGTGTTCTACGGCCTCGACTGGATTGCAACGGTGCCACCAACCGTACGGCTGGCGACTGATGTTTACGGCAAGGAAGCGGCACCGGTGGTGTTTGGCTGGATTGTTGCCGGGCACCAGCTTGGCGCGGCGTTTGCGGCACTAGGGGCGGGTTTGTTGCGCGCCAGCCTTGGAACTTACACGATGGCCTCGATGATCTCGGGCGGTTTGTGCCTGGTAGCGGCGGTGATTGTGCTGCGCATCAACAAGGGTGAGCGAGCGGTGACGGCGGCGGCTTAGCTTGTGCTGGGTTGGCTTCCGTTTGACGTGGTGCGAGATGGGGTTGCGGGCTGCCTGGTGGATAACTTCACCTCACACGTCACACCTCACAAGAGCAGCCGGTGGCCTTGCTGGCTGCTGCTTCTTGTTTTCAGTCCGGTACGAATACGCCAGCCCCTACGGCATCTGCGATGCGAACCGGGCGGTTGTTGGCCAGGATGCCGCTGAATTCCATGCTCAACTGGTCCGGAGTTTTTACTGAATCGTTAATGCAATAGTATTTCCCGGTACGGTAGCGTTCTAATCCTCTAAAACTGAGAAGCTGGTTTAATTTGTTGCGCCAGCTTGAATTGAGCAGGTCGTTATAAAGCGTTAGATTCATCGCCCGCATGGCACCGTCAAATAAATTTAAAATTCTTAAAAATCGCTCAATGCTATCCAGAAAATTAGAGGATTCAGGCATTTTCATAATTGCTGGTTTGATGCTCATATCCATAATCCGGCCGAACTTCCAGAGTGGCTCGTGATGCGCGAGGCGGTTACGAAATTGATTGATCTCGTAGATAAATGAAATGGCATTTTTGCGTGTTGTGGCATCGCGCCATTGATTGGTGTTTTCGTTCAGATGATGGTGCGGAAAAATGACTGGAAATATCGCTGTGGCGTGTGCTGCATTAATGTGCCCCAGTACCGATGACCAAAAGCCGAACGACACACGCGAGACAATCTCATCCGCGCTTGGCACAGGTTTGAGCGGCACACTGTTTTTAAGTCGAATTTTATTCACGCTCTCCATCGTCTTGCGACCAAGTTCAGATTCGATGCGATCCCACCAATATTTACCTTCAAAAACTGAATGGGGATCGCTGTAGTGCAACGACATGCCGCGGTGGATATTGTTGCGCAGCGTAATCTCAAAATAGGACAGCAACGTGCTGAAGCAACTGGATATCTCGCAGTTCCACATATAGAGAGCGATAGCTTCTTCTGTGGTGGCCACCTTAAAGTAGGAGCGGTAACTATCGAGGCGGGGCTTCGCTATTACGTATTCGAAATTATCGGGATCGGTAGGATGCATCGGTTGGCAGTAAAACAGTGGACGTGCTTGAGTGGTGGAATGTCGCTAACCTAACTAGTCGGGCGCATTTTTGCGGTTGACAATGGTGGTCTGCAAACGTAAAGTTGTGGGTGACACGCTGATCTGCATCACCCTCTGCTTCACGGCGAGGACGCTCCAGCGTAAAGAGTGAGAGGCCTCCTTTTTGGAGGCTTTTCGCTTTCTGGTTTCCGTTTTGCGTGCTTTCCCGGCAATCCCAGAGCAGCTCATGAGGAGCGCGGGTGCCGCGAACCATCAGGCGGTTAGCAGCTCAGAACACGCGGAAAGCAGATGACTCGGCATTGCAACGACGAGGCTTGAAACTCGACACGCAAGCGTGCCACATCCCAATCAGCTAGCCCATCCCCCAAACCGGTTAGCCGAGCAAAAACACTCCTGTAACGTCTCAGTCAGTGACCGGTTATGCTATGTGCCCCCGGGCACCAGCCCGTCGATGACGAATTCCGACCGTGAGAAGCGCATGACTACAAAACCTGCTCCGACTACCGTTCCTGTCCATGAACTGATTGCTGGGCGCTGGAGCCCTCGTGCCTATTCAAGTGCCTCTATTAGCCGTGATCATTTGCACGCTGTGCTCGAAGCTGCCCGTTGGGCACCGTCGTCGTATAACGCTCAGCCGTGGCGCTTCATGGTGTTTGACCGCAGCACCGACGAAGTAGCGTTCAAGCAGGCCTTTGCCACGCTGGTGCCATTCAACCAGGACTGGAATGCCCCGGCCCCAGTGCTGATTGCCGTGACCACACAAACCTTGACGAGCAAAGGCGAAGTGAACCGCATGGCGGCCTACGATGCGGGTGCCGCGGCCATGTCGCTGGTGTTGCAGGCCCATGCGCTGGGTCTCGCAGCCCATCAGATGGGTGGCTTTGATGGAGCAGCATTTCGCACGGCATTCTCGATTCCGGACGATGTCGACGTGCTGTCGATCATCTCGCTAGGGCATTACGGGGACGTCGAAAAACTGGATCCGGTCTTGCGTGAGCGCGAAAAATCAGTGCGGACCCGTTTCCCGTTGGGTGAAATCGCTTACAGCGGGGCGTGGAAGAAAGCCTTTTGATTGCCGCTGGCTAGTTGGCCAACTGGCTAGCTAGTCATAAGGCCGCTGCAGAAAAAGTGCAAAACGCGCGATGCCTGGCACCGCGCGGGTTTATCTCAGAAACATCCCGCCTGCATTACCACTGCCTGTTTGCCGGACGCCCGGCGCTCATTACTTCAGCCGGGCTTGTTCTGGCTGACGCTGCGCATGAATTGATTCATCCGGTGCTTTTATGTTAAAAAACCGCTCCCATTTCTGTCCGCGTCAGTCGCACGCGGCTTCCTTTCCTCTGCCATGACTTATTGCGCGATCGACTTCGGCACTTCAAATTCGGCTGTCGCAGTTCCTATCGGCGAGGCTTTGCAGCTAGCGCCGGTTGAGAACGCCTATACGACGTTGCCCACCGCGGTATTTTTCAACACGGATGAACATAGCCAGACATTCGGTCGTGCAGCGCTGGAAGCTTATATAGATGGCTTTGACGGCCGCCTGATGCGTTCCATGAAAAGTATTCTGGGCTCGGCGCTGGCAGAGAACATGACGGATCTGGGTGATGGTTCGGCGATCAAATACACGGACGTCATTGCGTTGTTCATCGCGCATCTGAAGCGTCAGGCCGAAGCCTGCTCGGGGGCGTCGATTGAGCGCGCGGTGTTGGGTCGCCCGGTGTTTTTTGTCGATGACGATCCGCGTGCCGATCATCTCGCGCAACAACAGCTTGAGGCGGCGGCCCATTCGGTGGGCTTGCGTGAGATTCACTTTCAGTACGAGCCGATCGCGGCGGCATTCGATTACGAAGCAAAACTGACGCAAGAAGGGTTGGTGCTGGTCGCGGATATCGGCGGCGGCACCTCTGACTTCTCGCTGGTGCGAGTGGGGCCGGACCGGATGAAGCGTGTGGAACGCAAAGATGATGTGCTGGCGCATTACGGCGTTCACGTCGCCGGAACGGATTTCGACCGCCGCGTGGAACTGAGCACGATCTTGCGTGAGGTGGGTTATCAGGCGCTGGATCCAGAAGGCCGCGAGGTGCCTAACCGGATCTACTTCGATCTGGCGACATGGCATCTGATCAACACGGTCTACGCTCCTAAACGCGCTAGCGAGCTGATGTTGATGCGTCATTTATTCACCGATATTCGCCATTACGACCGGCTCACGCGGGTGGTTGAGCGGCGTCTGGGCCATGCGCTGGCAGCTCGGGCAGAAGAGGCGAAGATTGGCATCGCGGCGGGCGGCGAAACCACGATTGATCTCGATCTGATTGAAGACGACCTGGGTTTGCCATTTGACGAAGCCCAACTGATTCAGGCGGGTCAGGACGAAACCCGGCGCATCGTGCTGGCGGCACATCACACGGTGCTGGTGGCAGGGGTTAAGCCAGAGGATGTCAGCGCGATCTATTTCACGGGGGGCTCAACCGGGCTCGCGTTTTTATCTGGCGCGCTGGCGGCAGCCTTTGCGCAGGCGCAACCGGTATTTGGCGATCGTCTGGCAAGCGTGGCAACCGGGCTTGGCATTCACGCGCGACGCATTTTTCAGTAATGACGGGCGTTTTAGCCGCGCTGAAATTGTTAAAAAGAGTAATAACTGCCGCTGGCAAACAAAGTGCTTGAGCATAAAATCGGCAATAAATAGCGCAACGTTATTTATTTGTAATTAATTAAAACGGTAAACATAAAAAAAGCCGCGCCACAAAATGTGGAGCGGCTTTTCTATAACTGGAGCCTGTTAGCTCACCGAAGCGGGCTTTCAGGCATCCAGAAAAGGAAGCGCTTGCTTACACCGGCTTGATGTTTGCAGCTTGCTTGCCTTTCGGGCCCGTTTTGACTTCAAACGTAACCTTTTGATTTTCTTGCAGTGTTTTGAAGCCTTCCGAGCGAATTTCAGAGAAATGCGCGAACAGATCTTCGCCACCGCCGTCAGGCGTGATAAAGCCAAAGCCCTTTGCGTCATTGAACCACTTGACGGTACCGGTTTCCATGTTACTTGTTCCTAAAGATGGTAAATAAGGCCGAAGCCCGTGGGTGCATGAAGATCAAGGAAGGGGTAATAGGACCAACCGGAGTACCGTTGATGGGCGAACTACGAAAGACCAATTCACTCGCCGCTTGAAATCCTGCCGGGACTTTATACGGGGATTTCGAGAGAAGGTCAACAGCCTCCTCAAATCTTTACAAATTTTTGCAAAATCGGGCAAATTTCCCTTACGAAGCTTTCTGTGAGATGTTTTTTTTACCAGGGAGAACCCGTATTTTGAATGTATTTACTCCATGCAGTCGTTAAACTACGCGCCGCGTGGCGGTTGTGCCCTGTCTGGATTTCTCCCGTCCCCCCTCAACTCCCGTCCATGCTACCCGTCACCTGTGTCCCGGCGCCCTCAAGCGGCGCTGTGCAGTGTCGACATGTTTTTGATACAGGAGAAGAAGTGAAAAGTTCTATTCAACGGAACATCGGGCCGTTTGCGCTGATGTTGACCGGGCTTGGCTCGATCATTGGATCGGGCTGGCTGTTTGGCGCATGGAAAGCGGCGAAGATCGCCGGGCCTGCGGCCATTTGCGCTTGGGTGATCGGCGCAGTAGTGATTTTGTCGATTGCGCTGGCCTATGCCGAGCTGGGTGCGATGTTCCCCGAATCGGGCGGAATGGTGCGTTACGCACGCTATTCGCACGGCGCGCTGGTGGGTTTCATCAGCGCCTGGGCGAACTGGATCGCTATCGTTTCAGTGATTCCTATTGAGGCGGAAGCGTCGATCCAGTACATGAGCACCTGGCCCTACGACTGGGCCCGAGAGCTTTTTGTGGACGGGTCGCTAACCACGCCCGGGTTACTGCTGTCGGCGGCGCTGGTGGTGATCTATTTCATGCTGAATTACTGGGGCGTGAAGCTTTTTGCGCGTGCCAATAGCGTCATCACGATTTTCAAGTTTCTGATTCCCGGTGCGACGATCCTCGGTTTGATGCTGACGGGCTTTCATAAAGAAAATTTCGGTGAAGCCAGTACGTTCGCGCCCTATGGCTGGGCGTCGGTGCTGACGGCGGTGGCGACCAGCGGCATCGTGTTTGCGTTCAATGGTTTCCAGAGCCCGATCAACCTCGCCGGTGAGGCGCGCAATCCGGCCAAAAGCGTGCCGTTTGCGGTCATCGGCTCGATTTTGATCGCGCTGGTGATTTACGTGCTGCTGCAAGTGGCTTATATCGGCGCGGTGAGCCCGGCTGATGTGATGAATGGCTGGAGCCACTTCAATTTCGCCTCGCCGTTCGCCGAACTGGCGATTGCGCTGAACCTGAACTGGCTGGCGATCCTGCTGTATGTCGATGCGTTTGTCAGCCCGAGCGGTACTGGCACGACTTACATGGCTACTACGACCCGCATGATTTACGCCATGGAGCGCAACAATACGATGCCGAAGATGTTCGGCAACGTGCATCCGTTCTACGGTGTGCCGCGTCAGGCGATGTGGTTCAACTTGCTGGTGTCGTTCATCTTCCTGTTCTTCTTCCGTGGCTGGAGCTCGCTGGCGGCGGTGATCTCGGTAGCAACCGTGATTTCGTACCTGACTGGCCCGATTAGCCTGATGGCGCTGCGGCGCACGGCGACAGACATCGAGCGGCCGTTGCAGATCGCTGGCATGCGAGTGATCGCACCATTTGCTTTTGTCTGTGCTTCGCTGGTGCTGTACTGGGCACGCTGGCCGCTGACGGGCGAAATCATCCTGCTGATGGTCGTCGCGTTGCCGGTGTATTTCTACTTTCAGGCGAAATCAGGCTTTAGCGGCTGGGGCCGTGATCTGAAAGCCGCGTGGTGGCTCGTTGCCTATCTGCCGACGATGGCGCTGTTGTCGTTCATTGGCAGCAAGGAGTTTGGCGGTCATGGTGTGTTGCCGTATGGCTGGGACATGCTGCTCGTGATTGCTTTTGCCCTGCTGTTTTATTACTGGGGTGTGCACACGGGTTACCGTACCGAGTATCTCGACGAGCGCGAGTCGCAGGCGGATATCCTCGAAGGGCAAGGTGTGTAAGCTTCGGTTCGGCCTGCAGTGCGCTTGTTGCTGCGGTTAACGTAAGTAACTCGCAAGCAACCAGTCACAACCAGTGCAAAACAAAACCCGGCTGAATGAATCGTTCATTCAGCCGGGTTTTTGTTTTTTGCCGCGTGGCTGCATAAGGGCAGGCCGCGATTTCAGGCGGGATCGAACACGTAATTCGTCATCGCCAGTGAGCGCTGGTAAGTGCCGAGTGACTGGATTGCCAGCGTGTAGTGGTCGCTAGCGGCACCCAGCGCGGTGAATACCGGTAGCAAGTGCTCGTCGGTCGGGTGCATGAACGTGGCGTGAGGGGCCCGGTGGCGATAGTCCAGCAATGCGTCGATATCGCGCACGGCGAGACGCGCTTCGAACCAGTCGGTGAACTCCACGACACGCGGATCAGCATTTTCCCGATGCGCGGAAAAATCAGCCGCGCGCAAGTTGTGCGTGATCTGGCCCGAGCCAATCACCATCACGCCATCGTTTCTCAGCGAGCGCAACGCGCGGCCCATGCGGAAATGGTGCTCGGCCCCCAGATGCGGCTGGATCGAAAGCTGGGCAATCGGGACATCGGCGTTGGGGAACATCAGCAGCATGGGCACCCATGCGCCATGGTCGAGGCCATGCGGCTGGGTGTGAGCAAGGATGCCGTTATCGCTGAGCAGCACTGCCGCCCGGCGTGCGACATCGGGTGCGCCGGGGGCTGGGTATTGAATTTCGTGCAACTGGCGTGGAAAGCCATTGAAGTCGTGGATGGTTTTCGGTTGCGCCGAGATGCTGGCGACGGGCTCTGTCGTGCCCCAATGCGCTGACAGCATCAGGACGGCCTCGGGACGCGGCAGGCTGGAGGCCAGCGTGGCGAACTCTGCGGAAGGCAAGGAGGGATCGATAGGCAGCGTGGGTGCGCCATGGGACAGGAACAGCGACGGGAGGGGGAGCATGGCAGCCAGGTCGCGTGCAGCGACAGGTGGGTTGGAATCTAGCGAATATAGAGATGCGCAGGCCAGAGATAAATAGCAAGCGGCAATAAAACGCGAAATTCACGCCATCGGGTGGGTATGGTTCAAGGACGGTTGCCTGTGACCACCCGCGCGGGGCTTAGTCCGGTGTGTCTGGCTGCTCGTGCTCGTGGCTGAGGCTGGCGGCCGCAGCGTCAGGTGTGGCCGCCGTGTTGTGACGCAATCCGGGCCATGCAGGGGAGAGCGCGGGGCCGAGCGCAAACAGGTCTAGCACCCTGGCGACGCTGTGGTCGACCATTTCGTCGATGGATGAGGGGTGGTGGTAAAAGGCCGGCAGTGGCGGAAAGATGATGCCGCCCATTTCGGTGACGGCGGTCATATTGCGCAGATGCGCGAGGTTGAACGGTGTTTCGCGCACCAGCAGCACAAGGCGGCGGCGCTCTTTGAGCGTGACATCGGCTGCGCGCGTGACCAGGTTGTCCGACAGACCGTGCGCGATGCTGGCGAGTGTTTTCATGGAACAGGGCGCGACGATCATGCCGTCAGTAGCAAATGATCCCGACGCGATACTGGCACCCACATCACGCACTGAATGAACGACGTCCGCGAGCGCGTGGACCTCGTTTCTGGACAGCGTGAGTTCGTGCTGAATATTCAGCCAGCCTGCGCCAGAGACGAGCAGATGGGTTTCGATGCCCCCCAGGCGGCGGAGGGTTTCAAGCAGGCGGATGGCGTAGATCGCACCGGTAGCGCCCGTGATGGCGACAATTAGCCGGCGTTTGGGAGTGGCGGCTAATGACATGGGCGAGATTGCGCGGTGCGGTGCAACAGGAAAAAACTACGAAGGAGTGAACAGCTGCTGGAGTTCGCCCGACTGGTACATCTCGGTCATGATGTCCGAGCCGCCGACGAATTCGCCATTGACGTAAAGCTGGGGAATGGTTGGCCAGTTGGAGAAGGTCTTGATGCCGGAGCGGATTTCTTCGTCTTCGAGCACGTTGACGGTTTTGATCTGATCGACGCCACAGGCTTTCAGAATCTGGATGGCACGGCCTGAAAAGCCGCACATCGGAAATTGGGCGCTGCCCTTCATGAAGAGGACGACGGCGTTTTCGTCGACGATTTGCTTGATGCGTTGTTGCGTGTCCATGACTGACCTTGCGTTTCCGGAGTGGGGAAAAGAGTGCGAAATGATAGCGGATTTCGTTGCTGCTGATGTGGCGGTGGTTAACTGGTTTGACTGGGGTTTGACCGCGGAGTGGCCGTGTTGCTAGCGCTCTTGCGAGTATCGCGGGCCAAATTCAGCGCGTGAAGCGTGAAGTGTCAAGCGTGTTTAGTTTTGTGCTTGCCGCCGCTGATGCGTTCGATGCCTGCCAGATCGCGCTGTGAGTGGACGTTGGTAAAACCCCGGGCGGTGAGCAGGGTCCGCACGGCTTCGGCCTGGTCATAACCGTGTTCGATCCAGAGCGCGCCATGCGGCGCAAGCCACGCGGGCGCGCCAGCGATGATCTGGCGGATGGCGCTCAGGCCGTCGGCGTGATCTGTTAGCGCGTTGGACGGCTCGAAGCGCAAATCACCGGTCACCAGATGCGGGTCGTCCGCGGCAATGTAAGGCGGATTGCTGACGATCATGTCAAAGCGCCATCCGGCGTCGTCAAGCGCGTTGTACCAGTCGCCCTGGCGCAGGTGCACAGGCCCGCCAGGGCGGGCTCGGTTGAGTAGCCGGGCGGCATTGCGTGCGGCCACGGCAAATGCCTCGGGCGAATATTCGACGGCCCATATCTGCGCGTCGGGCCGCGTCGCAGCGAGCGCCACGGCGATGGCACCTGTTCCCGTGCCGAGATCCAGAATGCGTGGCCGGGGCACGTTGCTGAGCGCGCCGAGCGCGGTTTCGACCAGCAGTTCGGTTTCAGGACGCGGAATCAGAACCGCTGGTGTCACCTCGAATTCCAGCCCGAAAAACTCCCGCTGCCCCACCAGTTGCGCCACCGGCTCACCCGCGAGGCGGCGTGCTTCCAGCGCGTGAAAACGCATGACCGCAGCGGGTTCGAGCGCTTCGGTGTCGCGCGTGATGAGTTCGGTGCGCCGCCAGCCCAGTGCCGCACCCAGCAGCACGCGGGCTTCGAGCAGCGGCAGCGCGGAGGCGCGGAGCAGGACCGCGATGGTGTCCATGGGGGGCGTCGGCGGCAGCGGCAGCACGTTAATCCGTGTCGCCGAGAGAGGCGAGCAATTCCGCTTGATGTTCGCTAACGAGCGCTGCGATGAGTTCGTTCAGGTCGCCATCCATGATGGCTTCGAGGCGATACAGCGTCAGGTTGATGCGGTGATCCGTCAAACGGCCTTGCGGGAAGTTATATGTGCGGATGCGCTCAGAGCGGTCACCCGAGCCAATCAGGCTTTTGCGCGTGGCGGCTTCCTTGGCGTGCTGCGCCTGGGTTTGCCTGTCCATGATGCGTGCCGCGAGCACCTTCAACGCGCGGTCTTTGTTTTTGTGCTGCGAGCGGTCGTCCTGGCATTCGACGACGATGCCGGTCGGCAAGTGCGTGACACGCACCGCCGAATCGGTCTTGTTGATGTGCTGGCCACCCGCACCGGAGGCGCGAAAGGTGTCGATACGAAGATCTGCCGGATTGATTTCGACTTCGCCGATTTCATCCGCTTCCGGCATCACGGCGACCGTGCAGGCGGATGTATGAATCCGGCCTTGGGTTTCGGTGGCGGGCACCCGTTGCACGCGATGGCCGCCGGATTCGAACTTGAGTTTCGAATAAGCCGCCTCACCCGCGATGCGCACGATCACTTCTTTATAGCCGCCGAGATCCGATTCGCTCGCGGACATCATTTCGACCTGCCAGCGGTTGCGTTCCGCATAGCGCAGGTACATCCGCAGCAAATCGCCGGCGAAGAGCGCAGATTCGTCGCCACCGGTGCCCGCGCGGATTTCGACGAAGATGTTGCGCTGGTCGTTGGGATCTTTGGGCAGCAACATGGTTTGCAGCTCGCTGGAGATGCGCTCCATTTGCTCGCGGGCGGTGCGTAATTCTTCTTCGGCGAATTCGCGCATGGAGAGGTCGGAGGCCAGTTCCTGTGCGGTCGCCGCATCGCCAGCCGCCTGACGCCAGAGCGCGTAATGTGCGACGACCGGACCCAGTTCGGCATGCTCGCGGGTGAGCTTGCGGTATTGATCGAGATTCGCCGTAATGTCTTCGCGGCTCAACAGGTCGTTCAGTTCGGCCAGCCGCGTAGTGAGCTGGTCGAGCTTGTTTTGCATGCTCGTTTTCATCGGGAGGCGGAGCGAGCTCCGGAAAGGACAGCAGATCAGAGGGGCCAGAGAGGCGGCATTCAAGCGCAAAAGGCTGTGTGCTGCGTTTGAGTTTGGAACAGATTGAGCCGCCTGACTCGTGCGGATGAGGGCCTGGTTGCCGATGCCCAGCGCGCGACGCGCAGCTAATGCCCGGAAGATCCCGAGTGGCTGTAGAGCCCGCTCACCAGTTCGATCAGCGTGTCGCGGTTGGCATGGCTGGCGCGGTTGAGCGCATGCGTTGGACCATGAATCAGCTTGTTGGTCAGCGCTTGGGACATGGCTTCGAGCACGGCGGCGGGGTCGTCGCCTCGCGCGAGCATTTTTTGGGCGCGCTCGAGTTCGGCGCGGCGCAGCATATCGGCCTGGGTATGCATGTGACGGATGACGGGAACGATGCTGCGGGCATCGAGCCACTGCATGAAATGCTGTACACGGGTTTCGATGATGGCTTCGGCCTGAGCGACGGCGGCCTGGCGGGACGCGCTGCCTTCGCGGACGATCGCACCGAGGTCGTCGACGGTATATAAAAACACGTCTTCAAGCTGACCTGCTTCGGGCTCGATATCCCGTGGCACGGCCAGATCGACCATGAAAATTGGCCGATGGCGGCGCGCCTTGATTGCTCGCTCAATTGCGCCCAGGCCGATGATGGGCAGCGTGGAGGCGGTGCAGGAAACCACGATGTCGAATTCGTGCAGGCGGGTGGGCAGCTCGGCGAGCGGAATGGCCTGGCCATTAAACCGTCCGGCCAGCCGTGAGCCGCGTTCTGCGGTGCGGTTGGCGACGACTAGTTCGCGTGGTTGCTGGGCGGCGAAGTGAGTGGCGCACAGCTCGATCATTTCGCCCGCGCCGATAAACAACACACGCTGGCTCGAAATATCTTCGAAGATGCGCTGGGCGAGGCGTACTGCGGCGGCGGCCATTGAAACTGATTGCGCGCCGATTTCGGTGGTGCTGCGAACTTCTTTGGCCACCGCGAACGTGCGCTGAAATAGCTGATTCAGATAAGTGCCAAGCGCACCGGCTTCTGAGGCTGTGCGCACCGCGTCTTTCATCTGGCCGACGATCTGGGTTTCGCCCAGCACCATCGAATCCAGCCCCGACGCGACCCGAAACGCATGCCGCACCGCTTCAGATTGCGGCAGCGAATAGACATGGGGGGCGAGTTCGCTAACGGGCAGATTGTGATACTTCGACAGCCAGTGGATCGCGCCTTCGCGGGCGGCCTGGTCGTCAGTGGCGCAGTAGAGTTCGGTGCGGTTGCAGGTGGAGAGAATCGCGGCTTCGGGAGCGGCTTTGGTGGTGCGGCCCAGCCAGACATCCTTGAAGGTGGCGAGGGCCGGTTTGATCTGTTCGAGCGGAAACGCCACGCGCTCGCGCAAAGCGACAGGCGCGGTGTGGTGATTGATTCCGATCGTTAGAAGCTGCATGGTGGGGGGGGTGTTTTTAACCGGAGTTTTTAGCCGGATTTAGCGCGGCATTATAGCGTTTCTGCGATTCTTTCATCCGGTTCACTAATTGATGAGCCGTCGGCATCAGCCGGAAAAACCTCATTCAACTGGTAGCCATAGCCATACAGCGGAATCAGGCTATAGCCATTTTCTGGCCGTAGCTGCAGCTTGGTTCGCAGCCGCGAGGCATGAGTATCAATGGTGCGCGACCTTACGTCACGGCGGCGCGCCCACACGGTTTCAAGAATATGCGCGCGTGAGACGGGCCGTGACAGGTTGACGAACAGCAACAGCCCCAAATGGAATTCTTTGGGCGTGAGCATCGCGTTATGGCCCTGGAACCGCACTTCGCCATGAGCCGTATCGAACACATAGTCGCCAAAGCTGTCGTGGCTCCGGTTAGGTGGGCGGCAGACGCCTGCCCGGCGCAGCAGCGCATCGACTCGCGCCAGCATTTCCGGGCCGCGGACGGGCTTGGCGAGGCAGTCATCGGCACCTGCGTGCAGCAAGCTGACAATTTCGCTTTCGCGTGGCATAGCAAGCAGAACAATGACGGGCAAGCCAGGCAAGATACTGCGGGTATGCGCGATGACATCTTCGGCGGGGAGGTCGCCAGCCCATGCGGCGGTAATCAGAAGATCGAAGGATTCGTTGCTAGTGACCGTGATAAATGGCGTGCTGGCAACAAAATGCCGACACGCATGCCCGCCAGCAAACAGCAGTCGCCCGACAAGTTCTGCGTGGCGCAGGTCAGGCTCGATAAGGGCGATTCGCATGGCCAGTGTGTCAGCACCACGGGCAGGAGGGGCGCTTGCCTTCGCTGATTCAGCCCCCTACACTCGGCCGCTAGGCAGAGTTGCGTCGCGCTGCTTTTTTTAATTTAGAGGCCAAAATGCTAGCCACTTTATTCATCGCTGAATATGAGACAACTCTGAATCTTGCAGAGGTTTGTCGCTGATGGGCTGGATTGGTATCAGTTCGCTGGGGCTGGCGATTGGCCTGGTTGGCTGGTGGTTGCATCCGCTGCGGCGCGCGAGCCGCGCCCGGCTCTGGATGGCATTGCTGGCAGGTGTGCTGGGTGCGGTGCTGGCCAGCATGGCCGGGAATGTCATCGGTCTTTTCCATGACGGCGATACGCTTGAATGGCCGGTTTGCACTGCCGCTGCGCTTATCGCTGTCGCTGTCACGGTTGCTGTGTTATCTCGTCGCTGAACCTGAGCAGGTAAATCCCATGAATGCCCGACTCCCCGAAGCCTCGTCCATTCCTGAGCGTCTGGCGCAGTTGCGCCGCGCGATGGAGCAAGCTGGACTCGACGCTTATCTCGTTCCCTCCGCTGATCCTCATTTATCTGAATATCTGCCCGGTCGCTGGCAAGGGCGTGAATGGCTCTCCGGTTTTACCGGCTCGGCCGGGACGCTAGTCGTCACGCGCACGTCCGCTGGATTGTGGGCCGACAGCCGTTACTGGGAGCAGGCCGCGGCGCAACTGGCGGGGACGGGCATCGATTTGATGAAAATGACGGCCGGACAGCAGTCCCAGCCGCATTTCGACTGGCTGGCGCACAACGTGGCGGCGGGTGGCACGGTAGGGGTGGACGGCGCGGTGCTGGGAGTGGCGGCGGCTCGCGCGCTAGAGGCAGCGCTGGCGGCGCAAGGCGTCAAGCTGCAAACCGGGGTGGATCTGTTTGATGCGGTCTGGCCGCAACGGCCCGCGTTGCCAGCCGATGCGGTGTATGAGCACGTGGCCCCATATGCCAGCGTCACCCGGGCCGACAAGCTCGCCCAAGTGCGGCGCGCGATGCAGGATCTGGGCGCGCAATGGCACTTCATCTCGACCCTGGATGACCTCGCGTGGCTGCTGAACCTGCGCGGTGCGGACGTCACGTACAACCCGGTATTTGTCGCTCACGCCTTGATCGGCCCAGATCATGCCTCGCTTTTTGTGGCACCAGGCAAAGTGCCACCCGCACTGGTTGATGCGCTGGCGCGCGATGGCGTGCGGGTGGAGCCCTACGCTGAGGCCGCCGCAGCATTGGCCGCGCTACCCGCAGGGGCAACGCTGCTAATTGACCCACGCCGGGTCACGTTTGGTTTGCTGCAGGCGGTGCCTGCCGGGGTGCGCCAGATCGAATCGGTTAATCCATCTACTTTTTTCAAGTCGCGCAAAAGCGCCGCGGATGCGGAGCATATCCGGGCGACGATGGAGCAGGACGGTGCGGCGCTGGCGGAGTTTTTTGCCTGGTTTGAAGCGGCGCTGGGGCGCGAAACCATCACCGAACTCACCATCGACGAGCGCCTCAGCGCTGCGCGGGCCCGTCGTCCAGGTTTTGTGACGCTGAGCTTCGCCACGATCGCGGGCTTCAACGCGAATGGCGCGATGCCGCACTATCGCGCGACTCCTGAGTCGCACGCGACCATCGAAGGCAATGGCTTGCTGCTGATTGATTCAGGCGGCCAGTATGTGAGCGGCACCACCGATATCACGCGGGTCGTGCCGATTGGCACGATTACCGATGCGCACCGGCGCGACTTCACCACGGTGCTGAAGGGCACGATTGCGCTGTCGCGGGCACAGTTTCCGCGCGGGATTCGTTCGCCGATGCTCGATGCCATTGCCCGTGCGCCGATCTGGGAAGCCGGAGCGGATTACGGCCATGGCACGGGGCATGGCGTGGGTTATTTCCTGAACGTTCACGAAGGGCCGCAGGTTATTTCGCATTACGCGCCACCTGAAACGTGGACAGCGATGGAAGAAGGCATGATTACGTCGATTGAACCGGGCTTGTATCGGCCAGGTAAATGGGGCGTGCGGATTGAAAATCTGGTGCTCAATCGTGCGGCGGGCAAAACAGAATTCGGTGATTTTCTGGCGTTCGAAACGCTGACGCTATGCCCCATCGACACACGCTGTCTCACGTTGTCACTGCTGCGCGAGGACGAGCGCGCCTGGCTCAATGCGTATCACGCCACGGTGCGCAGGCGTATCAGCCCGCATGTTGCGGGGGAGGCCAAAGCCTGGCTTGAGGCCCGCACGCAACCGGTTTAATACCCGGCTGCGGCGGCTTGGTAGCGCGTTGCAACGGATAGCCGATAACGGATATGTGATGCGTGATGCGCAATAAAAAGCCTGGCAGCGAGTTTGCTCGCTGCCAGGCTTTTTGACCACCCGGTTCCGTGTTTAACGGCTGATGGGTTTGTAGCGCAGACGCGTTGGCCGCGCGGCTTCTTCGCCCAGGCGATTGCGTTTGTCCGCTTCGTATTCCTGGTAGTTACCGTCGAAGAACGTTACTTGAGAATCGCCCTCGAACGCCAGAATATGCGTGGCGATCCGGTCAAGGAACCAGCGGTCATGGGAAATCACCATCACCGATCCAGCAAATTCAAGCAGAGCGTCTTCCAGCGCGCGCAGGGTTTCGACATCAAGATCGTTCGATGGCTCGTCCAGCAGCAGCACGTTGCCGCCCGAGATCAGTGTTTTCGCCAGATGCAGCCGGCCGCGCTCTCCGCCCGACAAACTGCCGACGTTCTTTTGCTGGTCTCCACCCTTGAAGTTGAAGCGGCCAATGTAAGCGCGTGACGACGTTTCGTATTTGCCCACCGTCAGCATGTCAGCGCCACCGGAAATTTCTTCGAACACGGTTTTCGTGCCATCTAATGCATCACGGCTCTGGTCCACATAGGCCAGTTTGACGGTTGGCCCCTGGATGATCTCGCCCGAATCCGGTTGCTCCTGGCCCGTCAGCATACGAAACAACGTTGATTTACCCGCACCGTTCGGACCGATGATGCCGACGATGGCACCTGCCGGAATCTTGAAGCTCAGATCATCAATCAGCAAACGGTCGCCGTATGACTTGCTGACGTTTTTAAACTCGATCACCTCATTGCCCAAACGCTCGCCAGCCGGGATGAAAATCTCGGAGGTTTCATTGCGTTTTTGATAATCCTGGCTGCTGAGTTCTTCGAAGCGCGCGATCCGCGCCTTTGATTTCGCCTGACGCCCTTTGGGGTTTTGCCGTACCCATTCGAGCTCTTTCTTGATTGCTTTCTGGCGTGCCGATTCGGTTGCTTCTTCCTGCTTCAGGCGCTCTTCTTTCTGATCGAGCCAACTGCTGTAGTTGCCCTTCCACGGAATGCCGTGGCCGCGGTCGAGTTCAAGAATCCATTCGGCGGCGTTATCGAGAAAGTAGCGATCGTGGGTGACTGCCACCACGGTGCCCGGGAAGCGTGTCAGAAACTGTTCGAGCCAGTCGACGGATTCAGCGTCCAAGTGGTTGGTTGGCTCGTCGAGCAACAGCATGTCGGGTTTTTCCAGCAGCAGCTTGCAGAGCGCCACACGACGCTTTTCGCCGCCTGACAGATGCTCGATTTTGGCGTCCCATGGCGGCAGGCGCAGTGCGTCGGCTGCCACTTCAAGCTGCTGCTCGGGGCTGCCGCCATCGGCGGTGGCGAGGATGGCTTCGTATTTGGCCTGCGCGGCGGCGAGCGCATCGAAATCAGCATCGGGCTCAGCGTAGGCGGCGTAAATCTCGTCGAGTTTTTTCTGGGCGGAGAACACGTCGCCCAGACCTTCCTCTACCGCTTCGCGCACGGTTTTTTGCGGATCGAGTTGAGGCTCCTGTGGCAGATAGCCGATATTCAGATTGGGCATAGGCGTTGCCTCGCCCTCGATATCTTTGTCAACGCCCGCCATGATGCGGATCAAGGTTGATTTGCCCGAACCGTTCAGACCGAGGACGCCGATCTTTGCGCCGGGGAAAAAAGACAGCGAAATATCTTTCAGGATTTGACGCTTGGGCGGCACGATTTTGCCGACCCGGTTCATGGTGAAGACGTATTGGGCCATTTATCTGTGGTCAGGATGTTGACGCCGCTAGCCATGCGGCCAGGTGGCAGTCGTAGGTGGACGAGGGGTACAGTGTGCAGCGGGCTTGCCTGTGAATGCGTGACAGGACACCGGTTGGCAAGAGGCGCCATTGTACTGCGGGGTGCGAGGGCCGCAGCCGATGAAGGGCGTGACGCTGTGCTTCTGGACGGTATGCAGTAGAAGAAGTCAAGCCTGGCCGCGATGTTCGCTGGGTGGGCCACAAGGTCATCTGACGTTATCTGCTCGAAGGACGGGCAATGGTAAGGAGCGCAGATATAAATACAACGATAACGCCAGTAATAATCCGGTGAGGATTAATTCGGATAAGGTCTACCCCGTTTGATTAATGGTGCTGCCGAAGCCGGGTTGATTTCTGGTGCGGCTGCGGGCGTTTTATCCCGTATCCGGTCACGTTAAATAATCTTGCTCGCCAGTCGTCTATCCAGTTGATTATTTTCAAATTACCAATCAGGAGCTGAGATGCTGCGTTCGTTGTCCATTATTTTTCTGCTGTCCGTAAGTGCATTAACACTTTCTGGCTGTGCGGTGTCCAAGGGCGGACCATCGGCATCGCTGCCACTGATCGTCGCGCATCGGGGCGGCACGGGGGATGCGCCAGAGAACACGCTCGAAGCGATTCGCCAGGCCGTGGCCAACCGTGCTGATGCGTTGTGGCTCACGGTTCAGCTATCCCGCGATGGTGTGCCCGTGTTGTACCGGCCCGCGAGCCTGTCGGATTTGACCAATGTGAGTGGCCCCGTCTCCGCGCGGACCGTCGCCGAGCTTGCGACGGTCAATGCTGGATGGCAATTCAAACAAGTGGATGCGCAGGGCGCGATCACGTATCCGTATCGTCAGACCCCGGTTGGGATTCCGACATTACGCGAAGCCTTGCTGGCGATTCCGGCGAATATGCCGGTCATTCTCGACATGAAAGCGCTACCCGCATTGCCACAAACGCAAGCGGTGGCCGGGGTGCTGGATGAACTGAAAGCGTGGCCGCGGGTGAAGGTGTATTCGACGGAAGCGGATTATCAGCAGAGCTTCGCCGTATATCCCCAGGCGCAGATGTTTGAGCCACGCGATGCGACCCGCACCCGTCTGGTCAAGGTGCTGCTCAATGAAGGCTGCATTGATGCACCTGCTGCGGGAAGCGCCGCAGCGTTTGAGTTACATCGTCCGCTGGCCGTGACCGAGAAATTCACGCTGGGCGAGGGGCGCTCAGAAGTGCGCGCGACGCTTTGGAATCCGGCCACGATGGCCTGCTTCCGGAAAAATCCTGACGTTCAGGTGATGGCGATTGGCGTGAACAATGCCGAGGACTATCGCATGGCGGCGTGCCTGGGAGTGAATTCGGTCTTGGCGGATTCGCCTAAAAATATGGTGCTGGTGCGGCAGCAAATGCCATTGATGCTGCGCTGTGACAAGTAACGCTGAAAGGCGATGCTGATTAGTTGATTAATTAGTTGCTTGAGGGTCGGGTGCAGCGCGCCCGACCCGGAATTCATCGAGTAATAGATGAATTAGATGAAGCTTTAACGTTTAACTTTGCAGCCTTTGTGCTCGTATCGTTTGCCATCATCTATAGCCGTAATGATGGCGCTGTTTCCTTTCGACTCAAGTTCGAAGGTGTCGCTTTTATAGAGTTCTCCAGAGCCTGTTTCTGCGCTTAGCAAAACCGCGCTGTTTCCAGCGCCATCAATAAGAGCGACGTGGTAATCATCGAGTGGGTAAACTTGCGCAGAATAAGAGCCGCCTGAACATGAATAAATCGTTGGCTTAATTCCGGCTGTGGCCGCGCCTGACAAAGTCAAACCAAAAATAAATGAGGCAGATAAAGCAAGGCTAAGTTTTTTCATGAAATTCCTCTTGATCGGAATACATCTTTCAATAAAACCGGATATTTCGGCATGACGTGGTGGAATATTCCATGACACATCCAGATGAAAATCCGGGTTTTTGCGCAGCAGCCTCTTGACCTATAAGTACGGCTGAAGATTCGATTGTCCGCGTTGAAATGCGACCTTCGGTGCTGCGAGCGCAAGCGAAAATTGTCATGAGGATGGTGCCCGGTCTATGAGAGGTTTCTTAATTTTTGGGCGAGTTTTAGGCGGTATTAGCGTATGGCGGCATGCTTCGCGCAAGGCCGTTCATTCCTGGCTGAAATGAGCCGATGAGTTGGGGCGCTGGGCGTGACGTGATTGCTAATGTTCCCGGGAGCTCATGTCATAGGGAAGCCCGCTCAACCGTTTTCCTTCTTCATCTTCCTCAACTCAAGCACGTTATCCCGCACTTCGATTCTGACGGGGCTGGTTTTCTTCCACTGCTGTTTCGGCACGACTAGTTTCCAGACTGCGTTGTCGTCCGTGTTGCGGAAGAAGGCGACCACGCCGACGTATTGCGCATCGGGTTTCATCGGCTCGGTGATGCTGGCTTGGGCATCGGGTTGCAGCACGACGTCATGCGTGGCCAGCAGGTCATCTTTCAGCAGGTTCAGGTCGTGCTGCTGGAGTTGCGTGTAGCTGAGCAGCTCGAATGTGTCCGGGGTTTTGAGCTGGTACAGGCGCACCACGGTTGAGAGCGATTGCCCAGCGTCGCTGGCATTGAGCGCGGCGCGGCTGGCGAGGTCCACCTTCATGGTTTTGACCTGGGTCGTAAAGAGCCATTTCGTTGCGCTCACGGTGCTGTCTTTCACTGCCTGTCCCACGCCGCAGCCGCTCAGCATCGTCATCGTCAGGAGGGCGCACAGCACGGCTGTGCGGTGTCGAACCGGTGGTCTCATGGCGAAGTTCTCTCTATGTTTTGTGTGGCGTTCAGTGGGCCGTTGCCGCCGGGCCAGGCACCCAGATGCACTCGTGTGGATGGGGCGGGTGTGATGCCGGGCGGTGTGGGTTTGAGCTGCGTGGTGTAACCCAGGCGAACCTGCTGTGAACCGAGTTGCTGGGCGGGCATCAGTGCTGCGCTGACGGACATATCCAATTGCGCCTGTGCTTCATAGCCGAGATAAAAGCGCAGCAGCGCCATCACCTCGCTGTGCGAGGTGCCATGCCCGGGGATCAGCCTCAGCATGGCGTCGCGCGTATGTGGCGCGAACACGATGCGCACGGTGTTGCTGCTGTCGTAAAAGCCTCGCCCCAGCAGACAGTTTTCGCCCAGCGGCATCGGCGTGCCTGGCGCGACGGCGATCCATACGGGGTGGAATTCTTCGATGGTGATGCTGGTATCGGGCACGGCGTGCCGCAGCACGCCTGCCAGGCCTTCGGCGGTGCGGGTTTTCTGACTGGCGAGGCCGAGCATCGAGAGCAGCTTGCGTGGGTCCAGTGCCTGAGCTGTTGGTGTTGTGCCAAAGCCGAGGCCGATCAGGCTTAGCAGGCAGCGCGACACGTGATCGCTGCCGTCATGACGGAAGCCCGCTGGATAGCGGTATTTGCGCCAGACGCGGTAGTACTGCGTCAGCACCCGGTGATGGAACAGGTCGAGAAAGCCTGCCAGCGGTTCCGCGCCATCGTGGTTCTGCGCGATTTCATCGACGAAGTACGACGGCATGCGGGCATCGACGCCATACAGCCCGAGAAACGTGGTGCGCACGGTGGGGGTGCGCAGCGGATGCCTGAAATCATACGTAATGCCATCTATCTCCCGACCCGGAAAGCCTAACCGTGCGCGTGAGCGAAAACGCACGGCCTCGTTCGCGGGCGAATCCGTGCTGCCTAGCGCGGGCTGGTCTGGTGCGGCGCGTTCGAGCAGTTCGCAAAAGCGGAAAAAATTCATCTGCGTGGCGTGATGCAGCAACGCGGGCAGGAGCGGGGGCGGTTGGTGCACGGAGGGAGATTCAGCGCTTAGCGCGCTGCGTTCGGGGGCATTCAAAACGGCGCTCCTTCGCCTTTGGTGCTGGGCCACTCGATGCGTCGTCCGGTGGGTTGCGACACGATCACGAGCTGGGTGAACAGGTTGAGCGTGGCGTACAGCGCGAGAAAGCGGTTCAGCATCGCGCCGAACAGTTCGAGATCGCCCTCGCCCGCAAATGCGTGGCTGTTGAGCGTGACTTCGATTTCAACACCACGCTGCAGCGCACCCCTGACGAATTTTTGCAGCAGGCGGTGGCTCACCTGAGTGATGGCTTCGATGCGTCGCCGGTTCAGTTCGCCGTCGCTCCAGTCGTACAGCGCAAGCGCGCCGCGCAGCATTTCCGCATCGAGCAGTGACAGATAGTTCGGGGCGAGATGCGATAGCACGCGCCAGTGGAAACGGTCGGTGGTGGGCGGGTAGACCGGTAGCGTCGGCGCGCTCAGGTTGCGCACGGCGCGGATCTGGCTAAAGCCGCTGCGCATCTGGGTGATGCGGGCGTGGCGCAGGCCGTTGCGCGGCAGCATCCCGTGGGTGCCGGTGACGGATAGCGATAGCGTTTCCTGGGGGAGGGTGGTGGCGTGTTCCCACGCGTGGCCACCGAGCATCACCCAGGTATCGCAGCGCCCCGATGGGCCGCGCCGCATCCGTGTGTGGAAATACCGTTCGGGCATCTGATGGCGCAGCATGCCGCCGCGATGGCGAAACGCGGCGAAGGGCGTGTACTCAAAGCGCGTGGCAGAGGCTGCATCGAGGCCTTCGACCGCATCGACCGAATACACCTCGACTGGGTGGCCGTGGTGGCCGCTGGCCTGCACGCGGTATTCGGTCTCGTGCTGGGTGACGGTTACCGGATCAGCTTCGAGCGGGAACAGGTTGATGACCGGGGTGCAGAACAGGCGCAGGTTGTCGGCAGAAAATTTCATGTCGCTGGGGTAGGGGTGGGCCAGCGTTAGTTCGATATCGAGGTGCGGCACGTTGCCGGGCAGCGTTTGCAGATCAAGCCCGAGCAGGTCGACGAACATGAATTTCTCGGGGAAGGTGAAGTATTCGAGCAGGAGCTGGTAGCCGCCAAACGCGTTGTCGGCCTTGGGCCAGAGGCGTTCGTCGGCAGCGAACCCGGCAGCGGCGAAACGCAGGCCGGGCATCGCCTGGGGCGTGCCAGGGTGGTCGGCGGGATAGCCTGGCACGCGCACCTGAAGCGCATGCGGGGGCGCGGTGAGCGCGGCGTACAGCGCCAGCGCAACCGGGCGCTCGGCGTGCAGATAGAAGCGCAGACGCGGCACACGCAGCGCGTCGCGCCGTGCCTGCGGCAGGATGCCGAGCCGCAGGCGCAGCACAGAGCGGCCATCGTCGCGGGTGACGGCGCTGGCTTCGCTGAGCGTGAGCGGATAAAGATCGACGGCTTGCGTGGTGCGATAGCGGCATTCAACGGGTGGGGCCGCGAGGCCCGATGCCGAGGGCGGCAGCGTGACGGGTTCCGTGGCGGCTTCGAGCCCGGCGGGTAGCACGTCATGCGCCTGTACCGCATCGACGATGGGGCTCAGTTCGAGTATCGCCAGCGAGGGAATCATCCGCAGGTAATGCGGCCAGAGCATGTTGACCAGGCCCTCGGTGAGCTCGGGCAACTCGTCATCGAGCTTGTGGCGCAGGCGGCCCATCAGAAAGGCGAAGCCTTCGAACAGCCGCTCAACGTGCGGGTCACGCTCGCCGGTGCGCTCCAGGTTGAGCATTCCGGCGCGCTCGGGAAACGCTTGGGCGAACTCGGTACCGGCTTCGCGCAGATAGCGCATTTCGGCTTCGTAATAGCGCAGAAGCTCGTTGTCCTGGGTCGGGCTGTGCATAGGTTAGGTGCGGGCTCTCAGGTTGAGATTGTTGGGCTGGTTTTATCCGGCTGGTTTTATCCAGTCAGCGTGACTGCGCGGGCGGCGTCGAGGGCGGTCAGGTCGCTGAGCAGCGTGTCGATCTGCCGGGCCAGCGTGGCGCTGTCGGCATCGCGGCGCTGGGCGCGGGCCTGTAGCAGCCGCAGCCGGTGCTGCTTGGTGTCGAAGGCCAGCGCGGGCTCCCAGGCGCTGAGGTTGAAACGCGCCAGCGTGGTATCGAGCAGCGTGAGCAGATGCAGCGCGGTATCCGGCCGCCCAGCTTGTTCGGCTACCCGCGCCATCACTCGGTGCCAGATGAAACGTTCGCGCTCACCGGCGTTGGCTGACGCGCAGACAGGCAAGCGTTGTAGCCAGGCGAAGGCGGCGTCGAGCCCCTGTTGCGTGGCGATCTCGCTGGCCTGGATTTCGGTTTCGGCCCAGTCGGTACTCGTGCTTGATGTATCAGTAGGGATGCTGATGATTGCCTCGCCCCGTTCGAGGTCGCGCACGCTGGCGTGGCTGGCGATCCAGTCCAGCGTGGCATCGCTGGCGAAGGGGGTGCCGTCAGAGAACGCGAGGCGTTCGAGGCCGGGCAGGCGTTCCAGCATCAGCGCGCAGTCGGTGACAGCGCGCTCGCGTGCATCGGCGTAAACGCCCCCGGCCTTGTGCTGGGCGATGAATGCCTCGTGTTGCAGGTCGAGCCAAAAATGGTTGGCCGCTTCGGCAAACGCCGCTTCGATGTCTTCGAGCAGATCGCCCCACTGCTGCTGCAACAGCAACCGCTTGAGATGCGCGCGCAGTTCGGGGCGCGGGGCAGCTAGCCGGGTTCGGCCGGTTGCGTCATGCGGCGGAAGCTCGGTGAGAAGGTCCCAGCGCGCGCAGCGGATTAGGCGGCAGGCGGGGGCATAACCCTGCGGCTGCGCGCGCAGAAACTGCGCCATCTGGCGTGCCTGGTCGAGCAGATCGCGGCTGGAAGTGAGCGTGCTGAGTGTGCTGATGCCTGCGGACGCGGTGGGCGTGGAGGACGGGCTGGTGTCGGTCTGCTGGTGAGGCTGGCCTGTGCCTGTGGTCGCTGCGGCAGACGTTATCTGGTTGAGGTGGTGCAGCAGCGGGCCTAGCTCGGGTCGTGCGGGGTCGGGCCATGAGGCGAGGCATTCACTGGCCAGCGCCAACGCTGACAGCGTGCGTTCGAGCGGCACGCCGTCGAGGCCGCGCACCCGTTCGAGGCGCTCGGTAAAGGTCGCGCTGGCGAGCCATTCGAGCGCCGCCTTGCGGGCTTCCGTACGCTGTGGCAGCAAGGTTTCGCCAAAGCGCTCAAGCAGCGCCGCGAGTAGCTCGAACCCCTCCGCCACACCCTGTGCGCCGTCGCGGCGCATGCGGCCATAGAGGTAATACACGGCCACGCGTGCGTCTTTCGCGGTGTGCCGCAGCAAGCCTTCGGCCAGTTCGATCACGCGGGTGTCGTCGATCCCCGAGAGCTTGGCGAGCTCCTCTTTGAGCGCGAGAAAGTCGTCGTCGTAGCTGGGGTCGGTGCCTGCCGCTGCGGTGTCGCTGAGCGGTTGCAGCCAGTCGCGCCAGTTCGTCTGTGCCGAGCGGGCCAGCGCGGTGGGAGGATGGGTGCCGGAGAGGGTGCGCAGCAGGTTTGTCAGCATGGCAGGGGTAGAGCACCAGGGGGTGGGTGAGCAGATCGCATTGCGTGCTAGAGGTTTTCAAAGATCGTCAAAGGTCTTCAAAGGTCTTCAGGCAGCGGCACCACCGCATGGCGGGCCGCTTCCAGTGCGGCTTGTGGCAACGGTGGCAACGGTGGCCGCGTATTACTGCGAGCGGTTTGCCGCGTGCCCGCCGGAGCCTTCCCGCCCGGCTCTATAAAAATCCGCTGCGGCAACACGAAGCCCCTTAGCGCCAGCAGTTCAAGCGGGCCCTGACCTGCCTCAGTACGCATCTGGTAACGGACCGGATACGTCAGCACTTCCGGTGCAGCCGCGCGCGGGCCATGCGCGGTCAGGCTCTGTGGATCAGGTTCATTCGCCTGCTCCGCCTGCTGTTGCGTTGCGCTGGTTTCAACACCAGACGATGCCGATTTGGTATCCCAGGTATCAGGCCGAGCCTGCCAGGTCAGTTGCGTGAGCGCGCCGTCGAGCGGCTCCACCTCCGCCTGCTCCAGCATCCTTATCAATCCCCAGCGTCCGCTGAACTCGAAGTGTTTGTTCGTGCCCGCCTGCGCTGTCTGCCATTGCAGCCGGGTGCCGGTAGCCTGCGGGTCGTTTGACGGCCACGCCATCGTCTGCCAGGTCTCGCGCTGGTTGTAGTAATGCAGCTTCTGGCCATCAAGCGTCAGCACGGTATCGGTAATGCCCGGCGTCGGCACCGGCTTGAGTTCGAAACGGTAATGCGCCTCGCCACTGGCCAGCAGCGGGCCCGCGAGGCGTTGCAGCGTGTTCACTGCGCGCAGGAACGCCGGGTCGAACGCCAGCGCCTGGCTGTCGCGCGCGACTGGCATCCAGCGGTCGCCCTGCAGTTCCAGCACACCTGCGAGCTGCGTGCCGAGGAACGCTGGAATCAGCCCGCCATCACGCCGCAGAAAGCGCGTGAGTTCGGCCACTGACGCATCATTCCGGGTGCCAGCGAATGGATAGCGCCCGGCGAACGCGCGCTGCCACGTGATGCCGATGGTTTGCTGCCACGCATCGTTCAGGCTGGCCTGCGCTGGTTGCAGCACGGTGCGCGTAGCCTGGGAAACCGGCCGCACGAACAGCGTGTCGCCCAGGCCCGCCCACTGCGCGCCGAGGCTCGCGGCCACGAGTTGCGCGTAGGCCTGGGTGTCGGCCAGCGTCGAGCCCTTGCCCTGAAACAGCGCCTGCGCCATCTGCCGGGCCTGGGTATCGGCGTCGGGGCTGTCGCTGATTTGCTGCAGTTTCAGGCGCAGCGTGGTCACGCGTTCCATGAAGCGCTGCAGGCTCAGGTCGCTTTGCATCGTTGTCGCGGGATCCGCGGCCACCAGTTGCCGCACCGGGCCAAAGGAGGCCGCGAGCGGGCCTGCCGCCATCGGCTTGAACGTATCCGGGGCGGCCGTTTTTTTAGCGAAGACGGTTTGCGCCTTGCTCACCAGTGTGTCGGAGAGCGAATCCTGCAATATCCCCGCCCGGCCCTGCCAGTCGAGCGATTTCATCAACGCGAGCACCGGCGACTGGCGGGCGTCGGCCATTTGCGTGAGCTGCTCGATGGCACTGGGCAGGGTCGGCGCGGGCGCCCATTGCAGCGTGTTCATGAAACGCTGCCAGTGGCTGGCGTAGTCGCTGAAATAGCGCTGTGTCAGCGCGGTTTTAAGAGCATCGGCAGTGGGTGCGGAGGGTGCGTGGGTCTGCGGCGTAGTGCCCGTTAGCACCCAGTCGTGGGCGATGTCGTTGCGTTGCGCGGCTTCGTCAATGGCTGAGGATAACGTTCCTTCGTAAGCCTGACGCGTGAACGCACCCGGCACACTCGCCGTGCTGCGCAGCAATCCACGGGTATCGGTGCCTGCGCTCAGCGAGGCCAGCGTCTGGTCCGGGTACTTGTTGCCGAGGCTCTGCAGCAAGCGCTGGTAGATCGTGTCTTCGCTGTTCTTCACACCAGTGACCGCGAGCAACGTTTGCCGCGCTGCGTTGACGATCTCGGGGCGCGGAGTAATACGCCACGGTTCATGCGCAGGCAGACGTTGTGCGTAAAAGCGCAACAGGCGCTCGGACAGATCGAATTTTTCGCCGGAGCTCAGGCTGGCCGAAGTGCTCCAGTGCTGAACCAGTTGCGGGGTGAGGAAGGCGGCGTCAGCACGTTGTGGTTCGGCCAGCATCAGGTAGGTTTTAAGCGTGGCGTGGCCGTTGAGGGCGAGGCGGTTCGCCGGCTCATCGACTTGCGTGTCGACTTGCGTGGCCGGCATCTGGCCGAGATCGGCCAGCGTGGCTTCAAGGTTCTGCTGCACTGGCTGCACGAGCAGACGCTGGCTGGCCTGCTGGTAACGCGGCCATAGCGCGGCGAGAATCTCGCGGTCGCGGTTCAGGCCGAAGCGACGCAATAGGGGCGTGTGCTGCTGCGTGCGGGCTTCGAGATCGCTGATCTGCTGTTGCAAGGTGAGCAACGCGCGAAGTTGTGCGGCGGTATCGGGGGCAGTGGCTAGCGTTTGCGCGGCCTGACTAGCCTGATGCAGCTCGCGCGCGTTTGACAGGCCGGAGACCAGCATGCCGGTGGTCCACAGGCTGATGACGCTGCATGCGGTGATGGCGCACACCGTCACCGGATGCCAGCCGGTGCGCTGGCCACGTGTACGGCGCGCGATATCGGCCAGGTGGGACCAGAGTGGGAGGTCGAGGCTGGTGGTTTCTGCCCCTGCTGTGGGGTACGGCGCGAAGAATGCACCGCCCGGGCGGGTGGTGCGGCGCTGATGCAGCGTGAGCGAGGTGAGCCATTGCGCCAGCGGGTGACTGCGGCTGTCGAGCTGCTTCGACAGCGTGGCTTGATAAAGGTCGCTGCGATTAAGGCCGATCTGTTTGACGCTGCGGCTGCCGAGGCGGGTGCGCAGGTCGAGTAGTTGCGCTTCGATCGTGGCGGCGTCGGCGTGGCGCGGGAAGGTGCAGCCAATCACCGGGGTGTGGCCATGGGCCGGTGCGTCGGTGTGCGCGACGTCGAGCAGGTAGACCGGGGCGGACCAGCGTAGCGTTTGCGCGATGCGGGCGAGGGTTAGGTGGTGTGGGTTTGGGTTGTATCTGTTGTGTGAGGTGGTGGGTAGTTCGGCTTCTCCGTTAATAGTTAGGATGACTGCGTCTATTGGGCGACGGCGGCGTAGCTTGTAGAGCTGCCTGAGCCAGGCTTCGTCGGGCTGACCGTTGGCGTGGCTGGGATGCCAGAGCAACACGGCGTCAGCGGTGATGAGCCAGTTTTGTGCGGCGAGATCGGGGAGCAGGCGGGTGATGGCTGTAACGTCGCCAGTGAGCAAAAGCCAGGGGCGACGGTAGCGCCAGAAGAAGCCGTGCTGGGTGTGCAAGGCGAGGCGGAGGCTGGCATAGCGCTGCGAGGCGAGATTAATCTCTGGTGTCTGGATCATGCCCACACGCGCGGATGGATCGCGCCGGTAGCGCCCGCTTTCGGTTTTTGGAGCCCGCCGCGCGACGAACCGCCATGCAGCGGTGACGGGACCGCGCAACAGCATCAGCAAGGCACCCGCCAGCAGCACAACAGTGACCCGGTGCCACGGCGACTGGTCCAGGCTTGTACCCTTGAACCAGGCGATGACTGCTACGCCAACGGTCGCTGCACTTACGACCAGCCAGTATCCGGGAATGGCACGTTGCTTCATGTCTTGAGGTCCTTGTGGCTGGCTGGTGTCGCGGGTTGGGCGATGGCCAGCCGGAGCGTTCCTTCCCGGCATGCGATGAGTTGCGGCGTGCTGCTTTGTGCAGCATGTTCCAGCGCCAGGGCGCAGGCCAGCCAGCCTGACGCAACGCCGGGATGGCCCAGCGCCGCGTCAATGTCGTGAATGCCTGACAGGGCTTCGGTTTGGGATACGCCGAAGGCAAGGTTCGATGCACCTTGCACGAGTGCGGACTTGTCGTGCGGTTCCAGACCGGCTTGCCATAGGTGATTGACTTCGGGTGCGGTGACATCGCCCCAGAGCAGCGTGGTGGCCAGCGCATCGTCAAGGGCGTTGGTTGTTGCTTCAACCGGGCGGTGCAAGCGTGCGAGCGGTTGCAGGCCGTGACGCTCCGCGAGCGGTGCCCAGTTGAGTAGCAAGGCCACGGCGGCTTCGGTGCTATTTTGAGGTGGGGTGTCGTGCAGTTGTACCGAGACGATGAGGGTGAATTTCTCCAGAGCCGGGCCTCCCTGGATGTCCAGCCAAGTGTCGACGGACATCAGGCCGGTAGTAGGAGACAGGAGGGTAGCGGGGGCGGGGCGATAACCGAATGTCTGCCAGCAGATTTGCCATAGGGCCAGCAGAGTGCTTTGATGTTTATCGGCGGAGATCTGTAGCTGGACATCCAGTGGCACATGCTGGGGTATCGTTTCAAGCGACGCATGCATCTGGCTCAACAGCTTGATAAAGCAATCGCTATAACGCTCCCGCACGTCAGCACCTAAAAATGCCAATGCGGTATGGCGGATGGAATGACCGCCTGACAAAGGCTTTTGCGTATTCAGGGTCATCGCTTGCTGTGTCATGCCATAGGCCGCGCCCGGGCCCAGGGCGCAAAGATAGACGCTGCTTAACACAGCGAGCGGTTCACTCGCAAAGCGGATGGTTTCTGCACGATCCTGTTCTCGTGTCTCGGCTTCCGCTTGAAGTCGTGCTGTTTCATCGTCGTAGTAATGCAGGCGTAAGCCAAATGCGACGCACCATGCGAGCCCTGGAAAAACCAGCAGGCAAATCCAGAACCAGGCGGAGCCTGTTGGTGTTGTTTTTGGCCAGATGAGTAATGTGCTTATGACACCCGTCAGCATAAAAACGACAAGCAGGGCAAGCCATATGATCATGTGTGGCGGTGAGGGTGCCGCATCGCTCGACGTAATAACAGGCAGTTTTACCGGCATGACGTGTTACGCCGCAAACAGCATGAACAGGCGGCTGCGCATGGCAAGACACCGGTGAGCGGCCACAGGCATATCAACTGGTGCTTTCGCTGGCTTTGCCAATAAAGCGATGATGGCCTTGCCGACGTAGCAGGTTGTATGGCCGGGTCGTCTCAGGTGGATCACGACGGCGTCCTCAATGTGAGAAGAAAGGGTCGTCGCCGAAGGCATGGTCTGAGGCGCGATGCAGCAGTTCCTTGTTGAGTGCCGGGCTTGCATCCTGGATCAACTGCAGGTTGTCCTGGCTACGGGCGTTTGCTTTGGCAACCCGTCTGGCTGCGGCCTGTGCCAGATCATTCACTTTCTTGATGGTTTGTGTCGCGGATTGCGTGGCGCGATCTAGTAACCCAGTGGGCCGGTGAAACACGGTCCGAAAGCGGAAATAGCCGTCGGTAAGACGGCGGGGTTCCATCGCACCAGCCACCTGAAACGCGCAACGCGAATCGTGAATATAGTCATCCATCAATCTGCGTACTGCTGGTGGCGGATCGGCTTGCTGGTCGAGCGCTGCCAGCAAATGCCGTGTCACATGTTTAACAGGCTGGCTGAAATCATCCAGAAAGACCCGGGAGGCGAGCGTGCCGGCAGGATTTAGCCGAAGGCCCCAATCGGCCTGCCGCTCATGGTTGGTTGACAGGCGCAGGCGCAATGCCCGCTCGTGATCGGCAAAATCCTGCACGCCTTCGGCCAGCTCTTTCTGGTCTTTGGCGAGGGTGGCTTCCTTGTAAAACCGGCGAGTGGCCAGTTGTTGTCCTGCTTGAAGCAGGCCACGTCGCCATTTCAGGTATTGCAGCGTGTGCGCTTGTAATACAGCCTGCACGGCTGTTTCGCCCGAGGTAGTGCTGCTGATGCCGCAGGTGCGGTAGAAGTCATTGACTGCCGTAGCCAGCGCAGGTGGGCAGTCAAAGTCTGTGGCAAGGTCAGAACGTTGTTTGATTTCTTCGGAACTACGCAATGGCACACCCGCTTTGATCGCTTCGTAGTGCATGTCGATCAATGGCACCTGCGATAACTGCGGCGAGTGACCCCAGCCTGGCATCGCCTTGCCCTGTTCGCCAGGCTGATAGCCACCGCCAACATCCGAATGCATACCCGGATAGGCGACATGTTTGATCTGCGGTGCCATTTCCAGCGGAAAACTGGCGCGCTGCTCATGCAGTGCAATGAAATGCACACATTGCTCCACCGCAGGGCTGATGCCCATATTGCCGTCGGCCCAGTCCATATGCCCGTCGAAGCCCGGCACGATGTCAGGCACGCCGACGGAAGCCACGGTATCGAACAGACCCATGAAATAGAGCCGCACTGGCACACCGGCTAGCGTGTAGCCGCCATCGTGCGGCTGGAGCAAGGCGAACAGCCAGTTGGCAAAGGCACGTGCGATAGCCGCGCCGCGAGAAAAACCGAACACGGCCAGATTGATCTGCGTCACCTTGCGCTGGTGGCTTTTGATGACAGCTTCCAGTTTTTCTGTCCACGCGCGGAGCACCATGTTCCGGTAGGGCGTTTCAAACCCCAGGCTGCCGAGACGCTGGCTGGCATGGTTGACAATGGTTTGGGCGTGTTCACCTTCGAGCAACATGGTGCCGGTGAGATAGGCATGCACTGAATTCAGCACCTGGACAATGCCCCAGTTGATACGGTCGGCTCCCATGTAACCATTACCAAGGCTCAATTTTGTGCTTATCCAATTGCCGCTATCACCGATTTTGTCAAAGGGCGTTCCGATTCCCGGGATGTAATGAGAAAAGAAACCATGCCTGGAAACCCCGTTCTGGGAATCGTCAATTCTGGCGTTATACAGTCGGGCCACATTACTGTGCTTGTTAGCAATCCTTTGGGTGATGCCGCCGAGTTCCGGATCAATCCAGTCCTGGCTATTCCCCGTGCCGTCAAAGAACAGGCTCACATGTACTTGTCCCTGACATTGGGCGCTGTTCCTGTCCTGAATACAGGTCATGGCACGGGCACGCTGGAATATTTCGCGTGGTGTGAGGCGGCGCATGCCATCAGTGGGTATCGGTGCGGGTGAGGTTACGTGGTATGTCATCTTGCCTTCCTATTACATTTTTGCTTCATCGCCCTTCAACGGATAGTCCGGATGCCATGACATGAGCATGGTCACAAACACCTTGACCTGCCCATTGCGCAGAAAATGTACGGCCAGCATGCCGCCGTCATGGGGCCCATACCGGGGGACTACCACCGTGCGCTGCTGAGGCTCACCAACCTCCAGGCCGCTCCAGCCTACTTTCACCGTCATGCCGGGCTTGTACTGTTTGGGCAAGGCAATGCAGCAGGTGAAATTGCCGCCGCCTTCATGCTTACCGAGATAGGGGCCGCCCGAATCATTGACATAAAACGCACCGATGTCGCGGTTGGTATGGTTGTACCCAACGACACTCAGCGGCATCGTGTCATTGCCTGAACAAGCGGCGATGGATGGGCATAGCGCGACAAGCACAAACCACAGGAAATACCGCTGCAAGCGGTGGAGATATGCCAAGGGACCCGGCGAATGATGAGCAGTGGGGTTGTGGTTCATGTTCAGGTTTCTTCCTTGCCTTCCTATTACATTTTTGCTTCATCGCCCTTCAACGGATAGTCCGGATGCCATGACATGAGCATGGTCACAAACACCTTGACCTGCCCATTGCGCAGAAAATGTACGGCCAGCATGCCGCCGTCATGGGGCCCATATGGGGGGACTACCACCGTGCGCTGCTGAGGCTCACCAATCTCCAGGCCACTCCAGCCTACTTTCACCGTCATGCCGGGCTTGTACTGTTTGGGCAAGGCAATGCAGCAGGTGAATTTACCGCCGCCTTCATGCTTACCGAGATAGGGGCCGCCCGAATCATTGACATAAAACGCACCGATGTCGCGGTTGGTATGGTTGTACCCAACGACACTCAGCGGCATCGTGTCATTGCCTGAACAAGCGGCGATGGATGGGCATAGCGCGACAAGCACAAACCACAGGAAATACCGCTGCAAGCGGCGGAGATATGCCAAGGGACCCGGCGAATGATGCGCAGTGGGGTTGTGGTTCATGTGCAGGTTTCTTCCTGGTGAGTAGCATTAGCCCATAGAGGCTGGCCTATTTCCCACACGTTATCGGGCAAGCTGTCTAGCCATGGCGAGAATGGTTGTGGATGTTGGTCTGCGGGCTTGGCCAGACGATGCTTGACATCGGGATGTTCGATAAAGCGCCCGGATGTCTGCAATGCCAGTAGCACGTACAGCAGATGATCGTCGGATGCACTTAACCCATGCTGGTAGGCGGCTTGCCACTGCTCACTGACAAAGGGGTGGAGCGTGGTGTACGGAATGCGTTTGATGTCATCGGGCATGAGTTTTCGCAGCTGTGCAATCAATGCGTCAGGCTCGTTGGCAGCGAATAGTGCCGAACTCTGCGTGTGGTCTAGCTCAAGTGGCAGCTCCATAGACGCTGGTGTGCTATGACTGGTGACGGGAATATCGAGCTGCTGGTATTCGCCATAACGGTCGAAATATCCCCATGCCGTTACCGGCTCCATGAAGCCATGTCGTTGATCGTCATGTAGCACGTCAAGCCAGGTTGGCAGGATGCGCGTGTCGTACCAGCGCATCACCATCATGCGGCCATGCGGCATGGTGACCAGATGAAATTGACTGAAATGTTCTGCCAGCTGCTTTAAAGATGACGATGCCTCAAGACGATGCACGCACGGTTTGAGTTTGCCCAGACGCGTTGCTTCGGTCATCACGCGCTGACTTGCCTCATGGTCTTCGCTTACGTCGATCAGTAATGGTGCGATATCCATCAAGGAGGCTTCGGCGTGCCCATGAAAAAGTGATTGATACCGCATACCCCACCGGTCCAGTTTCTGGTGGAAACGCATGTGATGACTGGAGTCAACCAGTACATAGTGGAAAGTCATAGCGGGCCTATTTAACATAGACACCTGGAGCACCGTTTCGCATGGCGTCGATCAGGCAACTTTTGCACGTGGTCCGGGGAAACTGGAGCAGCGGAATGCTCATCGAAGCCGCCCCCTGCTTGCCCCACGCCGCGCACTTCTCAACGATATCGCCCGATGTGCCGTTCTCAATCCTGTTGCCATTGATCTTGATGTACGACCCATCCGCGCCAATCCACACTTCCTTTTTCGCCGACAGAACCAGTTTTCCATCGGTACTGGTAATCGTGATGTCCTTGAGCGCGGCCAGTGCCATTTCATCGCTCTGCGCTTGAATTTCCACCTTGCCTGTCGCCGCAAACAGTTTCATCCCCAGCCGGTGCGCGAACAGCGACACGGCTTCGCCCGCCGCGACCGTAAAGCGTTTCACCACGCTGATATCCGCACTACTGCCAGCGGTGGCGATCAGGTTTTCTGCTGCGCTCAGTTGCAGGTGCTGGCCCGAGGTCAGCGCAATGCCCGCTGGGGCGCTGGCCAGTATTCCGGCTTGTTTGAGTGCGGTGAGCGTGTCATCAAACAACGCTTTTTGTTTGCCGTAATCGGCTGCAATCGCCTGCGCGGCTTGAGCGGCTTTGGCTAATGCTTCACTCTGCTGCAAGGCTTGCTGGAGCAGGCTGTGCGCTTCCTGCATATCCAGTTGCGGCCCCTGCGCCCTCACCTGCGCATCGGCTGAAATAAACAACCCTTTCCCCGCCCGAATCGCGCCATGCGCATCGGTACGCAGTTCAAACCCCTCACCGCGTTTCTCGCACCGTCCTTCTACCCGCTTGCCACTGACGATATGTCCGAGCGTGAGTTGACTCTTGCCCGAATGCTCCGTCGACAGCTTGACGTGCTCCTCGTCCTTCCAGTCTTCGAGCTGGATTTTGTTATCGCTGCGCGTGCGGATCACGTTGCGTGAGAACCAGCGCTCCTGGCTGGTCACCAAATCACCCTGAATACTGTTGTGATGAAACTGCGCGATGTACGGCTTGTTTGGATCACCGTCACGAAATGCCAGCACGGCTTCCGTGCCATCAATTACCGGGAAATGCATACCCGTCTGCAACGCACCTGCAAACGGTTTGGCCAGCCGCAGCGGCACGCTTTCGCCACCTGGGTTCCATGCATCGAAGTCGCAATCAAAGCGCACCACATAGCGCCCCTGCTGTGTCAGGTGCGCATATTTGTATTCGTTGGGTGAGGTCACACGGCCGCTGAGCGTGCCGCTGATTTTTGGCCAGACGTCATCCCTGATCTGCAGACGGAAACGCCGGTTAGAAGGAATCGCACGCCAGGTGTTGCGATAAGCGCGGTCGCGCGCGCCGCTATGCGTGACTTCGATGATGAGTTGTCCAGGCGGCGCAGGCCGCACCGGTTCTGGTTTGTTGCCATACACGTCAAACGGAGCTTCTGGCGTCTCGTCACGCAGCCACATCACCCGTCCAGGCCGCAGATCCAGCACGTTGCCTGCGCCCTCATGAAGCACCTGCCACGCTACCGCCGCTTCATGCCGCAGTTGCGCCTGCCACTTCGCACCAGGCTCGTCCAGGTGATGCGTGCCGTAGATATAGGGCTGGCCGTAAGTGGTGCTGTCGTCACGAGCCACGCTGGCTTCAGCGCTGAAACGTTCCCACGCGTTGTCAGGGTTGTAGTCCGCGACGCGAAACGATGACGGAACGATTTGCGTGTGCGTCTGCAACGCATGCACCGCTTCGATGCCAGCTTCGAGCCCGGCTGTTTCGCGGTATGGCACTTCCAGCCGGGGCTGATACACGTAGTGGTCGATGTCATCGCCAAACACCACGACATCGCCAAACTCGCCAGGCAGGATGTAGCAATAGATGCCCTCCTGCTCCATCAGCAAATGGATATACGCCCAGTCAGCGGTTTGATACTGAAAGCGGAACAGATGCTGCGGATACTTGCGCCGCAGCCGGAACTGAAACTGATGTCCTTTAAAACCATGCCTGCGCAGGATCGCTTCGATGATCTGTGGCGCGCTTTGATGCTGATAGATGCGGCTAGTGCGGGTCAGCCGAAGCCGCGCGATATGTGCTTCGACGACGATGCGGTAGGTGTGAATATCAGCGCTGCTGCTGAGCGCGGAGAAGCGGGTAATGCAGCCGGAGAACACGCGCGGTGAGCTGCCATCCTGCGGCGTGATGGAGAAAATGGCATCACGTCCAAGGTAATCGCTAACCGTCAGTGCATCGGGATGCGTGACGTTAATGTCAATGCGATAAGGGTCACCGATACGCTCTATGGCGTCGAATGACACGATGGAAAGGCCAGTGCCATTTCGAGTATTGGCCGGCCCCTTCACCTCCATAAAATACCGTTGCTGCCCCGTACGCACACTGGCCAGTGGCACATCGCGGCTTTGCTGCCATCGTTCCATCGGGCATCTCCTCCCTGTCATACATGCAACATGCATAACCATTGTCGTCATGACATTCGGACAGCGAAGATAACTGCATAAGGCAATAAAGTGAAAGTGTTTTTTGCCAAATAGTTAGCAAAACATAATTAAAACGAAAAATCCGATTTTTCTCATAGATTCTTATTGGTAAAAGATGATATTCAGTAGCACTTGGCAGATAAAGGCGGGCTAGCCAACAAGCAATTAACCTGTTTAAGGGAGACTAGGGGAATGAGCGAAAGCTTCCAGAATGAAGTGCCAAAAAGCCGGGTCAACATCAAGTTGGACCTGCATACCGGCGGTGCGCAAAAGAAGGTCGAATTACCTCTCAGGCTGCTAGCGCTAGGCGATTACAGCCACGGTCAGGATGACCGCCCGCTGGCTGCGCGGGCCAAGGTCGATATCAACAAGAACAACTTTGATGCGGTGCTGGCGGAGTTTCATCCGAAGGCGCGCATTGCCGTGGAAAACACGCTAACGGGCGATGGTTCCGAGTTGCCTGTCACGCTCGAATTCCAGTCGATAAGAGATTTCAACCCCGAGGTGGTGGCCAGCCGTGTGCCTGAATTGCGCGCCTTGATGGCCGCGCGCAATTTGCTGCGTGACCTCAAGTCGAATCTGCTCGATAACGCCACGTTTCGCCGTGAGCTAGAAAAAATTCTCCGTGATCCGGCGCTGTCCGGGCGGCTGCATGCCGACCTGAAAAGCATCGGCGGCAGCACTCCGTTACTGCGCTAACGGCTCTACCACTAGGAGAAAAATCATGGCAGAACACAAGACGAGCCCCGGTGAGGCTATCGAAGATACGGTCGTGCTGGAACAGGAGCGCCCTACGCACGATCTTCCGGCCGACAGCGTGTACGCATCGCTATGCGAAAAAATCAGCCTGACGCCGGTTACGCTCAGCCGTCCTTTTGAATCGTTCCAGCAGCCCGAGGCGCTGTCGGAGTCGTCGCCGGATGAGCGGCTGGGGCAGGCGCTGAATGTCTTCATGGACATGGTGCGTGCTTCATCGCAGCAGGTGGAGCGGCTGGATCGTAGCCTGCTCGATAGCCACATCGAACACCTCGACCAGCAGATCAGCCGTCAACTCGACGCGATCATGCATCACGAAACGTTTCAGCAGATCGAGTCCACCTGGCGCGGGCTGAAGTTTCTGGTGGATCGCACGGACTTCCGCAAGAACGTCAAAATCGACGTGCTCAATGTATCGAAAGATGCGCTGCGGCAGGACTTTGAAGACACGCCCGAAATCATCCAGAGCGGCCTGTATCGTCACACTTATATTCAGGAATACGACACGCCAGGTGGGGAGCCCATTGGTGCAGTTATTTCCGACTATGCGTTTGACCGCAGTGCGCAGGACGTTGCACTACTGCGTAACATCGCCAAGGTTTCCGCGTCGGCGCACATGCCGTTCATTGGTTCGGTCTCGCCGCAGTTTTTCGGCAAGGAGACGATGGAGGAGGTTGCCAGCATCCGCGATATCGGCAATTACTTCGACCGCGCTGAATACTTGAAGTGGAAGAGCTTCCGCGATTCAGACGATGCGCGCTATATCGGCCTGACATTGCCGCGCTTTCTCGCGCGCTTGCCGTATGGCTCCGACACGGTGCCTGTGCGTGCATTCAACTACGCCGAGCAGGTGAAAGGCCCGGATCACCAGCGCTACTTGTGGGCCAATGCGTCTTTCGCGTTTGCCGCGAACATGGTGAAGAGCTTTGTTAAAAACGGCTGGTGCGTGCAGATTCGTGGGCCGCAGGCGGGTGGCCTAGTGGAGGATTTGCCGATTCATCTATACGACCTTGGCACCGGTAATCAGGCGAAGATTCCCAGCGAGGTGTTGATTCCCGAGACGCGTGAGTTTGAATTCGCCAGTCTCGGCTTTATTCCGCTGTCGTATTACAAGAACCACGATTTCGCCTGTTTCTTCTCGGCCCATTCGGCGCAAAAGCCGGTGCTATACGACACCGCGCAGGCGAGTGCGAACAGCAGGGTCAATGCGCGGCTGCCGTATATCTTTTTGCTGTCGCGGATCGCGCATTACCTGAAGCTGATCCAGCGCGAGAACATCGGCGCGACGAAAGACCGCCGCCTGCTGGAGCTGGAACTGAACACCTGGATCAGGACGCTGGTCACTGAAATGACCGATCCGGGCGATGACTTGCAGGCCTCGCATCCACTGCGCGAAGCGCGGGTGACGGTGGAGGACATCGAGGACAACCCGGGCTTCTTCCGTATCCGCCTGTTCATCGTGCCGCACTTCCAGATTGAGGGGATGGATATTAATCTGTCTCTCGTCTCGCAGATGCCGAAGGCCAAAAACTAAACGCGACGCAGCGCATCTTCGTCTCACTGCCGCATGGCGTGCCCTGTCGCGCCGTGCGGTACGTATTCCCTGAGAAGGCGCAGCCTTCGAGCATTGAGTCAGACCATCATGAAAATAACCCGACCGTTGTGGGCCCAGGGGGTCTTCATGACGCCCCAGCATTTCCAGCAGCAGGCGCTATGGGAGCGTTTTACCGATGAACGTATCGCACGTATCGCTAGCCCCGATCCGTGGGGGATCTGTGCCGTCGCGTTCGATGTGCAGGCGCTGACGGTCCATCGCCTGCAACTCAATGCGCTTGATTTGCGCCTGCCAGATGGCACCCTGATCGACAGTAATAGCGCTGACCTGCTGCCTGCCGCGCGCGATTTGCACGACGTACCAGCGCAAACCGATACGGTGGTGGCACTGGTGGGACTGGCGCTGGCCGATGCGCAGGGCGGTAACTGTATCGAGGCGGGGCAGTTGTCTGCGCGGCCGCGCCGCTTTGTTCGTGAGTATTGCCAGGTGAGTGACCTGCACGGCGAAGGCCGTGAGGAGATCAGCGTGGAGCGTCATGCGCTTGCGCTGCTATTCGACTTTGAACCGTGTGGCGATTACGTGACCTGCCCGGTCGGGCGTTTTGTGCGTAACGCGCAGGGACGCTTCGAGCTTGATCCGGTCTTCGTGCCGCCATGCCTGATGCTGTCGGCCAGCCCGCGTCTGGTTGAGCGGATGAACCGTCTGTCGGCAATTTTGAACGCGAAGAGCGCCAGTCTTGCCGCGCGCCGCAGTGAACGCTCTGACCAGATCGCGGACTACGCGGTGGCCGATGTGGCGCTGTTCTGGCTGCTGCACAGCGTGAACAGCATCTGGCCCGAACTGGCGCGGCTGTGCCAGGCCCCGGCACAGCATCCCGAGCGTTTGTATGCGCTGCTGTCGCGTCTGGCGGGTTCGCTGCTGACGTTTTCGACGCGCGACACTTTGCAGGCGATTCCGGCTTACGACCACACGGCGCTGGAGCCAGTCTTCGCGGAGCTCGAAGCGTTGATCCGCGCGCTGCTTGATACGGTGATTCCATCGCGGGTGGTGCCGGTGGCGCTGGAGCGCACGCGTGGCACGGTGTGGACCGGCCTGATTCACGACGAGCGTCTGGCGGATGGCGCCGACTGGTATCTGTCGGTGCAGTCGGGCCTGGCTGCGCATGCGCTGCTCGATCAATTACCCAGACTGTGCAAGGCTGGGGCACCGGATGAAGTGGAGCAGATCGTTAATTCCGCGCTGCCTGGCATTCCATTGCGGGCGATGTCGCGGCTGCCTGCGGCGATTCCGGTGCGGCTCGAGAACCAGTATTTCGCGCTGGATGGCGCGCATCCGGCGTTCAAACGGATGATGGCCGCGCGGGCCTGTCAGTTCTATGTGCCAGTGTCGATCCCAGAGATCTCGCTGGAGCTTTATGCGGTGCTGCCGTCATGAGGGTGCATGCGAGGGGAGGGGCCGATGTGGCTGATGTCGCCATGTTGCCGGTGGCGCTGCGCGATACCGCGCTGACCGTGGCGGAACTGGTGGGCGGGATGGGGCCGAAGGGGTTTGCCGGTTTCCGCCAGCAATGTCTGACGCAGCTTGATGATTTGCATAGCCAGTTGGCGCTTGATGGTCATCCACCGGATGTGATTGAGGACGCCGCCTATGCGCAATGTGCTCTGCTCGATGAAGCAGCGCTCCGAGGCTTGCAAGGTGATGACCGTAATGCCTGGGAGCACGAACCGCTACAGGTGACGCGCTTTAGCACGCATGACGCGGGCGAGGCGCTAATTACCCGCATCGAACGACGGCTGGCCCAGCCACAGCCAGTGCTGCCGCTGCTGGCGATTTTTGGCGCGGTGCTTGATCTCGGCTTCCAGGGCCGGTTCGCGCTCGGGGGCGCGATGGAACGCGCGGCGCTGGTGCAGGCGCTCGATGCGCGTCTGGGTGCGGTGGAGGTGCGTATGGAGGCGACTCGTCTGGGGACGCGCGAGAGCGGCCTGGAGGCACGGCGGGCGAGGGATCTTTCGCCGGTGGTGTGGGTGGTGGGAGCGTGTATCACGGCGGCGCTGACATATCTCGCGCTTGATCGCTGGCTGGCCGTGTCGGCCGCGCAACTCGCTGGCGCATGAGGACGCATGTGATGACGGGTTATCCCTCGCGCGCGCTGACCGCCTGGGCCGCGCTCCTCGCTCTGCTCTGGCTGGCGCTCTGGTCACCGTGGTCCCGTGGCTGGACGTGGGCCGGTGCGGCACTCGTGCTGCTCGTTGCCGGTACGGCTATTGCATGGCAAACACGCCGACTGCAGCGACAGCAACACATGGCGAGGCCCGTGCTGCGCGCGGTCGAAAGTGCGCTGGCGGCGCTGCCAGCAGGCCTGCGGCATCACACGCCACTGGTGCTGGCCAGCGGCGATACGCGCACGCTGACAGCACTGTTTGGTACCGCTCCAGTGCGCATCACCGACGCCGCGATCTGGGTGGCCTGCGATGACGCGACACAACTGCCGTCACTAGCTGATGCGTTGATGCGCTGGCGCGAGGGTCAGGGGCCCGATGCGGTGATGGTGTTGAACGCGGCTGACCAGACCGATGCGTTGATGACGTGGCAGGCTGGGTCTGGGCTCTGGCGTCGCGCGCTTAGCGACACGCGCCGGGCGCTGGGTTATCCATTGCCAGTGGGCGTGGCGGTGTATGCCGCCGCCGTGCAGGGCATGGACCCACCCTGCCCATGGTTCGGTGTGTCGGAGAGGCAAGCGCTGCGCTTCGACACGCTGCCCACGCAGATTGCGGCGCAGGCATGGCGCGAAGCACGCACGGCGGCCCCCGAGCAGCGCACGGCACTGGCATGGCGCACCGCCCAGCTCGATGCGCTGGCCCGCTGGGCCTGCGAGGCGTTGCTGCCCGCACTGGCCGGGGCCGCGCACGGCGTGCCAGCGCTGACGGTGCAGGCGCTGGGCGTCACGCTGGTGGCCGGCGCACCAGCTGCCGGATCGCCCTGGCGTCAGGGCGTGGCACGCATCAGCGGCTTGCCAGTTGCAGCGCTGGGTGAGCCGGCCTCATACCCAGCCACCTCTGGCCTGACGCTGCCCGACGCGCTACTCCACGGAATCACCCCCCAGCCGATACGCCGGGTGATGCCGCGCGCTATCGCGCATGCATTCGCCTGCGCCGCGCTGGCCTTCTGCGCCGCGGCGGCTGCCTCGGCCTGGAACAACCTGGCGCTGCTCACCCGCGTGACACAGCGCATCACCCACTATCAAGCCATCACCTCCGCTCACGACGCCGCTCGGTTAGATGCGCTCAACGCGCTCAGACGCGAGCGCGATGAACTCGCGCGTTACGCCCGTGATGGCGTGCCACCCAGGCTGGGGCTCGGCTTTTACCGGGGCGCACCGCTTCTGCCACGGCTTGATGTGCTGATCGCCGCCTACGCCCCACCCGCTCCCCCACCAGCCACGATCGAACTGGACAGCCTGTCGCTGTTTAGCAGCGGCAGCGCCGTGCTCAATCCCGGCTCGAACCGCGTGCTGGTCAATGCACTGGACCTGATCCGCGCCCATCCTGGCAACCGGGTGCTGGTCGCGGGTCACACCGATGCTTCCGGCAGTGCACCCCGCAACCAGGCCCTCTCCGAAGCCCGGGCCAGTGCCGTGCGCAACTGGCTGGCCGAAGCCTCAGGCCTGCCACGCACCCGGTTTGCGCTCCAGGGCTATGGCGACACTCGCCCCAAAGCCACCAACGACACCGCCGCCGGACGCGCGCTGAACCGCCGCGTCGAGATCACGCTGGTACCAGACTGCCGCCAGAACAAGATGCATGGCACTCCATACGATGAACCGGATTCAACCCCGCAGGGCCAGCGCTGCTGACCCTGCTTACTTTGTTGCTCAAGGAGAAACGCAATGGCTATTCCTGCCTACATGTGGATCAAGGATGACGGCGGTGCCGACATCAAAGGCTCGGTCACCGTCCAGGGCCGGGAAGGTAGCGTCGAAGTGGTCGCACTCGATCACGGCGTCAGCATCCCGACCGACGCCAACACTGGCAAGCTCACCGGCACCCGCGTGCATAGGCCGATCATCTTCACTAAGGAAACCGACGCATCGACGCCCTATCTGTACAAGGCGGTAACCAGCGGGCAAACGCTCAAATCCATCGAGATCCGCTGGTATCGGATTGACGATGCTGGCAAGGAGAAGGAGTACTTCAACACCAAGCTCGACAACGTCAAGGTCGTCGCCGTGAAGCCGAAGATGCTCGACATCAAGAACCCCGCTTACGAAAAACACAACCACCTCGAAGACATTGAGCTGCGCTACGAGAAGATCACCTGGTCGTACAAGGACGGCAACATCATCCACGCTGACAGCTGGAACGAACGTGGGTAAGTCGCCAGACATGGCCTGCTGCCCTCACTGGTGGGGCAGGCCTCGGCTGGCGTTGCCGGTTGCCGTGCGAGGCGAGGTCCGCGCATGAGTCATGGCGGACCGGGTTTCTTTGAACAACTGACCGGTCACTTTTCTGACGGAGCCGCAGTCGATGCCTTCGACGCGGCGACGCAAACCTTCCTGTCCGTGCAGGACAACCTGCAACGCATCCTCAACAGCCGCCGTGGCGCGCTCGCGCATTTGCCGGATTACGGTCTCGAAGACCTGTCGGAGATTTACCGGCATCTGCCTGCTTCGGCACACAAGCTGCGGCAAGCGATGGAGGCGACGCTGCTGAAGTACGAGCCGCGCTTGAAAGCCGTGGAAGTGGTGATCGAAGCGCCGGAGCCTGGCGTGCTGCTGAGCTTCACGATGCGCTGCGAGCTGCACCGGACCGGACTGGTGCGCTTCGGCACGCATTTTCTGCCAGATGGACAGGTACGTCTGGCGTTGCAGATGGCGGGACGGGACAGGGATTAGTGCTTCCGGCTGGCGGGTGGGCTGGCGAGATTTTTTTGCTTGTAAAGGGAGACGTTAATGGGGCAACTGGTCAAGCACGGTGATCCGACCACCACGGGTGGCATCGTGATTGCGTTGACGGCGACGATGTTTGAGGAATCACGACGGCTGGCACTGCATGGTGATGAGGCGACCTGCGGCACCTGCAAGGGTAGCTTCAGGATTTTTGGCACCGCTGATCATATGAGTGAGAACGGACGAGCGATGGTGCAGCACGGCGACAAGGTGATGTGCCCGTGCGGCAAGAACCGGGTGCTGACCGATTCGACGATGGTTTATGGGGATGGGGGCGGCGGAAAGTAAAGCTCATACCTCATTACTTGAGATCAATCCGGGATCTACTCTAAAAACGTCTCCGCAATTGACCTCCCCCCGAAAAACCGTAGCGGCGAGAAGTAGAGATTTCTGGCAAATTTGAAGCCCTGACGGGCGGGAGGTTTGCATGAAGAAATCCAGGTACACGGAAGAACAGATCGCGTTCGCGCTGAAGCAGGCCGAACTGGGTACCCCGGTGGCAGAAGTGTGTCGGAAGATGGGTATTTCCGAAGCCACGTTCTACAACTGGAAGAAGAAGTACGGCGGCCTCGGCGTTTCGGAGTTGCGGCGCCTAAAGCAACTCGAAGAGGAGAACGCCCGACTCAAGCGCATGGTGGCCGACCTAAGCCTCGACAAGCAAATGCTTCAGGAGGTGGTGCAAAAAAAGCTGTGAAGCCAGCCCGTAAGCGCGAGCTGGCTGATTTTTTGATTCAAGCGTATCGGGTGAGCATCCGGCGTGCGACAGCACTATTGCAGCTACGCCAGGCCACGTACTTCTATGTGCCGAGCCCACGTGATGACCGTGCCGAGCGCCGGCGCATCCGGGAGATTGCCGAAACTCGGATACGTTACGGCGTAGAGCGCATTCACGTTCTGCTGCGCCGCGAAGGCTGGTTGATCAATCACAAGAAAACCTACCGAATCTACTGTGAAGAGGGGCTGAACCTGAGGCGTAAGCGGCCTCGCCGTCGTGTCGCTGCCGCACACCGTATGGAGCGCCCCGAAATCTCTACGGTGAATGCGTGCTGGAGCATGGATTTCGTGGCCGATCAGTTGTTCAACGGGCAGAAAATCCGGGCCTTAACTGTGGTCGATAACTTTAGCCGGGAGAGCTTGGCGATTACCGTCGATTACGCCTTGAAGGCTGCCGATGTGGTGGCAACGATGGGACATCTAAAAGCGCTGCGAGGTGCCCCGAAACGGATACAGGTCGATAACGGGAGCGAATTTATTTCTCATGCGCTGGATCACTGGGCGTATGAAAATGGCGTAACGTTGGACTTCTCCCGTCCTGGCAAACCCACGGACAATCCGTTCATCGAGTCATTTAACGGCAGTTTTCGGGATGAATGCCTGAACGTGCATTGGTTTCTGTCACTGGACGATGCCCGAGAAAAGATCGAAGGCTGGCGACAGGATTACAACGACTTCAGACCGCATAGTTCGCTAGGCGATTTGACTCCGGGTGAGTTCCGACTTGCCCACCTTGAAGCCGGAACTCTCTAGGCCAAAGTGCTCGGTTATCCGGGGGGAGGTCAATCTGGCGAGCTAGTTGAACCCAGACATCCACGAAGAACCAGGCGAACTGCACGCAGCTCAGCGTGACCACGGTTTTCAGGTCGTAGGTACCCGTCACGAGCATCAGGGGCAGGCGGATCAGCAGCGCCATTTTCAGTAACGACAGCATCATGGGCAATGTCATTCTTCACGGCGGACAGGTAACTGTCTGTCATCCGGCGGGGTGTCAAACCGAACGATGACGAAAGCGCCACTAAATAAAAAACCGGCCTTAAATGACCGGTTTTAAAGAGAAATCTTGGTGGAGCGGAGGAGGATCGAACTCCCGACCTTCGCATTGCGAACGCGACGCTCTCCCAGCTGAGCTACCGCCCCAAACCCAAAAACACAACCATCCCACCTCACAAATTGTCACCCCTCCCCACAAAAATACCGCACCGCACGAGCATTACTTCGCAGGTGAGCCAGCCATAACCCAGTCAACCAGCACACGTATATTGGCGTCGCTCATCGACGGATGCGCGGGCATTGGGATCGAGCCCCAAACGCCTGCGCCGCCGCGTTTGATCTTCTGCGACAGCTTCGCCGTTGCCTGGGGATCGTCTTTGTACTTGCTGGCAATCTGCTGAAACGAAGGGCCCACCAGCTTGCGGTTAACTGCGTGGCAACCCATGCAGGCATTCGCATTTGCCAGCGTCTGGCCGGGTGGCGTGGCAGCCATAGCCGCATTGCCCGCCATGACCTGAGTAACCATCGCGGCAACAGCTACTGTTGCCGTTATCAAAAGTACGTTGTGTTTCATGTAAATCACTCTCTTGCTACCTGGGCGCAGCCGCATTTCCTGGTTGTACCGGGTTTGAGTTCGTCACGGGTGCGGGTGGCTGTTGTTCGATTGATCGTGTGCTAACCGACGCTTCTGGCACGGCGTTTACGGTTACTTCGTCCGATGGGGCTGAACTGGCGTCGGTAGCGCTCGCTGATGTGGCGGTAGCTGCCGAGATGGCCGCTGCTTCTTGTGGCTTGATGTACTGGAATACCTTGACCACCTGAACCACCCCCGGCACGCGGCTCACGACATCTGCGCCGCGATTGCCTTCATCGACTGTCACGAGCCCCATCATGTATGCCGAGCCGCGCTCGCAAACAATCTTGTAGTTATTGGTCGTGATGTTTTTCTCGGCGATTAGCGCTGTTTTGATCCGTCCTTCAAGGTAGGTATCGTTCGTGCGCGACGAGAATGTGCTGGCTGGACCAGTGGTCAACTCATTAATAATCGCGTTCACGTTGTTAATCACGCGTACCAATGCCTCTGCCTTTTGCTTCGCGGCGTCATCGGGGACTTCGCCGGTCAGTAGCACGCGCCGGTTAAATACCGATACGTTGATGTGGGCGGCATCGGGCAGGTTGGTGCTTAGTGTCGACATCGCCTTGACCTGAATTTCACGGTCTTCGGTTTGTGCGCCGAGTGTGCGCCGGTCAGTGGCGACCAGTGCACTGCCGCCTGCGGCAGCGCCTGCTACCGCGAGTACGCAGCCTTGCAGGGTCATGGCTAGCCCGCTGGCAAGGCCCACCATCAAGGTGGTTCTGACAATCGTTGTCTTGAAGCGGTAGGGGCTCATCAAATGTGCTCTCCTTAAAATCAGTCGTCGCCTAGCAACATGGCATCAATCCCGTCGCACAGGCAGTGGATGGTGAGCAACTGCACTTCCTGAATTCGTGCGGTGCGCCCGGCGGGTATGCAGATCTGGATATCGGTTTCGGCCAGCAGGTGATTCACCTGCCCGCCATCTTTGCTGGTTAGTGCAATCACGGTCATTTCGCGTTCGTGTGCGGCTTCAATCGCGGCGAGTACGTTGGCTGAATTTCCTGAGGTGCTGATAGCGAGCAATACGTCTCCGGCTTGCCCTAGCGCACGAACTTGTTTCGAGAAAATCTGTTCGAACGCGTCAGCGTTTGCCGTTGCGGTAAGCATGGACGAACTGGTGGTGAGCGCTATCGCTGGTAGGCCAGGCCGTTCGCGTTCGTGGTGGCTCACCAGTTTGGCGGCAAATTGCTGCGCGCTAGTTGCTGCGCCGCCGTTGCCGCAGGTGAGTATGCGGTTGCCGTTGGCGAGTGCGGTAAACAGCGTGTCGATCGCGGCTGCGATGGGAATCGACAGGGTTTCAAGGGCTTCGAGGGTGGTGGCCGCGCTGTCGCGGAACTGTTGCTGAATGCGTTCGACTGACATCGAGTCTCTATCTGTGACGCGTGTGAACCGCTTTAAAAGCGGCATGCTGGGGTGGTGGGGGCGTTGCGTCGTCTTTCTGGCTAACGCGTGCCCGCAAGTTTAGCTTACTCATGTAGCGTTGCCGCGCGGCTTCAGGTGTCGCCGGTGTCATCCGCGCGAAACGCGTCGCGCAGCCAGTTCAGTTGCCCTGCCTCAAAGACGATCACGTCGAAGCGGCAAGCGGGGGCTTGTCCAGAAATGGATGCCAGGTAATACAGTGCCGCGCGTACCAGCCTGCGCTGTTTGTGCCGTTCGATGCTGGCTGCGGCACCGCCAAACTGGCGTCTCGTTCGTGCGCGTACTTCAACAAAAACCAGCATTCCACTGGGGTCGCGCAGGATCAGGTCGATTTCGCCACTTCGGTACACCACGTTGCGTGCCACTAGCGTCAGATGGTGGCGTTGCAAATATACGAGTGCGTGCTGCTCAAAAATACTTCCAACGCGTTTCGACCCGGGTTTTCTCAAAAAGTTGTCGGGTGGGGTGGGGGTTGTCTGACGTGGTTTGCTGGCGTTTTTCCTGGGGCCAGAGCGGGGGGCTGCTGCGTGGCACAATGGCGGCCCTGCCTTGTCTGTCTTCGTCTTCTGCTTCATGACTCCTCTTCTCGAACTTGCGTCGGGACAGCACTATCCTGCCGCGGCGCTTTATGTTGTGGCGACGCCGATTGGTAATAGCGCTGACATTACGTTGCGGGCGCTGCATGTGCTGGGTCTGGTTGACCGCGTCGCGGCCGAAGACACGCGCAACACTGGGCAACTGCTTGCCCGCTATGGCATTGCCCGGCCGCTGATGGCGCTGCATCAGCACAATGAGCAGGTGGCCGCCGCGCGCATCATCGAGCACCTGCAGGCGGGGGAGCGCATCGCTTATGTCTCTGATGCGGGTACGCCAGGCATTTCAGACCCCGGTGCGAAGCTGGTCGATGCGGTGCGTGCAGCGGGCTTGCCAGTGATTCCACTGCCAGGTGCAAGCGCGCTGGCGACGGCATTGAGCGTGGCGGGCGACTGGGTGGCGACGTTTTCGTTTCTCGGCTTTTTGCCGCCGAAAGCGAAGCAGCGTGCGACGGCGTTGCAGGCGTTAGTGACGGACCCGCGCGCGCTGGTGTTTTATGAAGCGCCGCACCGGATCGTCGAGACCGTGACCGCATTGGCTGAAGTGCTGGGTGGGGCGCGGCGTTTGTTGATCGGGCGTGAACTGACGAAATTACACGAGGCAGTACAGGTTGGCACCCTGGCCGATGGGCCAGCGTGGCTGGCTGCTGATGCTAACCGGCAACGGGGTGAGTTCGTGCTGGTAGTGGAGGGAGCGCCGCCGCCGGATGTGGTGGCGGAAAACCAGCACGATGCGTTGCTGGAGATTTTGCTCAAGGAGCTGACGGTGAGTAGCGCGGCGAAGGTGGCGGCTGCGATCACCGGGGGCTCGCGCAATGCGCTCTATACACGCGCACTGGCCCTGCAGAAAGACTAAAAAAGTGCAACGGCCTTGCTGAATGCAAACGCCCCTCTCAAAAGCGGCACATAAAGCCAGCTTTTGAGAGGGGCGTTCTTCAATTGCGCAGAACCCTATATGCGCTGCAATCCAATCAGCTAGCACCAGGCGGGCGATTCGCTATTCGCTGCCTGAGTGATGGTGATGGCTTGCCGGTCAGGCCTGGTTTATCTGCTCACCTGACGTTGACCGCGAGCGTATCGTTGCGAGCGGCTTTGGCTTCCTGGGGTGTCAAACCTTCGATCTCGACTTTGGCTGTGCCAGCCTGGCGCAGGCCTAGCACGTTGGCAGCCGCATATGAGAGATCGAGCACCCGGCCATGCGCATACGGACCACGGTCGTTGATACGCACAATCACGGTGCGCTGGGTGGCGGGATTGGTTACCCGGGCATAAGAGCCGAGCGGCAGTGTGCGATGGGCGGCGGTGAGCGCATGCATGTTGTAGCGTTCGCCACTCGCGGTGCGGCGTCCATGAAACGGCTTGCCGTACCAGGAGGCGCGGCCGGTCTGACGGAATTCGGCGGCACCAGTGCCGTCCAGTGGTTCGGCGTTAGCGAGTGATTTGTCGAGTGAGCTGGCGCTAGTTACATCGTTGTCCAGGGCACCGTTCAGACCGTTGAAGGTCGGTAACTCGTCAAACATCGAACGCATGCTAGGGCGCGCAACGTTGTTCGCGGTCATGGCGCTTGTCGTTCGGACGCTATCCAGTGTGGTCAGTGCGGTGCTGGCCGTGCTTGCTAAAGGGGGCTGGGTACAGCCAGCGAGTAAAACGAGTGCTAACAAACTCCCGAGTTGTCGGGAAAGACTGATTTTCATAAAACGTAATTGTCGTAACGAGCTGTATCACGCGAACACTGCGCGTGTCTTGCATACAGCTCGGGCGGCAATGGGCGGGCGAGTCACGCTATTGCGTAACACTGGCCACCCGGAACGGCGTTATGGCCGAAACCGCACGGTTGGTTTTCACGTCTGGTGCAACCTGTCCCAGGTAGCTGGACCAGACCCCACACGCCGCCATCGAACGAGGCAAATACGTTCTACGCTTGGCTGTTGCGAACAGCGGGCGGGAACGGCGGCGTAGGCCTCTCCAGCGGCACAGCAATCAAGCTGTTGCAGGCGCGAGGCACCTGGCTGGATGAGACGTGCGCATCGAACTGATTCGATGCTGGATTTGTTGCGAGTACTGCTGGCAACCTTACTTTTGACGGCGATGAACACCTTGTTTGAACGAAGGTGCTTCGCCCGGTGACAACGCATGGCTTCCATGCGAAGTGGACGCATTATACGCAAAACATATTTTTGACGTGGAAGGCGTTGAAAACCTTGACTAATTCTTGCTGTTGAGAGCGATCTGAGCCGCTTCAGTTCGGCGCGCGGCGACGTAGATCGATTCCATGTCCTGACACGCCCGCAAGCTGTCCGGCCAGAGGAGCAAAACCCTTATGATGAGCGCCTATGTTTATTCAGGCTCGCCCGTCATGAAAGTCACGTTGATTCCCGTCACTCCATTCCAGCAAAACAGCTCGCTGCTGGTTTGCGCCACCACTGGGCAAGGCGCAGCCGTCGATCCCGGTGGAGATCTTGATTTGATTCACGCGGAAATCGCCCGTCAGCAGGTCACACTCGAAAAAGTCCTGCTGACGCACGGCCACGTCGACCATTGCGCCGGGGCCAAAGCGCTGGCGCTGCATTACGGCGTGCCGATCGAGGGGCCGCATCCTGATGAGCGTTTCTGGCTCGACATGCTGCCGGAACAGAGCCGCCGCTTTGGCTTTCCCGCCGCACAGGCATTTGAGCCGGATCGCTGGCTGCAGGACGGCGATACGGTGCAGTTCGGCAATGAGACGCTGGAGGTTTTCCACTGCCCGGGCCATACGCCAGGGCATGTGGTGTTTTTTAGCCGGACGCACCGGCTGGCTCTGGTGGGGGATGTGCTGTTTGCGGGCTCGATTGGCCGCACGGATTTTCCGCGTGGCAATCATGCCGACTTGATCCGCTCAATCCGCGAAAAACTCTGGCCGTTAGGCGATGACGTTACGTTCGTTCCAGGTCATGGCCCGACTTCCACGTTTGGCGCTGAACGCCGCTCTAATCCGTATGTGGCCGATGGGGTGGGCGTATGAGCCAGGAAATTTACGTCAGCACGGACGTCGAAGCGGATGGCCCGATTCCCGGGCCGCATTCGATGCTGAGCTTTGCTTCCGCGGCTTATACCGGAGACAAGCAGCTAGTCAGCACCTTCTCAGCCAATCTTGAACTGCTAGAGGGGGCCGCTCCGCATCCTGTGCAGGCGGCGTGGTGGAAAACCCAGCCGGATGCCTGGGAGGCATGCCGGCGCGATCTGCAAGCCCCCGAGGCCGCATTGCTGGCTTATGTCGCATGGGTGGAAGCGTTGCCAGGCAAGCCGGTTTTCGTTGCGATGCCAGCGGGTTTCGATTTCACCTTCATGTTCTGGTACATGATGCGTTTCACCGGACGCTGTCCGTTTTCGTGGTCAGCGCTCGATATCAAAACGCTGGCGTTCGCCATGACGGGGTTGCCGTATCGCAAATGCATCAAGCCGCGGTTTCCTAAACACTGGTTCGACGATCATCCTCATACCCATGTGGCGCTCGACGATGCGATTGAGCAAGGTGCGCTCTTTTGCAACATGCTGGCGGAGCTGCGGGCCACACAAAACGCGTCGCGCCCAGAGTCAGACGCTAGCGACGCGGCAAAACCCAACGGCTAGCGCACACCGGCTGCGTCCAGGCCACCCGGGGCAGTGGTTGTGCCGCGATTCAGGTTTGATTCACTGCACTGTGATGCTGGCTATGTGCCGCTGTCGTTGCTGTTGCCCTTGCTCTCGTCCTCGTCCTCGCCCTTGCCGTCCGTTATGGCGGGTGTGGGGTTGAGCGCCCACAGCAGGCTGAGCTTGTGCGCGCCTAGCCGTTGCTTGAGCCCGGCCACATCGAGCGTGGCAAGCAGTTGTGACGGCTCGCCGGACGGTTGCCCGTCTGCCGCTTTGAGCGTGATGTCGACATCGAGGCCGGTTGTTAGATAGTGCAGCGTCACGCCAGCCAACTGTAGCTTGTGCCTTGCCAGCGTCGTGTTGATTTCCCGCACGACGCGTTCGCGCGAGGGCAAATTGACCGGCGGGCGGCTGGTCAGGTCATTTTCCGGATCAACGTGAATCAGCGCATCCAGCACGCGGTGGTGCGCCAGCACCCGTGCTCGGGCTGATTCCGCGATGTAGTGCCCTTCCGACACGGAAATCAGCGGGTCAACCAGGATATGGGCGTCGACAAGCGCGAAATCGCCCATCTTGCGTGTGCGTAGCCCATGCACGTCGCGCACGCCCGGGGTGGCGCTTAGCTGGGCGAGGACATCGGCGGTGGCGCGTTCGTCCAGTGCGCGATCTGACAGGTCCTGCAGCGCATCCCAGCCGAAGGTCCAGCCCATACGAGCCACCATAAAACCAACGATGGCCGCGGCAATGGGATCAAGCAGCCGTATCCCCGCCAGGCTGCCAATAATCCCCAGCGCGACCACTAGCGACGAGGCTGCATCTGAGCGTGCGTGCCACGCGTTGGCTATCAGCATGGCGGAACGGACGCGTTGTGCTTCGCGCAGCATGTAGCGGAAGAGCGCTTCTTTCGAGCACAAAACAAGTATTGCTACCGCCAGCGCACTCAGATGTACTGTCGGAATATTCTGTATGTCTGTCAGTCTTTCGCCTGCGCGCCATAGCATGCCAATACCGACGGTAATCAGAAGTGCGCCAAGAAATAGTGATGCCACTGTTTCATAGCGGCTATGTCCGTAATTGTGATCAGCATCAGGTTCTACATCGCTGTGACGATTTGCCGCTAGAACCACAAAATCAGAAACAAGATCAGCGAGTGAATGGACGCCATCAGCGACCAGTGCTTGAGAGTGGGCAATCAGGCCAATTGAGATTTGCAGTGTGACCAATATCGTATTCAGCACGATACTGACAAATGTGCTTTTGCGCGCCACCTGATGTTTTACCGCGAGTTGATCTGCTAGAGCGGAGGACATGAGATGTGGGCGGAGGGGTTTCAATGGATGAATTCTACCCGTGACACTACAAAATAATGGGCGAATCACTTGACTTTTTTTGTGATTCAGGTGCTCATCTAAGTGTGAAGCATTCGCATTCAGAGATCTGAAAACGGTGGTTAAAAGCACAGACGAATATATGCGGTATGGTTTTGCGGGTTATCTGCTGCTGAATATAAAAAAACCGTAGACCCTTTCGGGATCTACGGTTTTACTGCTTGCTGTCGGAAAATCGGCAGCTTATACCGGATGCAGTATTACGGCTGAATCAGATATTTGGCACGATCTTGACCTGCGATCCAGCGCGGTGGCTTGCCACGGCCTGACCATGTGCTGCCGCTAATTGGGTCACGATACTTCGGTGCCACGCCAGCACGCGGCCGGCCGACTTTGAGGCCCTTGGCACGGCCACCACCCAGTTCTGCCAGGGTAATGCCATAGTCAGCCATTTTCTGACGGATTTCGTTCAGCACATGCGCATATTCGAGCGACTTGGCTTCTTCGATCTGTTGTTCCAGTTTTTCGCGCTGGGCGAGAAGTTCTCTATAGGAGGACATAAGTTTCCCTTGGTGGTTTAGATAAATGACTGCCAGTCTGAAGCCAGCTTGCCCTTTGAAAGTGTTCATGCCTCGGAATTTGATTGCGAGATTAACACAGAATAGAAACCAGAGAAAAGACGCTAGAAGAGAATTAATCAAAAAATTTTCAGTATTTTCGCTAAATGGGACATTTCGTCACTTTCGCCGTCAGCCAGATTTTGAATTTCCATGAAAAAACGACATCGCCCAGGCTCTCTTCGCATATTTAATTATCAGATAGTGAAAATTAATTCTGATATCGGCGTGCAACATTTCATCCGATGAAAGCTTGGGCTTTGCAACATAAAGAAATGGATATTGAAGCGCTCAGGTGCTGGTGTTTTCCCTAAAGCGCTCTCGATACGACTTAATTTGCCTGTGCTTCAAGATGGCTGACGAGCGCGTTATGCAAAGCGGCGCTGTCGAGTTTCGGGCTGTCGAATATCACTCGCGTGCGTGAATTGCCGCTCACCAGATCAGCGCCATAACGATCAACGCCTAGTAAATGAAGGGTGTCTTTGCGGGCGGGATGGGCAGCAAAGAACGCAAGCAATGCGGTTTCTTCGTCAAATCCAAGGGGTTCTAGAGGATCGAGCTCTTCGCCTTTGAGCCAGCCCATCGTGCCGAAGCCGCCGATATAGCGCATTCGTTCAATGGCCAGTGACCAAAACGTGAAATCGCCTAGATCAAGGAAGCGCTGGGCCTTCGGGTGGTAGCGCAGATAGCGTTGCGCTAGTTCTGGTGAGGTTTCCTGGGCTTCAAAGGTGCCCAGTAGCGTCACGCGTTCGGCGTCGAGTACGTCACCGTCGGGCGCATGCGCGACCAGAAACCCCGCTCGCGGGTCGGCCAGCAGATTGCGCGTGTGTTCGGCCAGCTTGCTGACCAGAATCGTTGGGCGATGGTGCTGGTCCAGGGCGAAAGGCATGACCGAGGGATAGGGAAAGCCTGCCGGCTGGCGCGAATGTGTGGCCAGCGTGCCGGTAACAGTTTGATGCAGCAGATGAAGCGGTGAGTGGGCGGGAATATGCAAAGTCAGCACCTTGAGTTAAGGGTTTGAGAGTTGGAGAGCTTGGGAGCAGAAAGAAACCGCAGCATTGCATGGGTTTCACGTGAATACGTCAGCGGAGATATTAGTTGAGGTCCACCAGCTGTGCAGCGATAGCGCTGGTTAAAATCGGCGCATTTTTGCCGGTCCGGGTCTGTCCGCGTTTGTTCGCTTTCGCGCTGTGTCACGTTGTGGCCTTGCGGTGTTTCAGCGCACCACGTTTGTTGCTTGTTGCGCGCGGCCTGTCCGTGGCTTATTGCAACAGCGTGTTTTCAATTGCTTCTTCTTTTGAGGTTTCTGTGTCCGATCAGCCATCCGGTTTTGCCGTAGTGCCTGCCAGTCATCGGGATTTGTCTGCTGCGCAGCGTAATCGCGCTCACTGGGCAACGATGGCTTTGTTTTTTATCGCAGGGATGATGTATGCGTCCTGGGGGGTGCATGTGCCAACGGTGCGAGACCGTTTTCAATTGAATCCGGGGCTGCTTTCTGTGGCGTTGCTTGCGGTGGCAGTGGGGTCGATTGGCGCGATGTTTTCCAGTGGTGCATGGATCGCGCGCATGGGCACGCGCCGCGCTTGCCTTGGCGGTGGCTTGACGATGGCGTTGTGTGCTGCGTTGATCCTCGTGGTTCCGGCGTACTGGATGTTGCTGGTGGTGCTGGCGCTGTTTGGCGCGGGTATGGCGACGCTCGATGTGGCGATGAATGCCGAAGCCAGTGCCGTCGAAAACCTGTTGGGGCGGCCCGTTATGTCGGCGTTGCACGGCATGTTTAGCGTGGGTGGGATGAGCGGTGCTGCGTTGGGGGGTGTATTGCTATCGCACGGCATGGCACCTGTGCTGCATCTGGCGCTGGCGGCGGCGCTCAGTGCGCTGGTGCTGCTGCTGGCGTGTCCTGCGGTGCTGCCGCATGTGGCACCCGTGCCGCATCCTGCCGAGCGTGGCGCGCCAGCCAGCCGCTGGCGTTCATCGGCGTTATGGGCCCTGGGTGGCATTGCGTTGATTGCGCTGATCGCAGAGGGGGCGATGTATGACTGGGCGACTGTTTATATGCGTGACGTCGTGGGTGCTAGTGCTGCTGCGGCGAGTGCGGCGTATGCGGCGTTTTCGGGCGGTATGGCGGCGGCGCGTTTCGCCGGCGATGCGGTGCGGGCGCGGTTTGGCGCGCCGCAGCTGGTGCTGGTGAGCGCGTCGCTTGCCTGCGCGGGGATGATCGGCGCATTGCTGCTGCCTTATCCGGTTGCCGCGCTCACTGGTTTCACGCTGATGGGATTGGGGCTGGCGAACATGATGCCGGTGTTATTCGCCGCAGCCGCGCGGGTCGAAGGCATTCACGCGGCAGTCGGTTTGGCTCATGTGGCCGGGCTCGCGTATTTCGGTTTGTTGCTGGGGCCGGTAGTTATCGGCGCGGTGACGCAGATGACGAGTTTGCCGCTCGGGCTTTCGGTGGTCGCGTTGTGTGCTGCGCTGGTGGCCTGTGCTGGGCCGAAGGTGCTGCGGCGTTTGCGGATCTGACGATGCGGTTGGGTGCTGCTTTTATGGTGTGTTTTTCTTCAGCACGTTTTTCAGCATCGTTTTAGCTCGTTCGCCGCGCGTTACGTTACGTGGCGTTGGCATTTGGGTGATGTTCCTCGACACATCGGGGTGCGCGGGCGCTGCGGGTGCGAGTGTGGTTGGGTTGAGTCTCTTGATTCTGCTGGCTGGGGATCGTGGCTGAGGTGGTGGCTGGCGCATGGCACGGTGCTTGCAGTGAAGTTCCTGCTGAGCTAATTACGGGGAGCCGAGCCATGAATCGCCATTTCAAACAGACAACGATTGCGATGTGCATCTCGTCACTGGTCGTGTTGACCGGATGTGGCGGCACGACTGTCACCAAGCCGAAATTAACCTCGTTGCCTGCGGGCGGGGTGGTTGGCACGGGTGGCTCTGGAGCGGGTTCGGGCTCTGGGGGAGCTGGGTCGGGTGGTTCGGGTGGTTCGGGATCAGGTGGGGAGACGCCAACGCCAACGCCAACGCCAACGCCAACGCCAACGCCAACGCCAACGCCAACGCCAACGCCAACGCCAACGCCAACGCCAACGCCAACGCCAACGCCGACACCAACACCAACACCAACACCAACACCAACACCAACACCAACACCAACACCAACACCAACACCAACACCAACACCAACACCAACACCAACACCCCTATCCGCGAACCCTATCGGTGAAGTGATTCAGCGCACGGGGAATGTAGTCTCGGCCGCAGGGCAAACGCTTTCGGCCCTCGGTGGGGAAGCTGGTCTGACGCCGGTTCCCGGCATTTCCCCAATAACCACGCGCTCGCTAGGCAATGTGGTCTCGAATCTCGGGAATGGCGTCACGGCGCTGGGTGATGGGACGGCGAATGGTCTCGGTCAGCTTGGCCGCTCAAGTGATCCGCTCGGTACGACGCTTGCCAGCAGCGGGAATGTGGTCGTTAGCGCAGGGCAGGCGGTCAATAGTGCCGGGCAGCTTGTGACGAGCCTGGGCTCGGGCCCGACGGCCGTGTTGAGTCCATTGACTGCGCCACTCGGGGGAGTGGTTTCGGGGGTGGGCAATGCGGTTAGCGGGATCGGCATGCAGCTTGGTACAACGCTCTCCACTGGGCCGATCCAGCAAGTCACGCAGTCAGTGAGCGGTGTCATCACACCAATCACCACGCTGGCGGGGCAGGTGACGCAGGCGGTTGGCGATGCGACTGGGCTCGGGCGGCCAGTCGATGGCCTGCTAACGGTGGTTGGTCATGATGTGAGCGGTGTCGGTGCAAAACTGGGTGGCAGCACCAGCAACCCAGTTGGTGAGGATCTAGGCAGCGTCGTGAGCAAACTGGGCGATGCGGTGACTTCGACGGGTGGCCTGTTTTCCGCAGGCGGTGCCGTAGGTGGAAACCCGCTCGCTCCCATTACCGGAATCCTGAATCCCGGGGGCGGCGCTCCGCTGGGTGGGGCAGGAAGCGTGCTCGCTCCCGTCACAGGCACGCTGACTTCGCTGACGTCATCCCTAACCGGGACTTTGAACAATTCACCGGGGAGCGGTAGTGGCAATGGCGTGGCTGGCTTGCTGGCTCCTGTCACGGGCTTGCTGACTTCGCTGACAGGCGGGTTAGCGGGCGCAACCGGAAGTTCGGGCACGGTGCTAGCACCGGTCGCTTCAACGGTGTCGGCGGTTGGCGCTGTGGCGGGCAAGGCCGTGGGCGGTGGTAGCGGCAGCGGTGGTGGCAGTGCGGCGGGCGGGAGCGCTGGCGGTAACACGTCTAGCCCTGTAACCGGCGTGCCGGGTGTCGCGGGCGGCGCTAGCCTGCTGGCCCCTGTTACAGGCTTGCTGGGCTCTTTGACCGGCGGCTTGTTGAGCGTGCCGGGTGCGTTGCCCGGTAACCCGGGAGGTAAAAAATAAGCGGCTTAAAGCACGCTTATATATAGAGGGGCCAATTTGCATCCATCCTGGCTGCATCCTGGCCCCAACGACACAGCGGACCGTTTAGGCGGTCCGCTGTGTTTTAACGAGAGCCTGGCTTAGACATCCTGATAGCTGGTGTATTGGCTGTGAATTACGTTGGGGATGAGAAAGTTGGTGTAGGTGATGGTCACAGAGGTGTCCAGCGCCTCGACGTAATGCCACCAGCCGATTGGCACGAACAGCAACTCGCCTGGCTGAAGCGTGCACTCGATGAGCTGCGCATGGCGCATGTCTGGAAACAGGTTGTAGTCGATCGCCTTGCCGTCTACCTGCGAATAACAATGAGTCAGGTTGTACATAAACGGGGTATCGCATAACGGCACGAGCGTGACGCGCTTGCGGCCCACGATCTGCGTCATGAAGTTATTGGTCAGATCGTGATGAAACGGGGTTCGGGTGCCTGCCGGGCCAAGCCAGAAAAAACCAGTATCGGGTGATTTCGTATCGAGGTATTCGTGGATCGGTAGCGTGTCTTGCCATAGCGGTGCCAAGGCCAGCCGATTGTGCAGGGTGTTATTGGCGGTCAGATAGAAGTTGTTGGTTGGGCCGCTTTGCTCAATCAGATCGATGAACTCGTTGAGACGCATGTTCCGCTTTAGCGCCATCTGGTTTATCTCGTAGCTGGCATCGGTGTCGCGGCCAAACTGCACTTCGACATCGCTTGTGCCACATTGCGCGCGGAAATAGTCCAGGCTCCATTTTTTGCGGGCGGGCCAATCGTCGAACATCCCCGTGATGATGACGGGACGGTTCTGGTGGTAGTACTCCTCGAAGAAAACCTCGCGCGGCAATTTTTCGTGACGCATCACTGTGCCGGCGTTGGTGCGAGCGCGCTGCTGCTCCCGGTAGACAGACAGGATCCAGTCACGCTTGCGCAGCCGGTTGCGCAAACGCGTGCCGCCTTGAAAATACGGGCTAGCCAAAGCCGCTTCAATTTCACGCTGGGCTTCCTGTGCATCAAAGCCGTGCGCGACAAGCATTGCCTGAATGTTTTCAGCAGTCGCGTCAAGCAGCAGGTTTTCTGCGATCCAGCGTTGCCAGTTGTGGTCGATCGAGTGCATCACGATGATTTTCCAAAGAGGTTGTATGTAGCTGGGTTCTCACCTTGTGTCGTGATGTTGCATAAAAAATCACGCGAAGCCTTGAAGCCCGCGTGATCCGGTTTATTGCTGAATACCGTGCAGCAGCTGGCCCGGCTGGCCCTGCTTTGACCTGTAGGCCAGCCACTGCAAGGTGCTCCGGGGGCTTACATCTTGACGATGTCGAGAACCGATTTTTTGCCGCTCTTATAGTTGTAGAGCGAAATTACGCCGTGCTTCAGGTCACCCTTGGCATCGAACGTGGTGTTGCCAATCACTCCGTTGTAATCGGTGCTGGGGATCATAGCAAGGATCTTTGCTGGATCAGTCGAGTTGGCGCGTTTCATCGCATCGACGATGATGTACACCGCGTCATACGTGAACGGCGCATAGATCTGGATTGGCTGGCCAAAACGTTTCGAGTATTTCGCTTCGAAGGCTTTGCCGTCCTTCATTTTTTCCAGTGCCATGCCCGCTTGTGAGCAAACGATATTGTCGGTTGCATCACCAGCTAGATCGACTAGCTTGTCAGTACACACGCCATCGCCTGCCAGCATGCGGGCACGCAAGCCAAGCTGTTTGGCTTGCTTGGCGAACGGGCCACCGGTTGCATCCATGCCGCCGTACATGATGGCATCAGGATTTTCACCCTTGATCTTTGTCAGAATCGCGCGGAAATCGACCGCCTTGTCGTTGGTTGCGTCATGCGAGAGCACTTTCATGCCAAGCGATTTCGCGGTTTTTTCGAATTCGTTAGCCAGGCCCTGACCATAGGCTGTGGAGTCGTCGACGATGGCGACGCTCTTGAGCTTCATGGTTTTGAACGCGTAGTTCGCCAGTGCCGGGCCTTGCTGCGCATCGGTTGCGACTACGCGATACGTCGTTTTGAAACCCTGCTGCGTATACGCCGGATTGGTGGATGACGGCGAAATCTGGACGATGCCTGCATCGCTATAAATCTTGGATGCCGGGATGGAGGTGCCTGAATTCAGGTGGCCGACGACAGCGACGACTTTGTCATCAACCAGCTTTTGCGCGACCTGGGTGGCCGTGCGGGGGTCAGCGGCATCGTCTTGTGCGTCGATTTGCAGCGTGACTTTCTGACCGTCGATGACCAAGCCTTTCGCGTTAATTTCTTCAATGGCCATGCGTGCGCCATTCTCGTTATCTTTGCCCAGGTGGGCAATGCCTCCGGTGAGCGGAGCAACGTGGCCGATTTTGACAATGGTGTCGGCGAATACCGTGGTGGTCAGTGTGGCGCTCATCATTACCGCAGCGCTAATAGGCAACAGCTTTTGAATCTTGATGTTCATGTGAGTCTCCCGTTTCGGTCCCAGAAACGACGTCGCCGCCCTGTGCTATCCACATCCCGTGGACGACTACGCCGGATATATCGCTGTTGCACCTTTTCAGTACGCTAGTCAGCCTGTTTTAAACCAGTCCTAAACCGTACTTGCGGGCAAGTGTAGGGCATCAAATTAATTCGTGGGACTTTTTTGAGAAAAAGGTGAAATAGCGATAGGGGCTTATTCAGCATGGGTCTGCGGCGGGGGTTGGCAGCTTTAATAGTGTTGTTTTACGTGGCTGATATGTAATTTCCGGATTGACGGAAAGAAACTGTAATGCCAGGCGTAGCGGTTTTTATTTAATTTGTACGCCTGGAAATTAATGCGGTATTCAGCGTCTAGTGCATAAAACGGCGGGATTGAGTTTCATGGTGCCGGGTTATGCCTTGGGGTTATCGCTTGGGTTGATGCGCTAGCGCGCCTATTTCGGCGGCCACGGCGCGCCATTCTTCATCGAGCTGATGGACCAGATCTGCGGCAGACAGATTGACTGGACGTTTTTGGCCAAGGGGTGCGCCCTGGCCCGACCAGAGCGAAAGATAGTCACCGTTTCCGGCGCGGCCTGCGGCCTGGCGCAGCTCTTGGGTCAGCGCGTTTTGCACGGGATAGGGGGCGATCTGCTCAGGTTGTGCCGCGAGCTGCTGCATCAATGGGTTGCGGATGCCTCGGGCGTGACGGCCTGTGATGGCTGAGGTCACTGTTGTGTCGGTATCGGTTGCGGCGCGCACGCGGGTTTTCCATACAGGTGGAATGGCGCTTTCGGCGCAAGTGAGAAACGCCGTGCCCATTTGTGCCGCTTGGGCTCCAAGTGCCAGGGCGGCGGCGATGCCACGGCCATCCATGATGCCGCCCGCTGCCAGCACCGGCAGCCCAGTGGCATCGACCAGTTGTGGCACCAGAGCCAGCGTGCCAACCAGTGCGTGTTCGAAGGCACCGATGAAGGTGCCGCGATGGGCTCCAGCTTCGGCACCTTGCGCTGCGATGGCATCCGCTCCGGCGGCGTGCCATGCGAGCGCTTCGGCGACATGCGTGGCAGTGCCAATCACATAGCTTCCTGCTGCTTGCAGACGTGAGACATCGTTTGCCGACAGCACGCCGAAGGTAAAGCTGACGACTGGCACGCGCAGTTCAACCAGCATGTCGAGCTGAGTGCGGAAATCAGGCGCGTAGTGTTCTAGCGGATGGCCTGGCGGTAATCCGAGAGCGGCGCGTATAGGGTCGATAGCTGTCAGCGCGAGGCGCACGGTGGCGTCATCGGGTGTGTTGGGTTCGAGAATGAACAGGTTCACGCCGAACGGCCGGGTGGTGAGCGAGCGAATGGCCGTGACCTCGGCGGCGAGTTTTTCCGGAGAAAAAGGGGCGGCGGCGAGAAAGCCCAGCGCGCCCGCATTCGACACTGCCGCGACCATGGCCGGTGAGGTCGGCCCACCCGCCATCGGTGCCTGGATGACCGGTACGTTGAGCTTGAAGCGCTCGGCAAATGGCGTGGCATAACGCGGTTCGGACATGAATGACTCCTCGTTGGCATTAAAACGGGCGGGTCGCCGCGCACGCTGTGGAATAGCCGCCGAGCGTATGTTGCTGGACGCTTGCGGGATCGGCGATGCATGAGCGTCGGTGAATGCCGTCAGCGTGTCAATCGGCTCGCGCCAGGTGCATGGCCGGGGCCACGGGGTTGCTGCTATCACTGGTTAGCACGGGTTTGCTCTTAGTTCCTTGGAAGCTGTTGCGAAATTGGTTAACCCAAGGTTTGAGGCGGGTCCAGCAAATCAAGGCGCAGGCTAACGAGAGGAAAGCCTCGTGGATATGAGCGTAGCGTTCATGGTGAATCTTCAGGAGGGGAAACGAGTGAAGCTAGGTAATTGAGCGCTCGCTTGGTCAACGGGTTTTGCCGAGTCCGCTGCCATGGGGCGAGCCAATTTTTGCGAGCAAGGGTGTAATGCCACGTTTGTGCAAGCGCTGCCGATGTGGCTCGGAACTGTAGCCCCGGTCGCCCTGAGCGATTTGCGGCTTGTGCAGGGGACGGTCCCGTTTGCCCCGGATGTGCGGGATCGCATTGACGAACGCATCAAGCTGAGTGATGCCGTGGCGGTTTGCGCCGGTCAGGATAACCGCGAGCGGGATGCCTTGGACGTCGACGATGAGGTGGTGCTTGCTGCCGAGCTTGCGCCGGTCCGTGGGATTCGGGCCGGTTTTGTTCCCGCCAGCATGGCGCGAATTGATGAGCTGCCGACGATGGCACACGTCAAGTCGAGCTCGCCACGGCGGCGTAGTTCGGCCAGCAGCGTTTCGTGGATACATTGCCAGACATCAGCCTTCTGCCATGCGACGAGCCGTCGTTAGCAGGCGGTGCCTGAGCCGCAACCCATTTCCTGCGGCAGCAGGTTCCACGCAATGCCTGGGCGCAGCACGAACACGATGCCAGTCAGCACGGCTCGGTCGGGTGTCGGTTTGCAGCCTGTGTACTGGCGATTGCGTGGTTAACCAGGCCGCAGTTCAGCACTTACTACTCACCACTCACTAACGCGTGCTGGGCACTTTGAAGTACTGGTGTGGTATGGACGAGCAGGAGCATTGCGAAGACGGCGTAGTGAAGTCTGGTGAGGGGTTCGGGGAGCTGCTTATAGCCATAGTCGCGCGAGAGACGCCGGGAGCGGTTGAGCGCAGCAGTCAAAGCTGCGCTCGTTTTCCTGCTTGTGTCTGGTTCAGGGTATTTCCCTTCTTCGTACCTCGCTCTTTTCCTGCTCTAGCGCAGGATGACCCTACACCCGAATTAGTACCGATCAGAAGTAGAAATTTCCGGCTTCGGGGTTTCGTCCGTCAGGGCGCGCTGCCGCGCCCGACGGGCGAATTCGGCGGGGGTCTCCCACTGTAATGCGGAGTGGGGACGGCTCTCGTTATAGTGCTGTCGCCAAGCGGTGATTTTGCCTCGGGCGTCGTCCAGCGACAAGAACCAATGCTCGTTCAGGCATTCCTGCCGGAAGCGCCCGTTGAAGCTCTCGACCTTGGCGTTGTCGGCCGGTGTTCCCGGTCGACTGAAATCGAGTTCGACGCCGTGTTCGTAAGCCCACCGGTCCATCGCCTTCGAGATAAATTCGCTGCCGTAGTACATGCAGAATGTTAGCCATCAGGGGAAGCAGGCATTCTTCGGATTGCCCGATACCGATCACGCAACTCGTCGATCAGTGCCCGTTTGCGAGAAGGCTTCAGAGCTTTTTTGACAGGACATCCTGCAACATCGCCTTGTCCAGACTCAGATCGGCAACCAAGCGCTTGAGCTTCATGTTCTCCTCTTCCAACTGGCGCATTCTGCGAAGCTCGGATGGCCCTACACCACCGTACTTCTTCTTCCAGTTGTAGAAGGTCGCCTCGCTGATCCCCAGCTTACGGCACACCTCTTCGACCTTCGTACCCAGCTCCGCTTGCTTCAAAGCAAACGCGATCTGTGCTTCCGTGAACTTGCTCGTCTTCATGGCATGTCTTCCGTTTCAAACTGTCAAAATCATGCCGGATTTTCTATTTTTCAGCGGTACTGTTTTCTGGGGTAGGGTCACTGCTGCCGTTATCTGTTCGCGCTTCGTTGATGACTTGTGTTAGCGGCTCTTAAGCCCGCTTGTTATACGCGTTGCACCAGCCCTTGCTGGCCACCTGCTTGCTGCCAAACATCGGGCAATGGGCCCATGGATCAGAGGCTTTGCCCTGATAGAAGCTGCAATTGCCGCAGTCCTGACCAGCGGCATATTTCGCGTATTTTTTCTTGTCTACTTTGGCGGCGTCAGCCACGTAGCCGAGCGCAACAGCGGTGGGATCGGTTTCCGCGGCTTTAGCTGGGGCAGCAGGTGCCGCGAGTGCCTGGCGGGTAACGGCGAGCGTTGAGACGGCACTTAGGCTGGCGAACAAAAAGGTCCGGCGGGAAGTTTTCATGGGGGGATTCCATCGTAATTAGATGTGTTGCCGTTCTATCGACGGCGGCCCCAAATATAGCAACGCGTCTGGCTCGAAATGCGTTGTGCTTCGTATAGTGAAAATAAGGTATCCGGCACGCCGCGCGCCGGGTTTTCGCGGCTTAGCGCCCGGCTAGCGCGCATGCTCGCTGGGCGATGGCCAGCGCAGCGGTGAGCCCGGGGGATTCGATGCCGAATAAATTGACGAGCCCGCGTACCCCGTGCGCGGCGGGCCCCTGGATCACGAAATCGGCGGCTGCTTCGCCGGGGCCTGACAGTTTCGGCCGAATTCCAGCGTAGGCCGGTTGCAATGCATCGTCGGGCAAGTCGGGCCAGTAAGCACGGATCGCGCTATAGAACGACGCGGCTCGCTGTGGATCGACGTCATAGCTGATCGCATCCACCCATTCGACATCCGGGCCAAAGCGTGCCTGTCCGTTCAGATCAAGCGTCAGATGCACGCCCAGGCCAGCTTCGTTGGGCATCGGATAAATCAGGCGGCTAAATGGTGCGCGGGCTGACATGCTGAAGTAATTGCCGCGGGCCAGATACAACGGTGGCACGTGGCGTTTATCCAGCCCGCGAATCCGGCGCGCTAGTGCATTGGCCTGCAAGCCCGCGCTGTTTATGACGCAAGACGCGCCAATAGTGGCCGGGGTTTGACCGCCAAGGTGCACACGGAAGCGGCCATGATCGACTTCGATGGTATCGACTGGGGCGCGAAATACACAGGCCGCGCCGTCGCGTTCGGCATCGGCCTGAAGCGCCAGCATCAATTGATGACTATCGACAATGCCCGTCTGCGGCGAAAACACCGCATCGACGCAGGCTAGCTCGGGTTCGAGTGTCTGGGCTTCGGCGGCGCTCATGCGGATCAGGTCGAGCACGCCGTTCTCTTTGCCGCGAGCGATGATCCGTTCGAGCTGGGGCACCTGGTTGCGTGACGTGGCGACCAGCAGCTTGCCGCAACGCTGATGGGGCACGCCACGGGCTTCGCAGTAGTCGTACAGCAGTTCGCGGCCGTGAACGCATAACGCGGCTTTGAGCGAGCCGCGTGGGTAATAAAGCCCGGCGTGAATGACTTCACTGTTGCGCGAACTGGCACCTGAGCCGATGGCTTCAGCGGCTTCGAGCACGATGACTTCGCGGCCTCGCGCGGCTAGCGTGCGGGCTATGGCGAGGCCAATGACGCCTGCGCCGATCACAATGCAGTCGATCTGGTCCATGTTGTGTGACGCAGCGTCTGGTGTGGCGCTGGGTTTATCCGTGTGAGGTGAGAGGGCGCTGACGCTGACGCGGCGATTGCGGCGATTGCCGGTGGCGGAGTGGTGCAGTGTACGCCGCCTGGCGTCGTGAAGCGGCAGGCGGCGTGGCGAACAGAGGCTGGGAAGAACGCCTGATTGGGGGCACAGTTAGCCGGTCAGTCTCAGGGGCTAAATCAACCGCTCAGTTAACCGCTCAATCAACCGCTCAATCAGGGGGCGATGAGCCACCATCCATCATTCAACCTTATTCACTGCCCGTGCAGTCAACGCAGGCGGTGAGCCACTCCGCCATTTTCCTCGCCATGTGCAAAACATCCTCAAAAGCCAATAGGTTTGCGCCGTGCGCCTGAATCGAGGCGGATATCGTCAGCGCTGATGGCATCGCGGCTGGCGATGCGCGCTGCGCCAAAGCCATTGAGCAGCGCACGGCGCATCGTGCGGGGCGATGCCTGAATTAGCACGTCAAGCGCACTGTCGCCTAGCTGCTCTGGAAAGCGTGCGCCCCAGCCGTGGGCCAGACGGATTTCAGCGTAGATCGTCTGGGCGATACGGCGAGCGCCATCGCGGTCTGGTGGCGGAATTTCATACACGTTCATCCGGTTCAGAATCGGCTCGGGGATGGCCCGTGCATCGTTGGCGGTGGCAATCCAGATCACATGGCCCGCGTTGAGCGGAATTTCGGCGAACTCGTCGATAAAACTCTGTGCGGTGTCGTGTTCAAACAATGCGTACAGCGCCCCGAGCGGATCGTACTGGGCATCGCCGCCGGCCTTGTCGATTTCATCGACGGTGATGACCGGGTTGGCATAGCTGCCATGCACCAGCGCTTCGAACACTTTGCCGGGCTTGGCGTTCTTCCATTGCGAAGAGGCCCCCGACAAAACCCAGCCAGCGGTGAGCGAACTCATCGCCACGTAGTGATACGACGTGGCCAGCAGGCGCGCCAGATGCTTGGCGAAATGGGTTTTGCCGATACCTGGGTCGCCCAGCAGAAGGATCGGCATGAGTTCGAGCCGGTCTTCGGTTTCAAGGCACAGCGCGAGTTGCCGGCGCACGTCGTTGAGCGGCTCAGCAAAATTTGGCAGCGCGTCAATGAGCTCGTCAATCGACGGCATGCGGTTGGGCTTGACGCAAAAGCGCAGGTTGCCGACCTTCAGCATTTTTTCGTAGGTGGCGCGCAGTGCCTCGCTGGCACCTTCGGGCAGATCGTTGAGGGCGGTCTCGACATCTTCGAGGTTGTAAATCTGGCTGAACGATGCCACTGCGAGTTCTGGTTTGATGATGGCTGTGCTCATGGTTCACCCCGGTCATGCTGCGGCTGCTGTGGTGACGCCCGCTGGGCGTCACGCCGGTTTCAGTGTATCGGGGCCGTATGCGCATGCAAGCCAGCAGCGGCGCAGGGATGCTGCTAACACTGGTGCGGTGCGGTGCGACATGGCGTGCGGCGCAAAGCGGCTGGCGCGGGTCTCAGACGCGGCGGCTGAACCTTGGAGGGCTGGTTTGGGTCGGAAAGGCAGGGGCTTGATCGGGCGTAAGATGGGCACCATTTTCATCCGCAGGATGTTTTTTTCTTCTGGAGCTTGCTTGATGTTGATGTTGACGACGCGGTTGATGACGCAATGGACGGCGCGTATGGCCGCGGTGCTGTTGGTGTTTCCCCTGCTGGCTCAGGCGCAGGCTCGCCAGGAGCCGGTGGTGGTCGACTGGCAATTACAAGTGATGCGCGATGGCCAGCAAATTGATGCGTTTGCTGGCACCACGACGGTGGGCCAGGCGCGCACCGATACGCACCACCATGTGGTGCAGCACGCAGTGGGCTGCAAGGAGCAGCCCGGTGGTGAGATTGATCTTGTCCGCACGCTGACGGTGTCACCGGTGCAGGCGGATGCCAGCGTGGTCACGCTGGCGCTTGATACCCAGGAAACCATCGAAGAACCCGGCGCACGTCAGAGCGTCAGCGGCTGCTCGTTGCCGCCGCAGCCGCGCCGGATTGCCGCGAGCCATCCGGGGCTGAACGTCCCCGCTGGGCAGTGGGCGACATGGACCTTGATCGAACGTGATCCGGCGCTGGTGTACCGGGTGCGGGCAGGACTGGCGCAGCAACCGTGAACTCAACCCAGGACATGGACGACGCCGCATGCGAAACCCCGACGAACTGATCTTGCCCGAGCAGCATGAGCACCCGCTGCTCGTTCCCAAAGACTTCCTGGCGGTGAGCTGGAACCTGCATAAAGGCCGTACCCCATTGGGTTTTCAGGCGTGGCAGGCGATGCAGCGCTGGGTCCAGTCCACTCGCGCGGATGCGTATTTCCTGCAGGAAGCGATGGCGCGCAAGATGCCTCAGCCGCTGCTTTCAACGGGTTTTGGCGCGCCGCTGGCGGAGCCGCTGGATGATGTCTGGCATTGCCAGGCAACCGAAATCGCACGCGCGCTCGAGCTGCAAATTGCGCTGGGCCCGAATGTGTTTAAGCCGTCCTGGCGGCATGGCAACGCGATTCTGTCGCCTCATCCACTCGACCTCGGCGGCCGCTGGGACATCTCGGCACACCGTTTCGAGCGGCGCGGCCTGCTGGTGGCACATGCCACCTTTGCCGGGCATTCGGTCACGCTGCTGTGCGCGCATCTGGCGCTGACGCGCTCGGCGCGCCTGCGGCAGATGCGCTGGATCGCGCACTGGATCGAAAAAGAAGCGCCATCCGGCCCGCTTGTGCTGGCAGGAGACTTCAACGATTGGCGCAACGATTCGGTGCCCTTGTTTGCAGAACACGGTTTGCACGAAGTCGCCACGCTGCTGGGCGAGCCCGCGCGCACCTATCCGGCGTTTTCTCCCGCGCTGGCGCTCGACAAAATGTTCGTCCGCGAGATGAAGCCGATCGAGTGGATCAGGCCAGCGCAGGAAACCGCGTGGCTCTCGGATCACTTGCCGTATATGGCGCGTTTGCAGGTCGGATAACGCGGCCGGGGTTTGGCTGCTTTGGCAGCAGGGTCAATCCCATGTGGCGCGGAACCTTTCGGTATGATCGCGCCAGCGCATGGCTGGCGAGGTCCAGCCAGCGTGGCTCGGATGCTTCCGGTCACAGCGGCGAACGGGCCGACGCAGTAAAATGCGCGACTTTCCGCATGAGTTCCACTAGTTAATCCACGGTGCCTGCTGATGTTGCTGCAGCGCCTTTGCCGTGCGGCTGAGCCGTCTGGCCGCCTTTGATTCGCACTCTCCAGGAAGCCATGAGCAATCTGAATCCACAAACCGTTTTAAGCGTCCATCACTGGACTGACACGCTTTTCAGCTTCACCTGCACACGCGACACCGGGTTTCGTTTCGAAAACGGCCAGTTCACGATGGTGGGCCTCGAAGTCGAAGGCAAACCGCTGATCCGCGCATACAGCATGGCCAGCGCCAATTACGAAGAAAATCTCGAATTCCTCAGCATCAAGGTGCAAGACGGCCCGCTGACTTCGCGGCTGCAGCATCTGAAGGTGGGCGACCAGGTGTTGATCGGCAAGAAGCCGACCGGCACGCTGATGGCCGATAACCTGCTGCCAGGCAAGACGCTCTGGCTGCTATCTACCGGCACCGGGCTCGCGCCTTTCATGTCGATCATCAAAGATCCTGACGTGTACGACCGCTACGAGCGCGTGGTGCTGACCCACACATGCCGCTTCGTCGATGAGCTGGCCTACAAGGAATACATCACCGACCACCTGCCCGCGCACGAGCATCTCGGTGAGCTAATCCAGGAGAAGCTGGTGTATTACCCGACCGTCACGCGCGAAGCTTTCCAGAACCGGGGGCGGATCACCGAGCTGATTGAAACCGAAAAACTGTTCGCCGATCTTGGCGTGCCGGGCTTCTCACTCGAAAACGACCGGGTGATGCTGTGCGGCAGCCCGCATATGCTGCGCGATACGCGTGAGCTGCTGGATAACCTGGGTTTCAAGGAAGGCAGCAATCATTCGCCGGGGCATTACGTGATCGAAAAGGCGTTCGTGGGGTAAGCGGCTGAATGGCGGCGCGGCCCGGATGGTTGAGCTGGGCGCGCCACCAGCCAGAGGTGCCGTGCTGGGTTAAGCGCCGTTAACACAACCCGCACATTGAGCGATGCCCGCCGTATCCTGGCGGCGTGACAAGCCGAAAAATCAGTAACAAGTTATGGGTAGCCCTGGAAGCGTTGATTCCGGCGTTCACCCCATCGCCGGAAGGCGGTCGCAGACGCACGGTTGACGAGCGGGCTGCATTGAACAGCATCGTGTATGTCCTGCAAACCGGTATTGCCTGGGAAGAGCTGCCGCAAAAACTGGGTTTCGGTAGCGGCATGACTTGCTGGCGGCGCTTGCGGGACTGGCAGACGGCGGGCGTGTGGGCGTGTGGGGCAAGGAGGCTTCGCCGCTTGCGCGAGCATGGCCAGATTGGCTGGGAACGGGCCAGCGTGGATATGCGTGGATGCGGCCAGCGTTGCCAGCCCCCGAGGGCCCGGAAAGCGGCCCAATCCAACGGACACGGGCAAGCTCGGGACGAAACGACACCTCGTCGTAGATGCCAGAGACGCTCCCCTGGCGCTCCCGGTGACGGGTGCGAACCGGCACGATTCGATGGCGTTCGAGCGCACGGTTGATGCGATATCCGCAGTGCCGGGCCCGAGCGGCCAGCTCCGCAAACGTCCGGACAAGCTGCATGCGGACAAGGGCTACGAGACTTCGCCCGCTGCAGGCAGTACCTGAAACAGCGTGGGATCACGGTGCGCATTGCCCGGCGGGGCGTCGAGAACACAGAACGGCCGGGCCGGCAGCACTGGGTGGTTGAGCGCACGCATCCCTGGTTTGCCGGTTGCCGCAAACTGCGCATTCGCTTCGAGTGGCGTTTCGACATTCATGCTGCGTTGCTCCGCCTTGCTGAGGCCGTTATCTGTTCGCACTTCGTTGATGACTTGTGTTAGCGGCTTTAAGTGGGTTCGGTGGCTTCGATTGCTTCGGTTCGCTCCAGTATTTTTCCCCGCAAAGAATCGCTGGTCATTAACTCGTCAAAGATGTTTTCTATTTTTTCTGCGATAAAAAATCTGCTGTAAGAATCTATGTCACTGATTTGAGAAACTGCCGTTCGCATTACATCTTTTAATTCCAGAATGAGGTCGTTATTTTCGATCTGGTCTTGCGGTATGTCTTTTAATATCTGAACAGCGCAATTATTAATTAATCCCGGATCGCCATTAATAAGGCATAAAATCATCGTGAAGTAAATATCGCCGCGCGCGTCTTGTTTGAGGCGTTCGGTGCACACCTTGTCAATAAAATAAGTTATTTTTGATTTTTTCTCGGGAGTAGTGTATCGCGTAATTTTTCCGCTATTTTCTCTGGCTTCGGAAAAAATAGTTGGATCATCGTGATGGCTAAAATGCTCCGCGACCAGATCGGCCATTTGAGCTATTTTTTTGTCTTCCCAATGCTGGTCAAATTCTGTGTTATTTACCAGGCGGTTAGTTGCTTCGAGCAAAGTGAAAATCGGGCTTTGTATTTGCTTGAAATCAAGCTTGGGAGATTCCTGTTTGGTTTTTTCTGGATCAATGTTTTCAATGTCTTTCGTTAGATTTTCATAAGCAAAAGCCGTGATTTTTTTGTTTAGGTCGTAATATTTTTGATGATTAATAACGTTGGTTTTTAAATGGGAAATATCTTTTTGGATCAGTGTTTTTTTGACCAGTGGATGGGAGGCGTCAAAATTGATGTTGTCAAGCAGCGTCTCGGGCCACATGCTTTTCACTGCAACGGGAATGGCCGGTGGCGTTGTACTTGCCACCGGTGCTTCTACGGTGCTTAACGTGCTGGTGGAGGCTTCGCCAGTTTTGCCTGGGTTTTTCCCGATTGGGAGTTCGGCTGGATTTTTCTCGCTTGTGCGAATTTCTATAGCTGGATTATCTAGTTGATTGTTTTGCGTTGCAGCTGGAGCGGTTGCGGCTGGCGGTACCGTGTTTTCTTCAGGCGGTCGTTCGGTAATTGAAGTGGCTGGAACAAGGTTGATGGTGGGTTCAGTATTTTTCTCAACCAGGGCGTCAAGCGAACTTTCCTGATTTTCAGCGATGTTTTGTGGAATATCCTGGATTTTTATATTTTGATAATCATTGTCATCGAGCTGAAAAAAGAAATCGGTGTTAAGGCCATCTATAGGCACCTCAGGCACCTCAGGCACCTCAGGCACCTCAGACGGAACATCGACTTTGCAAGCTTCAGCAGAATCATTTTCAACCGGCTTTTCTTCGGCGGGCAGATTTGTGTCTGGCGAAATAATTTCTGAAATTTCAGATGAATTGTCGACAGAAGATTTTATTTCTTCAACCGCCGCAACATTGGCGCGAGGACTGAGATTTGCATATGTCACTCCCGAGGCATTCACGAAAATAACAGGAGGAAGCACATGCTTCGTGGCCTGTGCTTCTTTAGGCTGATTGATTTGTTCTGCGGATTTTAAATTTACTTGCGCAGGTGCAGTTGTGGGTCTTTGCGCTGCTGATTTGGAAGTTGATTGCGCTGAAGGTTTCGCAGCAGGAGTTTTGTTTTGTGATTTTCTATAAGGTTTCTTGATTGCCATGATCCGATTCGATTTTTTATAAATAAAAATAAAAAAAGAGCGCCTTGTTTGCCGCCCATAGTTTTCTTGAGTAACGATTCATGCTTCACGCGTTCCATGTCCGCTTGAAACCCGCGTATGAACTTCCGCACAAACCCCCACCGGAAAAAATATGAGCGTGAAATGGAACTCAAACGCGTCAAATGTCACTCATCCTTTACGCATCACCCGCGACGCGCGCGCAGGGACCGGCGCGGCGCTGTTTGTTCCGGCAAACGTCTGCGAGCGCCCCTTTAGCGGTTCGCGCGTTGCATGCCGCAAGATATTTCGCCGCGCTGGCCAGTGCCCGGTCGCACCAGCCAGCGCGCCATCCATTTGACCGCTGGATGAAAATCCAGTCACGCTGCACCGTCGCTGAGCCGCAGTTGCGTCACCGGCGAAACGGACGCGTTTCAACGCTAGAGCTACGCATGTTTCTGGTTGTATCTGCGCGTCCGGCGCGCTCTCTTTTGGCCCACCCGTCATGAGTTCAATGATGGCGATCCGTGGCAATCCAGATTCCGCTTCCCCCATCTCGTTCGTCACCCGGCGTAATCGCATGCTGTCGGCAGATGGCTTTCCCCAAAGCGTCTCCGCGGCACCTGCCGCAGCCACGGTGCCAGGCTCGCCACCGCGGCTGTCCAGCGCAAACGCAAACGCGGCGGTGCGGGAAGACGATACCCAACAGGAGCTGGCCCGCCTGAGCGCGCGCGTGCAGGAGCTGGAAGCGCAGTTGGTGCGCTCGAACGAAGCGTTGCGCAGTCATCTCGCGCGCGAGCTGCATGATGGCGTGGGTGCCGAGCTAACGGCGGCGCGTTTCGCGCTAGCGGGCATCGAAACCTGGCTGCCCGCCACGGCACCGCCGCAATGTGTCGCGGCGCTGGCGGAGGCCAACCGGGCGTTCGATTCGGTTTGTGCGGCCACCCGCGACGCGCTCACCGAACTCAACGCGCCGTTGCTGGACGATGGCATCGTGCAAGCGTTGACGCACTGGGCTCATGGCTTTGCCCGCCGCACTGGCTTGCGGGCGCATTTCACCTGCCCGCCCGATGAGCGTTTGCTGCGGCTCTCCGACGAAGCCGCGCTGGCGATTTTCCGCGTGGCGCAAGAGGCGCTGAATAACGCGGCGAAGCACGCCCGGGCGTTCAACGTCGATATCCGCATCGAAACCAGCCCGCGTCATCTGACGCTGATGATCCGCGACGATGGCATTGGCCTGCCGCCGCATGCGCTGCGTGCGCGGCGTCATGGCAGTTTTGGTCTGGCAGGCATGCGCTTGCGTTGCGAGGCGCTGGGCGGCTCGTTGCGCACGCGGCTGAGCCGTCCTGATGTCGAAATTGATGAAGCGGTGGGCGCGCAGATCCATGCGCGCTTCGCCTGGCAGGCGTTGCTGACAACCGCACCAGAGCTACGCGCGAGGGTGGCGTCATGAGCTTGACGATCTTGCTGGCTGATGACCACGCGGTGGTGCGCCAGGGCGTGCGGCAGTTGCTGCTGGACCGGGGCGTCGCCAGCGCTGTGACCGAGGCGCAAACCGGAGCGGCTGTGCTGGAGCGTGTGGCGCAGCAAAGCTTCGATGTGATCCTGCTGGATATTTCGCTGCCCGACATGAATGGCGTGGAGGTGCTCAAGCAGATTAAGCGGCTGACACCACGCGCGGCGGTGCTGATGTTTTCGATGTACCGCGAAGATCAGTACGCGGTGCGCGCGCTCAAGGCGGGTGCCGCTGGTTATCTGTCGAAAACCGCCGATGCCAGCGAAATGATCGGCGCGATTCATCAAGTGGCGGCGGGGCGTAAATACGTTAGCCCCGCGATGGCTGAAGTGCTGGCCAACTACGTATCGTTCGACGGCGAGCCATTGCCGCACGAAAAACTCTCCGACCGCGAATACCAGACGCTCTGCATGCTGGCCTCGGGCAAGCGTCTGACGGACGTCGCGCTGGCGCTTTCGTTATCGGTGAAGACGGTCAGCGTGTACCGCACCCGTCTTCTCGAAAAAATGAATCTGCGCAATAACGCTGAACTGACGTTCTACGTCATCAGCAACCGTCTCGTCGATTTGAATCCGGCGATGGCAGGCTAGTTTTTATCTTCTTTGGCCGTGCTGCCCGCGTGTTGAGTGCGCGGACGGGCGCGTTATGTTTGCGCCAGGCCAGCCTTTCCACATCCGCTAGAATCCGGAACCTTCCGCCATCTGGCGCGCCTGGCGCGTGCCTTCAGGAGCCTTGTCCCATGTCCCTCTTTCGCAAGAAAAATGTCGAGCACATGATCGCCGGAGCGAACCGCACCGGCCTCAGAAAAACGCTCGGTGCGCTGGATCTGACGCTCCTTGGCGTTGGCGCCATTATTGGCACGGGGATTTTCGTGCTGACCGGCACCGGTGCAGTCCAGGCGGGCCCTGCCTTGACCATTTCGTTTCTGATTGCGGCCATTGCCTGCGGTTTCGCCGCGCTTGCCTACGCTGAATTTGCCTCGACCATCCCGGTCGCGGGCTCGATCTACACCTATTCATACGCGACGCTTGGCGAACTGGCGGCGTGGGTCATCGGCTGGGATTTGATGCTCGAATACGGGCTGGCGACGTCGGCGGTCTCGGTGGGCTGGTCCGGCTATCTGCAATCGCTGCTAGCGGGCTTTGGCGTCTCGCTGCCGACCATGCTGACCGCCGCGCCTGGTGCGCTGCCGGGCCACCAGACGTTGTTTAATCTGCCTGCTTTCCTGGTGATGATGGCGGTCACCGCGTTGTTGTCCGTGGGGGTGCGTGAATCGACCCGGATCAACAATTTCATGGTGGCGGTCAAGGTCAGTGTGGTGCTGCTGGTGATTGCTGTCGGGGTGTTTCATGTGAAGCCGGGGAACTGGCAGCCGTTTATGCCCAACGGTTGGCATGGGGTGTTTGGCGCGGCAGCGGTGATGTTCTTTGCGTTTATCGGTTTTGATTCGGTCTCCGCTGCAGCTGAGGAAGTGAAGAATCCAAAACGTGATTTGCCGATTGGGCTGATCGCCTCGCTCGCCGTGTGCGCGGTGCTGTATGTGACGGTCGCGGCGGTGGTGACGGGGATCGTGCCATCAGCGCAGTTCGCCCATATTTCGCACCCGGTGTCTTACGCGTTGCAGGTGGCAGGGCAGCCATGGGTTGCCGGGTTTATCGACCTTGGCGCGGTGCTGGGGATGCTGACCGTGATTCTGGTGATGGGCTATGGCCAGACCCGCATCATCTTCGCCATGTCACGCGATGGCTTGCTGCCAGCGGCGCTGTCGCGGGTGCATCCGCGTTTTGCCACGCCGTTTCTGACCACCTGGATCGTTGGCATCTTTTTTGGCCTGATCGGCGCGCTGGTGCCGCTTAATGTGCTGGCTGAGCTGATTAACATCGGCACGCTGGCGGCGTTCTCGATGGTGTCGGTGGCGGTGCTGATCTTGCGCCGGACACATCCTGACCTGCCGCGCGCTTTCCGCTGCCCGGGGGTGCCTGTGGTGCCGGTGCTGGCAGTGGCGTCGTGCCTGTTTCTGATGCTCAACCTGCAACGGGTGACCTGGATCGCGTTTGTTGCCTGGCTGCTGCTCGGTATGGCGATTTACTTTGGTTATTCGCGTCATCGCTCGAAACTGGGGCAAGGCATCCAGGTGCATTAAGCCTTTGCATGACTGACGACTGAAACGGCCTGCCCGGTTTTTTGCCTGGGCAGGCCGTTTTTTTAAAGCCTTGGGACATGCGCGTCCCAAGGCTTTTTTTGATGCCCGTCGACGTAACCAGGAGACCATGCGGCACGGCCAAACCCCGCCAGACAGGCGGGTCGTGCCAAATCGACGAGGAGCAAAGGATGGACAGCGTGGACCTTGAAGTCCTGAAAGCCAGCGCTGGCTGGGTGGAACAGGGGCATCGCGGGTTACTCGTGACGGTGGTGAAGACATGGGGTTCGTCGCCTCGCCCGGAAGGCGCGATGCTCGCGCTGCGCGACGACGGCCTGGTCGTGGGATCGGTGTCCGGCGGCTGTATCGAAGATGACCTGATTGAGCGGGTGCGGTGCCATGGCATTGAGCAAGCCTATCCGTCCACGCTGACCTACGGCATGACGGCCGAGGAAGCGCATCATTTCGGGCTGCCCTGTGGCGGCACGATGCAACTGGTGCTGGAGCCGTTGAGCCAGGCGAGCGGGATCGCGCAGCTCTGCCGTGTGGTGGAATCCGGCCAGTTGGTGACCCGCACGCTGGACCTGGCGAGCGGTGTGGCGCGTCTGGCGCTGGCATCGAGCGCGACGCCCGCCGAAGTCATATTCGATGGCACGCAACTCGTGACCTGCCACGGCCCGCGTTACCGGATGCTGGTGATCGGCGCGGGGCAGCTTTCGCGTTATCTGTGCCAGATCGCGCTGGGGCTGGATTATCAGGTGACCGTGTGTGATCCACGCGACGACTACACCGCTGCATGGGCTATTCCAGGCGTGCGCATGGTGCGGACGATGCCTGACGATGCGGTGCTGGAGATGAAACTTGACCCGCGCTGCGCGGTGCTCGCGCTGACACATGACCCGAAGCTTGATGATCTGGCGCTGCTGGAGGCGCTCAAGACGCCTGCGTTTTATGTCGGCGCGCTGGGCTCACGGCGTAACAACGCGGCGCGGCGTGAGCGGCTGAAGCTGTTCGATCTGGCAGAGGCTGAACTGGCGCGGCTGCATGGGCCGGTCGGGATTTATATCGGCAGCCGCACGCCAGCGGAAATCGCGGTGTCGATTCTGGCGGAAGTCACCGCGGCAAAAAACGGCGTGCTGTTACCGGAGCGGCTGGCGATTACGGAGGCAAAGACGGCGCGGGAGCGTGTGAGTGCGGCCAGCCATATCCGCGACTCGGGTTATGTGGCCGAGTGTGGTGTGTAAAAAATGCCCTTTGAGCGCTTGAAGAGCAAAGCGCCACAAAAGGGACAGTGAATACCAGGGATGATTCGCCCTGAGATTGATTTTGATTAAAGAGGGATAGTCGTTAAATATGACTGTCTTTTTTTAATTTAATGTGCATGGACTGAGTAGAGGTTAAACGTAAGATTATTGGGGCTGCAAAAGTTGTGCATTTTCTTCGTCTGGCATTTCGGCCTTCATCGAGTGGCAAAGCAAAAGGCAGAAGATGAGGCACGTTGACGCGAAGGAGACGCCGGTGATAACGACGCTAGCGATTAGAATTTTAAAGGCTGCCTTTGTACTGGCACTGTCGCTGTCGGCTTTGGCTCTGACTCCGTACGAAATGCCAGCGGCTATCACAAAAAGGCTGAGGCATCCGCAGGTTAGGCAACTCTTTGCGAGGCGGGAGGTTAATGCCGCCGAATTGTCATAAGTGACGGATTTGCCATTTATTTGCGCAGATTTTTCTGATTGGCTTGAGCCAGTGTTTGAGTTGCTTGCAATGGTTTTGCCTGGTGTCGTCGACGAAATAGCATAATTAGTCATGGCTTTAATTTCCGTTAAATATTATTTAGATTGCAATTAAAAATGTATCGAATATTTCATTAAATCAACTATTTAAAACTACGGTGCCAGCGACAAAGCTTTCAGTTAGCCAGTCGGCTCGATATCTGCCAGAGGCAAGAAATAAGCCCCAGCTCTGTAACGAAGCGTAATCAAAGCGTTCCGTTTTTTTTGAAAAATTTCTTGCGGAGCGCGCATATTTTCGCGCTGAGCCCCGCCCAGCGCGGATCAGCGCGAAAAATAAAGTTCCATCTAAATTATGTGTAACGCATACGGTTTATGGTGCCGTGCTGTACCGCAGCGTTTCTGCAAGAGCGGCTCGCTAGTTTTAAACCGGCCACAAGGGGCCTTCCTGCATGGCGCCCACCTGCTCACGTAATTCCAGAATGCGGTCTTCCCAATAGCGCTGGGTGTTAAACCACGGGAATGCCGCCGGAAACGCTGGATCATCCCAGCGGCGCGCGAGCCACGCCGAATAATGAATCAGCCGCAACGTGCGCAGCGCCTCGACTAAATACAGCTCGCGCGGCTCGAAATCGCAGAAATCTTCATAACCGGCGAGCAGGTCGGTGAGCGCCCGTGAGGCTTCTGCCCGGCCAGCGGGCAGCAACAGCCAGAGATCCTGAATCGCCGGGCCCATGCGGCTGTCATCGAAATCGACGAAATGCGGCCCGGCCTCGGTCCACAACACATTGCTCGGGTGGCAATCGCCATGCAGGCGGATCGCGCGAATTGTGCCGGCCCGCTCGAAAGCCTGTTCGACACCCTCAAGCGCCAGCCGCACCACGGCTTCCCACGCCGGACGCACGTCATCCGGCACAAACCGGTGCGTTAGGAGGAATTCACGAGGTTCTGTGCCAAACGTTTGCAGGTTGAGGGTGGGACGCGCGCTGTAATCCCGGATCTGGCCTGTCGCATGAATGCGCCCGATAAACCGGCCGAGCCATTCAAGCGTGTCGCGCCGGTCCAGATCCGGCGCGCGGCCGCCACGGCGCTCGAAAAGCGCGAAGCGAAAGCCTTCAAATTCGTGCAGCGTGTGGCCGTTGATGGTCTGGGCGGGCACGGCTGGGATTTCACGTTCGACCAGTTCCGCGACAAAAGCGTGCTCTTCGAGAATCGCGGCGTCGCTCCAGCGCTCGGGGCGGTAGAACTTGGCCACCATCGGCGGGCCGTCTTCGACGCCCACCTGGTAGACGCGGTTTTCGTAACTATTGAGCGGCAGCATGCGCCCGTCGGTGCGCACGCCGGTTGAGGCCAGCGCGTTGTCGATGGCATCTAGCATGCGTTCCGGTGTGAGGCGGGCGAATGGCACTGCGCTGTTGTGGCTCTGGCCAGGCTCAGCGCCGGGGTGAGCATCGTCGTCGTGCGGGGGGAGGAGGTTGTCGGTCATGCTGCGCATTGTGCGCCGCGTCGAGCACAAACACGAGTGCCACGCGGCGCACGCCCAAGCCGCTGGGTGGGGCGAAGCTCAGTGCATCTGGGTGCTGGCGGGGCGCACCAGCTCACCTGTGTCGATCAGATCCGCGATGAAAAACGGTTCGGTATTGAGCGCTGGCGAGACGCCGGGCTCACCGGCGTACCACGTCACCATTGCCATGTCGCCCAGAAGACGCATGACGATGCCACGCGCGCCCTCAGGCACGGCGATATGCACGGAACGGACGATAGAACCGACTTGCATGATTTTTCCCTGTGTTGCCGTTAGCCGTACTGCAGTAGAAGGTACGGCCCCGGACGTTGATAAAAGCGTCGCTTGGGCACTCGCGGCCAGCTTGTGGTTCCGCCTGCGCCTGGTTTGTCTGACGCATCGGCCCGTTTGCCGTGCGGCGTGTAGCGTGCAGCAGTGCCGTGCGGGCTGTGTTGTGGGGCGCTTTGGCGCAGACGGGGCCATCATAAACCGCAGCCCACGGCGTGCAAGCGCCGCAACGTGCGGGTCGCTCTGGCGAAAGGTTTTCGCAAGTAAACGAGGCTGTTTTAAATACTTCCTGAGGTGTCTGGAAACTCGTTGTGAGCCTTTGCTGGGCTGGCATTACATGATTCATGACAGGGTGGCTCCAGGGGTATTGGGCCCGTGCGGAGATCCAGCGCTCTCCTATACTCGAAAGCAGGCCTTATGGTGGCGTTGAAACCGGTGATTCGATCATTCGCATGCCAATACCGGCCCAGTCGCCGCCGCCATAAAAAGCTGTACTGAGAACCATAACGAACGAGACGCTGAGAGACCCATCATGACCACCTACTTCACCCTCGCCGATTTCATCCTGGTGATTCCAATGGCATTAGCCGGTGCGCTTTTTGTTGGCGCGCTGCCGTGCCGGACCGAGTTTAGGCACAACGTATTGCGCGTGCTGGGCGCGTTACTGGGCGTGGTGTGCGCGATTGCGCTGGTTGAGGGCTTGCCCGTGCTGGTGTAGCGGGTAAGCCGTAGCCGTAGTCGTAGCCATTAGAAACAGATTGGAGGCAGCGGCACGCGAGGCTCGCTTAACAGGCCCCACGGGTTTTTAAGCAGGCCTGATTCGCGCGGCAGAGCGTGTTGCTGTTGATGCATCACGCTTACGCTTACGCTGAAACCGGCTGGCCTGCTCATGGGCGGTGGCCAGCGCGCTGGCATGGACGGTATGCGTTGCCTCACCTAAACTGCGCCGACTTTATTCATCGTTGGGGCGAATCATGGTTAAGGCGCTTTCTTTTGCGTTGATTGTTGGCGGCGTAGTGTTGCTGTACTTTGGCGGGCAGTCGTTTCAGTCGTTTAGCAGCGATGTGTCGCGGGTGGTCAATGGCACGCCCACTGATCGCACCATGCTGTTGCTGGGCGCAGGCGTCGTGGCGACGCTATTGGGGCTGACGGGCCTGGTCTGGCGCGGCAAGCGGTAAGTGTATGGCCAGGCTGGCAGAGCGGGCCCGGGTTCAGGCTTGGGCCGGGGTTCGAGCCCGAGCCCGAATCCGAGTCGTCAGGCCCGCACGCCGGTCTGCCCCGGGCCGCACAACTTGCTACAGCGCGACGTCCGCCAGCGACGCTGAACGCGAGCCTGGCAACGGCGCATTACTTGCGCCGTGATACGTGAAAGCCAGCGAAAACTTCACCTGATCCGACAGATTCTTGCCTGCCGAATGCAGCGTCTTGCAATGGAAGAACACGACGTCGCCCGCATTGAGCGTGGGTGAAACCGCTTGCTGGATCAACGTTTGGTTCTCTGGCAGATCGGAGCGGAAGAAGCGGGCCGCGTCAAAGCAACTGGACGCGAGTGTTGCGTTATGCGATTGCGGCACGAACCACAAGCCACCGTTCTCGACGGTTTCAGGCCCCAGCGCGAGCCATACCGACACCAGATCATCCCGCTCGAACGACCAGTAGCGCATATCCCGATGCCAGCCGGTGAGGCTGCCATAGGCCGGGTGCTTGGTCATCATGCAGTTGTGATGGGCGCGCGATAAACATGCTGATTCGCCAAAGTAGCGCTCCATCCAGCGTTTAATCTCCGGCGCGCAGGCCCATTCCTGAAACAGCGGATCGCGCGCATAAGCGTCGAGCAGCCGCCGCACGGTGTGCCCGCCTGGTGCGTGTTTTGAATCGGGCGCGCCGGGGTAGCGCAAATCTGCTTCGAATTCGAGCGGGGCGGCGGCTTGCTGGAGCTGCAACTGCGCAATCTGTTTGAGTTGCTTGCAGCGCTCCGGCGCAACCATTCCCGGAACAACGACAAAACCCTGGTCGCGCAAGGTTTGGATGGACTCTTGGTTCGACTGGACTGACATGGGGTGTTCCGTGGCTTGTGGCTCTCTACTGGCGGATGCGCGATTGTAAGACGAGTGCCTTGGCAGCGTGAGGCGCGGCCGTTTTTGCGAGAGGGAGCTGAGGAGCGATGGGCGATACAGCAGAAAAACAGAAAATCGAAGGTAAGAAAAAGAAGATAGCGGGTAAAAACTGGCTTTCGGGTGTCAGATTTCGCGTGTAGCCTGTGTTGAATGCGGTGTGCCAACGGCATCAACTACATCAGCTACACGGTGCAGATGCCTTTTCTGACAGGCTTTCCCGGCTATCTGGCGGATGTCTGACGGCTATCAGGCACAGTTTTTGCATACTTTTTTGACCGGTTATCGCCTGATAACTGTCACGCTGTATCTTATTGAAGCTATGAATACCTTTTTTACTTCCAGACTGACCCGCGCCGCTTTTCAGGCGACGCGCCCATCCCGTGGCCGTGTGGTGCGAGCGCTGCGGCACCATGTCGCGCGAGCTCGGGCTCTGGCGGCGCAATGGCGTGAGATGCATGCGGCGAATAGCGGGGTTCGTGCCTGGTTCCGGCGTTTTTTCTCTGCGTTGCGTTTGCCGGGCAACTCGCGCCAGTTTTTACCGCGTGCTTTGTTTCGTCGGCCCGCGATGTTGCGCCGGCCCGTTGCGCTGCCCGCCCGCCTGCCAGGAATGGGGCGTCGGCCGCGCCGGATGTCACCAGCCAGCGCCGACTGGTTCGCTTTCTCCGGGCGCTGAGCGCTCCCGCTTCCCCTTCCCTTGGCTGGCAGTGGCAGGTGCTGAACGCCTGCCACTGCCACACGTTCACTCCTACTCCCGCGCCGCAGAAAGCTGGTTCAAGCCGTTAAACGCTGCTCTCGCTGCACGCTTTTGCGCGCCGCGTCGATGCGCTGTTGCAGCGTGTCGCGTGTGACGCGTGTTTGCATGTGCCACGCCGCCTCGCGCAGCAATGCATGGCAGAACGAGTAGCTATCTGCGGCGCGCGGCGTAATCACCCGATGCGCGGCGAGCACATCCAGCAGGTGTGTTAGTGCTGCAGGTGTGCTGTCCAGCACCTCAGCCAGAAGCGTCACAGAAAACTCATTACCGATGAGCGCTGCGCAGAGCGCGACGGCTTTGGCCTCTCCGGTGGCATCAAGGCGCGCCACTAGCATGTCGTGCAAGCGGGGAGGAATCGTGCCGGATTCCGCATGAGCGGCAGTAAAGGGCGTGGCGAGTATGTCGCGGGCACATTCTTCGAGAAAGAGCGGCACGCCATCGGCCATGCGGAGGATTTGCTCACGGCGGGCCGGATCCAGCTCCGCGCCGTTAGACCAGTAATTGAACAGATGCTCCTGCGCTGGCTGTTCCAGCGGGCCAAGCCGTTGCCGCGTGAGGCGTGCCAGCGCACTGGCGGGCAAACGAAAGGACGGACGCGCGCTCAGGATCAGGAAGCGTTGAGGTAATGGCGTATCGAGCAGGCTGACGATAAAGGCGAACGTCAGCGGGTCAGCCCATTGCAGATCGTCAATCCATAGCAGTCCGCCTGGCGGGACCAGACGTGCGAGGTTTTCGCGCAGATGTCCTAGCGTCATTTCGCGCCTGAGCGACAGATTGGCCGCTGAGGCTGGCTGGCGCAGAGCCTGGACGGGCGGTTCAGATGGTGTTTCCAGCGCGGCCAGCGCGGCGCTGGCGCGCAATGCCGCTAGTGCCGCACGGCCGCCGTGCCAGTCCGCACCGTGCTGCCATACGCGCATATGGCGAGCGAATGGATGCAGCGCTGTATCCATCCCATCAGGCTCGCAGGCGAGATCCAGGCCAGGTAAGCCCAGTGCGGCGCGATAGCCCGACACCAGCGAGGTTTTGCCGATCCCTGCTTCACCGGTGACAAGCACCGCATGCTGACGCGCGCGGGCGTGCGCGAGTGCTTCTAACGCATGCGTGCGGCCAGAGAGTGGCTGACGCGGCACCTGCGTGCGACGCCAGCCACGCACCTCATAAGCCTGCACCTCGGCGAGGTTCATCGTGCCGCAGCGTGTGTAGACAAACGCTGCGTCAAGCAGATGCCGGGTGGCGTCACTGATTACCAGCGATCCGGCACCGGCCTGCGCGGCAAGCTGTTCTGCGATGCGCGTTGCCATGCCCGCGCAGTCTGGCGTGCAGTCGGCCTCTGAGGCCACGACTGGCGCGGAATGCAGCCCGATCCGGAGCGCGACGCCGCTTGATGAACCGGTTGCCTGAAGCACCGCGAGTGCAGCGTGGACAGCTTGCTGGGCCGCACGCTCAAGCGCTGTGGGAAAGCCAAAGTACGCCAGCAGATTGCCGCGCGCTTCTAGGCTGACGTAACCGGCCGCTTCTCGCAGCCATTGCGCGCAGCGTTGCCGCAATGGCTCCAGCAAGGCGAGCTGATCTTCCGGATCGGTGCAGGCGCTGGCACGCAGATCGCAGCACAGCACGGTGACCTGACGGCGCAGATAACGCGGCTCAGCAATCAAGGGTGATGGATGAGCTGAGGCGCTGCCAGCGGCGAGCGCATAGGTTTCAGCCGACGGTTGCGTATCTAGTTCGCTGGCTAGCGTTTTAATGCAATGCGCCAGCGTGATCTGGGCTTCTGCCTGCTGGCCGCTCTTTACCAGAATGTTGAGCAGTAGCTGCCAGGCGCTTTCGTCCGCAGGTGCCAGGGCGACGAGATGCCGCGCGTGGGTGCTCGCTTCATGCCACGCGGTATGCCGCGCATGGCCCTGCGCCAGATCGCGCAAGACCGCCTCGGCACGGCCAGCAAAGGATTGGCGCTGGGTCTGAAGCCACTGTTCCAGCGAGGGGGCATCTGTGACCTCAAGCCCTTGAAGGAACGGGCCGCGATACAGTTCAGCCGCTCGCGCTAGCGTGCTCAGTTGCATGCGTGAATGGAGCTTGCCTGCGCCATCCACGACATGCAGGCCACGCGCGGTGTGCTGCAAAAATTCTCGGGTGTCACACTGGAAATGCAGGTTGGGATTGAGGCGAAGGGTGTGCCGGTTGGCTTCGACCAGTTGCTCGTCAAGCGTCGTGCGCAAATGAAACAGCATGCGCTTGAGCCGGTCCCGGCCGTCTTGCGTAGTGCGCCCGGGCCATAGCAGTTCAGCGAGGTGGTCGCGGGTATGAAAGCTAGGTTCGAGAATCAGCCATGCCAGCAACGCCCGCGCCTTGTTGTATTTCAGCGTGAGCGGCATGCCAGCGCGCTGAAGCTGCAAAGGGCCAAGCAGAGAAAACGATAGTGATGCGCGCATGATTGCCTGAATGGCGCGGCCATACGTCAGGAAGACGCGGCCTGGCCCAAATAATCATTGAGACTTCACCCTTGCGCGTGTGGCTGCCGGTACGAAGCGGCGGCCAGGTTGGGTGAATGAAAGGCGCGATCATAAAGGAGCCGCTTGACGGCCGGAAACCTGCAGAAGCTATTTTTACCAGCCGCCCGCACAAAAATTCATCGCGCATGACGCGTCGCTGGCCCAGAAACAAAAAACCCGTCTGATGACGAAAGCGCGTCAGACGGGTTTTTGCTTTATCGCAATGTGCTTACCTGGCGGCTCGCCAGGCAACCTGCGTTACAGCATGGTCAGGCAAGGACTGCGACAGGTTCCGTGCCAGCGGCTTCGGCCAGAAGCAGCGCTTTATCGGTGGTTTCCCACGAAAACTCAGGCTCTTCACGGCCGAAGTGGCCATAAGCCGCTGTTTTTTCGTAGATCGGGCGCAGCAAGTCGAGCATCTGGATGATGCCCTTTGGACGCAGGTCGAAGTGCTCTTGCACCAGACGCGTGATGGTGGCATCAGAAACGCGGCCAGTGCCAAACGTGTTGACCATCACCGAAGTAGGCTCCGCCACGCCAATCGCATACGAAACCTGGATCAGGCAGCGCGATGCGAGGCCCGCTGCGACGATGTTCTTCGCTACATAACGGCCTGCATAAGCGGCTGAACGGTCCACCTTCGATGGATCTTTGCCCGAAAACGCACCGCCGCCATGAGGTGCTGCGCCGCCGTAGGTGTCGACGATGATCTTGCGGCCGGTCAGACCGCAATCGCCTTGCGGGCCACCAATCACAAAACGGCCAGTGGGGTTCACGAGAAACTTGATATCGCCTTTGATGAGCTCTGCGGGCAGGATCGGCTTGATGATTTCTTCGATCACGGCTTCGCGCAATGTGGACAGCTCGATATCGGGCGAATGCTGGGTCGACAGCACGACCGTATCAATGGCGTGCGGCTTGCCATCGACATAACGCACGGTGACCTGGGATTTGGCATCCGGGCGCAGCCATGGCAGGCGGCCATCCCGGCGCAGATTGGCTTGACGCTCGACCAGACGGTGCGACAGGTGAATCGGCAACGGCATCAGTTCGGTGGTTTCGTCGCAGGCATAGCCGAACATCAGGCCCTGGTCGCCCGCACCTTGATCGAGGTTGTTGTCATGCGCGCGGTCTACCCCTTGGGCGATATCCGGGGATTGTTTGTCGTAGGCGACGAGCACGGCGCAACCACGGTAATCAATCCCGTAGTCGGTGTTGTCATAGCCAATGCGCTTGATGGTTTCACGGGCGATCTGGATGTAATCGACATTCGCCGTGGTGGTGATTTCGCCTGCCAGAACGACAAGACCCGTGTTGCACAGGGTTTCTGCTGCGACACGGGAGTATTTGTCTTGCGCGAGGATGGCGTCGAGGATGGCGTCGGAGATTTGATCCGCGACTTTATCTGGATGGCCTTCTGAAACGGATTCAGAAGTAAAGAGAAAATTATTGGCCACTTTGTGCTCCCTTGTGGTTACGGTTGAATTTCACGTAGCCAGCTTCGGAAGATTGAAGCGGCGACGCTTTAGCGGAAAACCTGGCCGGATACGATGTGTGCTGCTTTACATGGCATCCGGCTCGCTTCGCCCCGCAAGTTGTCTATTAACTCGGCGAAGCCACTATTATAGCGAACTCTTAATGTGTCGTCGGGTGCCTGCCCGCGCGAACTACTAATCTATTTTTATTCTGGCCAGATACGGCAATATCTGGCGCTTTGCATGGAGGCGCTGCATGCTGAGCCATTTAGGCGCAAAACTGGCTATCGGGCTGTTAAAACTACTGGCGCTGCTGCCATATGGCTGCATTGCCCGGATGGGGGATGGACTAGGCTGGCTGCTGTATCAGATACCCAGCCAGCGTAAACGGATTGTCCATATCAACTTGTCGCTGTGCTTTCCGGAGTGGAGCGCGGAACACCGCGAAGTGATCGCACAGAAGCATTTTCGTCATGCGATCCGCAGTTATCTGGAGCGCAGCGTGCAATGGTTCGGTTCAGCGAAAAAACTCGAAAAGCTGATTCAGCTCGATAGCGAAATTGATCTGAGAGATCCTGATTTGCCGCCCACGTTGTTTTTGGGTTTTCACTTTGTGGGTATCGAGGCGGGTTCGATTTTTCTGAACTATTCGCTTAAACGCACTTGCGGCTCGCTGTATCAGCCGATGTCGAATGCCGAGCTGGATGCCGCCGCCAAAGCCGCCCGCGGCCGTTTCGATGCCGAAATGGCCAGCCGTGCCGACAGCGCCCGTGTGGTGCTGCGCTGGCTGCGTGAACGCAAGCCCGTGATGCTGGGTGCGGATATGGATTACGGCATGCGCAACTCCACGTTCGTGCCGTTCTTTGGCGTGCCGGCCTGCACGCTGACGGCGGTCGGACGGCTGGCGCAAGTCGGGCGCGCCCAAGTGGTGCCGTTTATTGGCGAAGTGCTGCCTGATTACAAAGGCTATCGGCTGAAAGTGTTCAAGCCATGGGACAACTATCCCAGCGGCGACGACGAAGCCGACGCGCGCCGGATGAATGCCTTTCTGGAACAACAGATTCCGCGTATACCGGAGCAGTACTACTGGGTGCACAAGCGCTTCAAAACGCGCCCGCCCGGCGAGCCTGGCGTGTATTGAGGCACTTTTGCGGCACTTGTGCCGCCAGCCTGCTTGCTGAGTCCCATTACAATGGCGCGATGAAACTCAAATTCACCAAAATGCATGGCGCAGGCAACGATTTCATCGTGCTTGACGGTTATACCCATCCTGTTGTTCTCACCCCAGAGCAAATCCGCCAGCTAGCCGAACGCCATCGCGGCATCGGCGCGGATCAACTCCTGCTGGTTGAGCCTCCCACCATCGAAGGTGTCGATTTCCGCTATCGCATCTTCAATGCCGATGGCGGCGAGGTCGAGCACTGCGGCAATGGCGCGCGGTGCTTCGTCAAATTTGTTCACGACAGCGGACTGACCACCCAGCGCCAGATTCGCGTTCAGGTGCAAAACGGTCTTCTCACCCTCACCCTGCAAGACGATGGCGAAGTCCTCGTCGATATGGGCCGTCCGGTCTTCGAGCCAGAACGCGTGCCGTTCGAGACGCGTGGCCTTGAAGCTCGCCGCGAAGGCGATGACACGCTCTGGCCGCTTGAAATCAATGGCGTGACGCGCTGGGTTTCGGTGGTTTCGATGGGTAATCCCCATGCGGTGCAGCTCGTTGACGACGTAGAGGCGTTCCCAGTTGCGCTTGAGGGGCCGTTGATCGAGCAGCATCCGCGCTTTCCCCGGCGCGTGAATGCGGGTTTTATGCAGATCGTCGGACGGCATGCCGTCAAGCTGCGGGTCTACGAGCGCGGCGCGGGTGAAACCCTCGCTTGCGGCACGGGCGCATGCGCGGCAGTGGCGGCGGGAATGCGCCGGGGCTGGCTGGATTCGCCCGTCACGGTGCAGACCCATGGCGGCGTGCTGACGATTGCCTGGGATGCGGCCAGTGAGCACGCGCCCCTCATGATGGCGGGCCCCGCCATCACAGTTTTTTCAGGCGAAATCGACCTGGCCGGTTAGCCTCCCGGCCTGCTTGCAGTGCCAGAGCGACGGCACCCATTCCTTATTCCTGTTAGCGGACATCATGAACGACCGAGAAATCGCTGAATACCTGCTGGCTACGCCCGAGTTTTTTGTCGAGCACGCTGAGATGCTGGCCACGATCCGGCTGGCGAACCCGCATGGCAAAGCTGCTGTGTCATTGCAAGAGCGGCAGATGGAAATGCTGCGGGAAAAGAACAAGTTGCTTGAGCGCCGGCTCGCTGAGCTGCTGCGTTACGGCCATGAAAATGACGGCATCGCCGCCCGTTTCACGCGCTGGACTGCGCGCGTGATGGCCGAGCGCGATCCGCACGCACTGCCCCGCACGATCACGGTGGGCCTGCGCGAAGTATTCGACGTGCCACAAGCCGCGTTGCGCGTCTGGGATCTGGCCGAGCCTTATACGCAAGCCGCTTTCACACGCCAGGCAGGCGAAGAAATGCGTTTGTTCGCCAATAGCCTGGCAACACCGTACTGCGGCGTGAACACCGGTTTCGAAGCCGCGCAATGGCTGGTGGTGCCCGGTGCTGTCGCGCCCACGGTCGTGCCGGATGAGGCGCTTGCCACTGAGGCCGGGGCGGGCAATGCAACGGAGTCCATCGCGCTGCTGGCGCTGCGTGATCCGGAAGCCGCCGCCGATGCTCCGGCCTTTGGCTTGCTGGTGCTGGGCTCGCCTGACGCGCGGCGTTTCCATGACGGCATGGCCACGGATTTTCTGACTCAGATCAGCGCGCTCGCCAGTGCTGCGCTGAGCCGTCTGTTGCCGCGTTAAAGGATGCCCGCCGTGTCAGCCGCCATGACAGCCGCCGATCCAGTCGCCACCTATTTGTCGATGCTTGAACATGAGCGCCGGCTGTCGGCGCATACCTTGCGCGGCTATACCCACGAACTCGAACAATTGAAGCAACTGGCCGCTGGCCGCCCGCTCGCCAGCCTGAACACGGCAGATATTCGTGGCGCTATGGTGCGTGCCCATGGCGGCGGGTTATCGCCGCGCTCACTGGCGCACCGGCTGTCAGCATGGCGCGTGTTTTATCACTGGCTGGCGGGGCAGATCGAATTGCCGTCGAATCCGGTAACCGGCGTGCGCGCCCCCAAGCAAGCCAAACCGTTGCCCAAGGCGCTGTCAGTCGACGATGCCCAGACGCTAATGAATGCCCGGATGGATAACGATGCAGTAGGGCTGCGTGATCGCGCGATTCTCGAACTGTTTTATTCGTCGGGCTTGCGTCTGGCGGAACTGGTTGGGCTGGATGTGCAGTTTGTTGAGCAGGAGGGCTATCGTTCTTCCGGCTGGCTGAATCTGACGGAAGCGGAGGTGATGGTACTGGGCAAGGGCAACCGGCGGCGCACCGTGCCAGTCGGGCAGAAGGCACTTGAGGCACTGCGGGCGTGGCTCGCGGTTCGTCCGCAATGGCTGCGCGAGGAGCCTCATGCGCTTTTTCTGTCCACCCGTGGCAAGCGCATGCCGATGAATAGCGTGCGCGACCGGGTCAAGCATGCCGCCATCGTCGCGGGCATTCCGGCGAATGTGCATCCGCACGTGCTGCGTCATTCGTTTGCCACGCATCTGCTGCAATCGTGCGGTGACCTGCGCGCGGTGCAGGAGTTGCTGGGGCACGCCAGCATTGCCTCTACCCAGGTGTACACCTCGCTGGATTTTCAGCATTTGGCGAGTGTCTATGACGCCGCCCATCCCCGCGCCAAAAAGCGCAGCTAATGGGTTGTGCCCGGCTGCACCCGGCTACCCCCGGGCGCGCCTGGTTTCATTGGTCTTTAACCGTTTTCACAAGACGTCATGTCCGCGTCTTCAGAGGCCTGACTGAACCCGCTTCGTGCTGGCTCGGTCAGGCCTTCTGCCGTATTTCGCGGCCCATTGCTTTACTCCCTGGCTGGAACCTTCACGAAGTCATGAATATCGTCACGCTGAAATCATCGAAAGAAAAATCGCTGCTACGCCGTCATCCGTGGGTGTACGCCAACGCTATCGAGCGTGTGGCGGGCAAGCCAGCGTCTGGCGCGACAGTGCTGGTGCAGGCCCACGATGGCCGCTTTCTGGCCCGCGCCGCATGGAGCGGGCATTCGCAGATCCGTGCGCGCGTGTGGAGCTTTGATGAGGCGGAACCTATCGACCACGCATTTTTCAAGCGGCGGATTCAGCGTGCGTTGCTGCACCGCCAGGCGATGGTGCACAACACCGGCGCAGTCCGGTTGATTTTCGGCGAGGCAGATGGCTTGCCGGGGCTGGTGGTCGATCACTACACCGGCGCTGATGCGCCGCAGCGCGGCCAGTTGGTCTGCCAGTTCATGGCCGCGGGCGTCGAGGCCTGGAAAGAAGCGATTGTCGCGGCGCTGATCGCGGTGACTGGCTGCCCGAATGTCTATGAGCGCTCGGACGTGTCGATCCGCGCGAAGGAAGGGCTGGAGCAGATCACCGGTGTGCTGGCAGGCGAGGCCCCTCCCGAGACCCTGGTGGTCAGCGAAAACGGCGTGCGTTATCACGTCGATGTGCTGCATGGCCACAAGACGGGCTTTTATGTAGACCAGCGCGATAACCGCGCGCTGGTGCAGCAGATGGCTGCCGGGCGCGATGTGCTGAACTGCTTTTGCTATACCGGCGGGTTTTCGCTAGCGGCGCTGGCGGGTGGGGCGCAGCGGGTGGTGTCGATTGATTCATCAGGCGAAGCGCTGGCGCTGGCGCAGCGCAATGTCACCGTGAATGGCTTTGACGCCGCGCGCGCCACCTGGCTGGATGCCGATGCGTTCAAGACGCTGCGCCGCCTGCACGATGATGGCGAGCGCTTTGATCTGATCGTGCTCGACCCACCCAAGTTCGCCCCTTCGCGTGAGCACGTTGATCGCGCCGCGCGCGCGTACAAGGACATCAACCTGACGGGCTTCAAGCTGCTGCGGCCGGGTGGCTTGCTGTTTACCTACTCGTGCTCGGGGGCGATTGACGCGGAGCTGTTTCAGAAAATCGTGGCTGGCGCGGCCGCTGATGCGCGGGTGGATGCGCGGATTCTGCGGCGCCTCGGTGCCGGGATGGATCATCCGCTGCTGAGCGCTTTCCCTGAAGGGGAATACCTGAAAGGCCTATTGCTGCAAGTTGGCTGAGCCCGCATAGTTTCGTCTGGCGGCGCGGGCAATAACCCGCAGCGGCATGCGGGCTTGACAGGTATGTTCCAATAGCCAGTCCGATTAACGCGGCGTTGATCACGCTGTAACGCCGCGGCATTTTCTGCTTCATCCACTTAAAACAGGCCAAACATGATTCCAGTCACCATCCTGACCGGCTTTCTCGGTAGTGGTAAAACCACGCTGCTCAAACGCATCCTGAATGAAAAGCACGGCATGAAAATCGCCGTGATCGAAAACGAATTCGGTGAAGAAAACATAGATAACGAAATTCTCGTGCAGGACAGCAACGAGCAAATCATCCAGATGAGCAATGGCTGTATTTGCTGCACGATTCGCGGCGATTTAGCGCGTGTGCTGGGCGACCTCGCGGCGAAAAAGCGCGCGGGCGAACTGGATTTCGAGCGTGTGGTGATCGAAACCACTGGCCTTGCCAACCCGGGCCCTGTGGCGCAGACATTCTTCATGGACGATGAAATTGCGGAAGCATTTTTGCTGGACGCGATCATCACGCTGGTCGATGCCAAACACGCTGGCCAGCAGCTCAATGAGCATGAGGTGGTGCAGCGTCAGGTGGGGTTTGCTGACCGGCTGTTCATTACGAAGGCCGATCTGGTAGATGAAAAAACGCTGGCTGAACTGCGCCACCGTCTGGTGCATATGAATCCGAAGGCGGCGCTCAAGGTCGTTAATTTCGGCGAGGCCGACATCAAGGAAATTTTCGATTTGCGCGGTTTCAACCTGAACGCGAAGCTGGAAATCGACCCTTCGTTTCTCACCGAAGACGATCATGACCACGCGCATCACGAGCACGGCCACGCGGACCATGATCATGCAAGTTGCGACCACGATCATGGGCATTGCGCTCACGAGGGCCATGAAGGCCACGCTCATGATCACGCGGGCCACCACCATCACCACCACGCGCACCACGACGACAAAATCAAGTCGTTTGTGTTTCGCAGCGACCGCCCATTCGACCCTAACAAGCTGGAAGATTTTCTGGGCGGCATTTTGCAGATTTACGGCGAGCGCTTGCTGCGCTACAAAGGCGTGCTTTCGATGAAAGGCGTTGACCGGAAGGTGGTGTTCCAGGGCGTGCACCAGATGATGGGCAGCGACCTGGCAGCCAAATGGCAGCCCATCGAGAAAAAAACCAGCAAGATGGTTTTTATCGGCATCGACTTACCCCAAGATCTGATCGTCGATGGGCTTAACGCCTGCCTTGTCTGAGATCTGCATTGCGTACCCAGAATGCCGCCTGCCAGGCACCGCCTGGCGGCGGTTTAAGCCCCACTGAAACACTGTGGTTTCAGGAATACCCGTAGATTCATCGCTTTTTAAGAATCGACCGGCTATATTTTCGAGATACCGGGGCGAGCCGTAATTTCCCCTGATTGCGATACTACACAGTGATTCAGTTACAATACGGCCCGCTGGAAAAGGACAACGATTTGCCTGCTTTGGCTGCCCGGTTAAATGCAATAAGTTTTCGCAACAAGTTCATGCCGGGCGGGCGATAGCGCTGGGCCGCTATCCAGAGCGCGCACCAGCATGCTGAACAGACCGGCAATACTCACGGCCGGCAATGGGGTAACGCCCTATGGCATCTGAATATCGGTTTCCAGAGGGTTCGCGGCCCCGCATCGACGCTACCGCGCCACGACAATGCACCGTCGGTGTGTGCGGCGCGATTTAGCGCTACCAAGCGTACTGTTGCGGGCAATATGTAAGAGTTTTGCCCCACATTAAGAAGCAAGCCAGATGACGACGAAACGACTCTTGACCGAAGACGACATCCTGAAGATGGGCGACAAGGATTATATGAACGCGGATCAGCTCGCTTTCTTCAAGAGCAAGCTGGAGCAGTTGCAAGCAGAGATTGTCCGCAACGCGGGCCAGACCACTGAGAATCTGCGTGAAACAGTCATCGTGCCGGACCCGGCTGACCGGGCGACAATCGAAGAGGAACACGCTCTCGAATTGCGCACCCGTGACCGTGAACGCAAGCTATTGAAGAAAGTGCAGCAATCGCTGGCACGGATCGACTCCGGCGATTACGGCTGGTGTGAAGAAACCGGCGAGCCGATTGGCATTCCACGGCTGCTGGCGCGCCCTACGGCCACGTTGTCGCTCGAAGCACAGGAGCGGCGCGAGCTGCGGCAAAAGCTGTTTGGTGATTGATTCAGATTCAGGCGAACGCGGGTTCGCATTCTCTTTCGCAGGTTTCGCTAAAAAAGCGCACGGTAAAAGGTGCGCTTTTTTTATGCCTGTATTTTCCGCTTATCCGTTGTGGCTGGAGTGGGGGCGTTTGAATACGCCCTGGTTGTTCCGCGCCGCGTGACGGTGTTTTTCAGCACAGCGTTCAACTCAGCCCTTGATATGACCACACGCGCCCTAAACTGACGCAGCTCATGCCCGGCGCGAGCTGGTCTGCGCGTCGAGTCATTGAGTAAGTAGCCCGTTCATACAGGCTGCGGGTGCGGTTAGCATCCCTGATTCCAGCGATGGGCGAGTTTGCCGTCGCGTTTTACCTGCTTTGCAAAAGGAACGCATATGGAGCAATTTCACGGCACGACGATCGTCTCCGTGCGATGTGGTGGCACGGTCGCGCTAGGTGGCGACGGTCAGGTCACCTTGGGCAACATCGTGATGAAGGGCGGGGCGAAAAAGGTTCGGCGCATCTATAACGACCAGGTGCTGGTGGGTTTTGCGGGCGGTACAGCCGATGCGTTTGCGCTGCTCGACCGGTTTGAGGCGAAGCTCGAAAAGCATCAGGGCAACCTTACCCGTGCCGCTGTCGAACTGGCTAAAGACTGGCGCACCGACCGCATGTTGCGACGGCTTGAAGCCATGCTGATTGCGGCTGATGCGCAAACCACGCTGGTGCTGACTGGCAATGGCGATGTGCTCGATCCCGAAGGGGGCATTTGCGCGATTGGTTCAGGCGGCGCGTATGCGCAGGCCGCAGCAAAAGCGCTGGCTGCCAATACCTCGCTGTCAGCACGCGAGATCGTCGAAAAATCGCTCGAAATTGCCGGTGAAATGTGTATTTACACCAACCATAACCGCGTCATCGAGACCATCGAGTAAGGAGCCAGGATGAGCACCATGACCCCAGCCGAGATCGTCTCCGAACTCGACAAGCACATCATTGGCCAGGACCGCGCCAAGAAAGCCGTCGCCGTGGCCTTGCGCAATCGCTGGCGGCGTCAGCAAGTGGGCGAGCCGCTACGCCAGGAAATCACGCCGAAGAACATTCTGATGATTGGCCCGACCGGCGTTGGCAAAACAGAAATCGCCCGGCGTCTGGCCAAACTGGCTGACGCACCCTTCATCAAGATCGAAGCAACCAAATTTACCGAAGTGGGTTATGTCGGACGCGATGTCGACAGCATCGTGCGCGATCTGATCGAAATTTCGCTCAAGCAGACCCGCGAGACCGAAATGCGCAAGGTCCGCACCAAAGCCGAAGACCAGGCGGAAGACCGGGTGCTGGATATCTTGCTGCCCACGGCACGCCCGGCGGGTTTCACGGCTGGTGCGCTCGCTACGCCGTCACAGGCTCCTGAAGAAAACAACACGACGCGCCAAACGTTGCGCAAGCGTCTGCGCGAAGGCTTGCTGGACGATCGTGAGATCGAACTGGATATCGAGCTGCCGCAGGCGGGCATGGACATCATGGGGCCGCCAGGAATGGAGGACATGACCGAGCAGATTCGTTCGATGTTCGCCAACATCGGCGGCGGCAAAAAGGCGCATCGCAAGATGAAGGTCAAGGAAGCGCTGAAGCTGCTGACTGACGAAGAGGCCGCCAAGATGCTCAATGATGAAGAGGTCAAGAGCAAAGCCGTGCAGAACGTCGAGCAAAACGGCATCGTGTTTCTGGACGAAATCGACAAGATCGCAGCGCGCAACGAAGGTGGCGGGGGTGGTGAGGTGTCGCGCCAGGGCGTGCAGCGTGATTTGCTGCCGCTGGTCGAAGGCACGACGATCAACACCCGGTACGGCATGGTCAAAACCGATCACATTCTGTTTATCGCCAGCGGGGCGTTTCATCTGGCCAAGCCAAGCGATCTGATTCCTGAGCTGCAAGGGCGCTTTCCGATTCGGGTCGAACTGGATTCGCTTTCAGTGAAAGACTTCGAGGCGATCCTCGTGGCCACCGACGCCAGCCTCGTCAAGCAATACCAGGCACTGCTGGCGACCGAAGATGTGCACCTCGATTTTGCCGCTGACGGTATCCGGCGTTTGGCCGAGATTGCGTTTTCAGTGAACGAGAAAACCGAAAACATCGGTGCCCGGCGGCTTTACACCGTGATCGAAAAGCTGCTGGAAGAAGTGTCGTTTGCGGCGGGCAAGCATGCTGGCCAGACCGTTTGCATTGATGCCGCGTATGTTGATCGCGCGCTCAATGAAGTTGCCGATAACGAAGACCTGTCGCGCTACGTGCTGTAACAGCGCTCAGGGTAGCGAGTAACCGTCGTGCCGCAGGGCAGGCGCAGCGTAGCTGCTCCTGCCCTGTCTGCTTTCTGGCCTGATGGCGCGTGTTTGATTCGTCCAGTTGATTTGGCTATACAGCGGCCTTAACTACATCCCGCCTTACTGCTTGACCGGCCGCTTGGCCAGCTTGCGTTGCAGCGTGCGCCGGTGCATGTTCAGCGCCCGGGCCGTGGCGGACACATTGCCCGCATGCTCCGCCAGCACGCGCTGGATATGCTCCCATTCAAGCCGTGCCACCGATAGCGGCACGGGATGTTCCAGCGCTGCATCTGCCTGCAGCTCGCTGGCTTCGCTTTGCAGCGCGGACAAGATGGTTTCGACGTTAGCGGGTTTGGCCAGATAGTTGTCAGCGCCTTCCTTCACCGCCTGCACCGCTGTGGCAATGCTGGCGTAGCCGGTTAGCACCAGCATCCGCGAGTCAGGCTGCAGGTCACGCAGCGGGGCAATTAGCGTGAGTCCTGAATCGTTGCCCAGATGCAGGTCAATCGTGATCTGGCCAAACGTGGCCTGCTGCGCCAGCCGCAGCGCTTCGCTGGCGCTATGCGCCTGCTCGACGACGTAGCCGCGCCGCGTCAGGCCGCGCGCCAGGATGCCGGCAAATACTTCGTCATCGTCGATCACCAGAAAATTCATGTTGTTCATACCTGCTTCTCCGTTTGCGAAGGGGGCTTCATGCCCCGTGTCTGGTTGATCGTGCGTTGCTTTCTGCTTCTTGTTCATGCGGTTAGTGGTAAGCGCAGCACAGCGCGCGTGCCACGTGTCTTGCCTTCCTGGATATCGCTTAATTCGATTGAGCCGCCTAGTTGCAACGCGGCGGAAAACGCTAGATATAACCCGACGCCATGGCCGCCCTGAGTGCTATCCACTGGCATCGTGCCTAGCGAGCCGCGCAGGGCTAGTGGAATGCCCGGGCCCGCATCCCGTACTTCGAACTCGATGAATTCGCCAGAGGTGCTTTGCGTGACCTTGAGCGTTACGTGGTCGCTGCTAGCGCGTGCAGCGTTGTCGAGCAGGATGGTCAGAATCTGGCTGACTGCCACGGTGTCGTCCAGGCTGAGCGAAGCCGGGGCGGTGCCCAGGCATTCGAATTTGACATGCGGGTGGCGCAAGCGCCATTGCTGCACAAATGATTCGAGCCACGCGCCGAGGGTTTGCCGGGTGTCCGCGGTTGACGCCTGGCTGCGTAGCCGCGCGAGCGCCGAGATGCACAGCGACATTTGCTGCTCAAGCAAGTTGAGATCGGTCGAATAGGGTTTAAGGCCAGGATCGGTGCGCACGGCTTCCTGTAGCTCTTCAGTCAGCATCGAGATGGTGGAAAGCGGCGTGCCGATTTCGTGAGCGACGGTGGCAGCCTGCACGCCGAGCGCGACCGCCCGTTCATCGCGCAGCAAACGTTGCCGGGCGTTGCCCAGCGCTGCATCGCGCTGGCGCAGCGCACGTGACATCCGGGCAACGAACCACGCGATCAGCACGACGCTCACCACGAAGTTGATCCACATCCCGGCGCGATAGTAGTCAAACAGGTTCGCGGGATTGTCGAGGTTCAGCGGCACAGAATTAAAGCTGAGCACCGCATAACAGGCAACGGCGAAGGCGGCGAGCCACGCCATCAGATACCACGGCAACACAGCCGCGGCGATGGCCAGCGAAGGCAGATAGAGCGAAACAAACGGATTGGTGGTGCCGCCGGAAAGAAACAGCAGCGCGGATAGCGCCCCCAGATCCACCCAGAGCTGACCAAATAGCTCGAAACTGGATTCGGGTTTTTGCCGTGCGACCCGCAGCCAGGTGAAGCCGTTAAACAACACTTCGAGGCTGATGACCAGCAACATGGCCGGAAGCGGTAGATGGACCCCAATAAAAATCTGGACGAACGCGATGGTGACGAGCTGGCCAATGATGGCGAGGCTGCGCAGCCAGAACAAATGCCCGAGATTGACCCGTCCGGTATTGGTTATGCGATGCATCGCGGCAGTTTACCCGTTTGCCCAGGTTTCTTCGGGATGGCGTGACGGTAATCGTTGCTATGATTGCCGGCGATTTTTTCTGGCATTTATCAGACGTTTCCTGGGTGTTTCCGAGAAATTTTCTGGGAAATGCCCTTAGGCATTGCATATTTATCTGATTTTCTATGCCTTCTTATCTGACTTTCTATGTCTTCATCTGACGCTAACTACTCTGGCTTGCCCATCTTCACCGCGTTCCTGAATCATGCTGACGAAGCGCAGCAACAAGGGCGCGCCGAGGTCTGCGCGACCTGGCTGCAAGCGGCGAGCTATTTCCATCCAGTTGCTGACGCTGACCTCGAAGCGCTGGCCTTACAACTGTCCAGGGATCAACAGCAAGACGCTGCGCTGAAGGTGATTGGCAGTCTGGCCAGCATGCGGCCGGACAGCGTGGCGGCACAGTTTTTACATGGCTATCTGCTGCAACTGGCCGGGCTGCATGCCGAGGCGCTGGCACCCTACCAGCGCGCGCTCGAATTGAACCCCGATCATCCCAAGTTGCGCAATAACCTGGCATCTGCCCTTCAGGTGGTGGGCGAGAGCGTGGCGGTAAGGCTCCAGATGCTCGAAAGCGCCGCCCAGACTGACCCAACGGATGTCGACGTTCTGGCCAACCTGATGGGTGTGAGACGCGAGAGCGGGGATTTGCCGAGGGCGCTGGAGGATGGGCGTCGCGCGCTCGAACTCGATCCCGATCATCTGAAAGCGCTAAACAACTATTCGCTGGTGCTGAAAGAAGCGCAGCTTTGGGAGGAGGCCGAGCGCTGTGCGCGGCACGCTTCTGAGCTTGTGCCAGATGAAGCGATATACCGGTTGAATCTGTCGCTGCTGCAACTGGTCCGCGGAAATTACGCCGAAGGCTGGTTGACGCATGAGGCACGCTGGCTCGGTGCAGAGGAGCTTCGCGGCAACCGCCCGCCAATACCGGGTGCCCAGTGGCGCGGTGAGCCGCTTGCGGGCAAAACCTTGCTGGTCTGGGGGGAGCAGGGCGATGGCGATCTGCTGCAGTTTTGCCGCTTTATTCCATTGCTCGCCGAGCGGGTGCATCGGGACGGCGGCCGCATTGTGTGGAATTCATTTGCGCATATGGGCGCGCTGCTTGAACGCAACCTGGGCACATATGTGGATGCCTACTCGTCGGATCCCAGAGTCGAAGCGCTGCCATCGTTCGATTACGAACTCTCGCTGGCGAGTGCGCCGCTGGTACTCGACACGCGCGTAGACACGATTCCTGCCAAGGTGCCTTATCTGGCGCCGCTGCCTGAGGCACTGGCGGCATGGCGTCAGCGTCTTGCCGGAGAGAAGCGGCTGAAAGTCGGCCTGACATGGACCGGCAGTCTCAGGCATCAACGCAATCCGTTTCGCCGGGTGGGTTGGGAGCGTTATGCCGAGTACTTCGGCGGCATGGACAACGTGGTGTTTTATTCGCTTCAGCCAGGTGCGCAAGCAGATGTTGCCGCCGCGCGTGAGGCGGGCTTTGAGATCGTCGATTTCAGCGCGGAATGGCGCAGTTTTGATGACACAGCGGCTTTTGCCAGCGCGCTTGATCTGGTGATTACGGTGTGTACCTCAGTGGCCCATCTGAGTGGTGCGCTGGGGCTGCGCACCTGGGTGCTGCTCGATGTCAATCCGCACTGGACGTGGCTGCTGGAGCACGAAGACACCCCGTGGTATCCCACTGCACGGCTGTATCGGCAAGCAGAGTTTCTGCAGTGGGGGCCGGTATTCGAGCGTGTCAAGTCGGACCTCACCGCACTGGCGGCGCAGCACCGGCCATCTGGCGTTTAGTCTGGCTCGCTGCGGTCATTCAGCGGGGCTGGCGGGTTAGCGCTGCGAGCCAGTTCTGCTGCGAGGCAGGCTGGACAAAGGCAGCCCGTACCGGCCAGCCGATGCGCTGGCGCAAGCACCGGTAAAGCCTCACACCAGCAGGCAAACGGCGCGCTTGCCTCTACGCTTGCCTCCGCTTTTGCCATGCTCATGCCACAGATAAATTCAGCACCACAGCTGGCGCAATGGTTGTGGTTAGCGCTGAGGTGGGGCGGGGCGTCTGGCTGATTCATTGGAACCATTGGAATTATTGGCGTATTCGTGCGGTGGCGGGCTAGTCCGCCAGGGCAGCGCATCATGCCACGCGCCGTCTGCATTTTCGTTGGCCACATAAGGACATGCGCCGCGCAACAGGCATCGGCATAGCCATGCCGGATACGCGCTGAAAACCATATTGAACGGGCTTCTGCCGCTGATAGCCATCGGTGGCGGTGACTGCGCCTCAAGCCCTGCACGCATCTTCTGACAGCGCTTGAGCCGGTCTTTACCCAGCCTTGTCTGAACCCGGTTGTCAGGCACTACTCCTGTACAATCCGCCGTTGTTTTAACCGTCCGTGCCTGAGTCAGCCGCCATGTCCGAGCTTCCCGCCCTTTCGCAGATTGCGCCCACCCTGAAGGCAGAAATACTTGCCGAGGCGCTGCCTTATATCCGCCAATACCACGGTAAAACCGTGGTCATTAAATACGGCGGTAATGCGATGACTGAAGAGCGGCTGAAGCAGGGCTTCGCTCGTGATGTCATCTTGCTCAAGCTGGTTGGCATTAATCCGGTCATCGTGCATGGCGGTGGTCCGCAGATCGATCAGGCGCTCAAGAAAATCGGCAAGCAAGGCACCTTCGTCCAAGGCATGCGCATTACTGACGAAGAAACCATGGAAGTCGTCGAATGGGTGCTGGGCGGTGAGGTGCAGCAAGACATCGTGACGCTCATCAACCATTTCGGTGGTCAGGCCGTTGGCTTGACAGGCAAGGACGGTGGCCTGATCCACGCCCGCAAGCTGATGCTGCCGGATCAGGAGCATCCAGGCCAGTACATCGACATTGGCCAGGTGGGCGAGGTGGATTCGATTAATCCGGCTGTGGTCAAGGCGCTGCAGGACGATGCGTTCATCCCGGTGATTTCCCCGATAGGTTTTGGCGTAGACGGCCTGTCGTACAACATCAACGCCGATCTCGTCGCAGGCAAGCTGGCCGTGGTGCTGAACGCCGAAAAGCTCGTGATGATGACGAATATTCCAGGCGTGATGGACAAAGCCGGCAACCTGCTGACCGATCTGTCCGCCCGCGAAATCGACGCGCTTTTTGCCGATGGCACGATCTCCGGCGGGATGCTGCCAAAAATCTCGTCGGCACTCGATGCCGCAAAAAGCGGTGTGCGCTCGGTGCACATCATTGACGGCCGGATCGAGCATTCTGTTTTGCTTGAGATTCTGACCGACCAACCGTTCGGCACGATGATCCGTTCGCATTGAAACCCACCCCCCCTTCAATTCACTCACGGCGGCGCGCTCGCACAGCTTCGCGCCGCCGTCCTCAGGTCGAAGCGGGCCAGCCGGTCTGGCTCTTCGATCTCGACAACACCTTGCATCACGCGACGCACGCCATTTTTCCGGCGATCAACAGCGCGATGACGCAATACATCATGGATACCCTGCAGCTCGAACGCGCCGAAGCCGATGAGCTGCGCACGGGTTACACGCAGCGTTACGGCGCCACGCTGATCGGCCTCGCGCGCCACCATCCCGTTGACCCCCACGAGTTCCTGCACTACGTGCATACGTTTGCTGACTTGCGTTCGATGCTGCGCAGCGAACGGGGCCTCGCGCGGCTGCTGGCCGCACTCCCTGGCCGCAAGATCGTGCTGACCAATGCCCCTGAAGCGTATGCCCGGGCGGTGCTGGCTGAACTGGGCATTGCCCGTCTGTTCGAGCGCGTGATTGCGATTGAACACATGCGCGAGCGCCGTCATTGGCGTGCCAAGCCGGATCTGGCCATGCTGCGCCAGACCATGCGTGCTGCGCGTGTGCCGCTGTCCGACGCGATTCTGGTTGAAGACACGCGGGGGCATTTGAAGCGTTACCGGCGGCTTGGCATCCGCACCGTGTGGATCGTGGGCCACCTGCCACTCAAGGCGCGTACCGCTGGCGGGGCCGCGCGGTTGCCCGGAACCGGCCGGCCGCATTATGTTGATCGCCGCATTCAGTCGTTAAAATCGCTCAGAGCCTGACCCTCTGAATTCGCCCACGGTGATGGAAAGGATGCCTCATGGCGCCAACCCGCAAGCTTGACGATGTCCCATCAGGATCAGCCGTCGCTAACGGCGTGCGTGCGAAACGGCTCAAGCCAGGTGAGCGGCGCGTGCAGATTTTGCAGACGCTAGCGACGATGCTGGAAACACCCAAAAACGAAAAAATCACGACCGCCGCGCTCGCGGCGCAACTGGAGGTTTCCGAAGCCGCGCTCTACCGGCATTTCGCCAGCAAGGCGCAGATGTTCGAAGGGCTGATTGAATTCATCGAGCAGACCATCTTTGGCCTGGTGAACCAGATCACCACCAAAGAGCCAAATGGCGTGCTTCAGGCGCGGGCGATCGCGCTGATGCTGCTGCACTTCGCCGCGAAAAACCCTGGCATGACACGAGTGCTGACCTGCGAGGCGCTAGTCGGCGAGCATGCGCGTCTGACCGAGCGCGTGAATCAACTGCTCGAACGTGTCGAGGCGTCGCTCAAGCAATGCTTGCGGCTCGGCTGGCAGGAGGCCAGTCGCGCAGAGGCCGCAGAAGCCTCTGCCGCGCAGGAGGCCACGGCGCTGGCCGCACCTGCGCTGCCCGCTGCTGTGCCCGTTGCACTGCCAACGGCTGTGCCGCTGCCTGCGGGCTATGACGCCGCGCTGCGCGCCAGCCTGGTGCTGAGCTACATCATTGGCCGCTGGCATCGCTATGTTCGTAGCGGCTTCGCGCGTGCGCCGGACGAACAGGCCGATGCCCAGCTAAGACTCATCCTGCAGTAATCCGGTAACTCAGTAATCCGTTCGTCATGGTTTGCTGCAAGTCGGCGGTGGCGCGGTACATCAGGTGAGGTACCGCGCCACCGCCATTTCAAAGCGTTGTTCTTGTTCATCAGGAGTTGCCACGTCATGAATCGTCCTATGTTGTCGTCCTTTCCCCCCAGTCTGAATGCGCTCACGGCGCATTGGGGCTGGCTTGCGGTTCGCGGTCTTGCCGCTATCGTGTTTGGCGTGCTCGCGTTCACCTGGCCGGGCCTCACGCTCGCTACGCTGGCGCTGTTCTGGGGGGCTTACGCGATCATTGATGGGGCGTTCGCCCTGATCTACGGGGTGCGCGGTAGCGGCGGCACACGGCGCTGGACCTATGCCGTGGTTGGCGTGCTGGGCGTGCTGGCGGGGCTGATCGCGCTCTTCTGGCCCGGTGAGACCGCGTTGATCCTCGTGATGATTATTGGCGCGTGGGCACTGGCCATTGGCGTGTTCGAAATCGTGTACGCGATTCAGTATCGGCGGGCCAATGCGCATCCGTGGGTGATCGGTCTGTCGGGGCTGTTGTCGGCAGTGGTGGGCTTTTTCATCCTGATGTACCCAGGCGCAGGCGCGTTGTCGCTGATCTGGCTGATCGGCGCCTATGCGATTTTTTATGGCGTGCTGCTGATCTTCGCCGCAGTGCAACTGCGCCGTTTCCGCCATCGCGCGGCACTCAACTAAACCCCATCTGGTGTGGCATCTCACTAGCGTCACCGCTAGCGATGCCGCACCGCAGGCTTGTCTCGATTTTTGACTTTCCGCTATACTCGCCACCTGTTTTGCCCTGCGCAGCGGGAATCCTCGCTGTTGCTGACGCGCCGATTTGCTGACTCGATTGCGGGCGCGCGAACCTGCCTGGATTGCTCCCGGGTTCACTAGAAATGCGGCTAAAGAGGTTGTCAGCCGCGCAGCTTTTCCCTCCCGCGCTTAGCCGACGCCATTTAGCCGCCCTGTCTGAAGGCGGAATGAATGGAATCAGTCGGTATCGTCACCCCCCAGAAAATGCATTTCCCCGAGCCGCTGCCGCTGCAAAACGGCAGCGCGCTCGCGGGCTATGACCTGATGGTCGAAACCTATGGCACGTTGAATGCCGCGCGCAGCAATGCGGTGCTGGTGTGTCACGCGCTCAATGCGTCGCATCACGTGGCCGGGGTGTATGCCAGCGAGCCCAAAGAGGTGGGCTGGTGGGACAACATGGTGGGCCCGGGTAAGCCACTTGATACCAACCGCTTCTTCGTCATTGGCGTGAATAACCTTGGGTCGTGTTTCGGTTCAACGGGCCCGATGAGCGCGAATCCTGCTACTGGCCGGCCGTATGGCGCGAGCTTTCCGGTGGTGACGGTGGAAGATTGGGTCAATGCCCAGGCGCGCGTCGCGGATGCGTTCGGTATCGAATGCTTTGCAGCAGTAATGGGCGGCAGCCTCGGCGGCATGCAGGCGCTAGCGTGGAGCCTGATGTATCCAGCGCGCGTGGCGCATTGCATCGTGGTGGCATCGACGCCCAAACTATCCGCGCAAAACATCGCGTTTAACGAAGTGGCGCGCTCGGCGATTCTGTCCGATCCAGATTTTCATGGTGGCGATTACTACGCCCATGGCGTCAAGCCCAAACGCGGGCTGCGCGTGGCGCGGATGATTGGCCACATCACGTATCTGTCCGATGACGATATGGCCGAAAAATTCGGCCGTGCGTTGCGGCGCGCCGAAGGTGCGGTGGACGATTACAACTTCAATTTCGATGTCGAATTCGAAGTGGAATCGTATCTGCGCTACCAGGGCGATAAATTTGCTGATTACTTCGACGCCAATACCTATTTGCTGATTACCCGCGCGCTTGATTACTTCGATCCGGCGAAGGCCTTTGCCGGTGATCTGACGGCGGCGCTGGCGCATACCACGGCGAAGTATCTGGTGGCCAGCTTCTCGACCGACTGGCGTTTTGCGCCCACCCGCTCACGCGAGCTGGCGAAGTCGCTGCTGCATCACAAGCGTCAGGTGACGTATGCCGAAATCGACGCACCGCACGGGCACGACGCCTTTTTGCTCGACGATCCGCGCTATCACAACCTGATGCGCGCCTATTACGAACGCATTGCGCGAGAGGTCAACGTATGAACCAGCACGCACTCGATTTTCTGGCCAGCCGCCCTGACTTTCGCGCCATTGCCCGCTGGGTGGAGCCGCGCGCGACGGTGCTGGATTTAGGTTGTGGCGATGGCTCGCTGCTCTCGCTGCTCACTGAAGAGCTGGATGTGACGGGCTATGGCATCGAGATCAACGATGCTGGCGTGCTGGCTTCGACGCACAACGGCGTGAATGTGATTCAGCAAAATCTTGAAGATGGCTTGCGGCTGTTCGAAGACGCCAGCTTCGATTTCGCCATCCTGTCGCAGACGCTGCAAACCATCCACCAAACCGCTGCGATCTTGCGCGAGACGGTGCGGGTGGGCAAAGAATGCATCGTGTCGTTTCCGAACTTCGGCTATTGGGCGCACCGTTTGTCGGTGCTGCGAGGCCGCATGCCGGTGTCGCAGTCGCTGCCCTACCAGTGGCACAACACGCCAAACGTGCGGGTGCTGACCATCCGTGATTTCGAAGCGTTAGCGCCAGAAGTGGGCATCGAAATTCTCGACCGGGTGGCGCTACACGATGGTCAGGCAGTGCGCTGGGGTGAGAACTGGCGTGGTAGCCTCGCCGTTTATCGCGTCAGGAAAAGCTCATCTAGCCGCTCATCCAACTGAGCACCCAGCCAGCGCTAACCCGATCTGCCCGTATGACATCTCCTTTGCACGAAAGCCCCGCCTTAAGCGCGCATGAAGCCCACACCGGTTGGCGCGCATTCCTGAATAAAAACATGCTGATCTGCGTGTTCCTCGGCTTCACCTCGGGGTTGCCGTTGTTCACGCTGGTGTATCTGGTGCAGGCATGGCTGCGCTCCGAAGGCGTCAATCTGAAAGAGATTGGCCTCTTCGCGCTGATCCAGTTTCCGTACACCTGGAAGTTTCTCTGGGCACCGCTGATGGATCGCTACGTGCCGCGTTTTCCTGGCTGGCGGCCAGGGCGGCGGCGTGGCTGGATGCTGGCGACGCAAATTCTGGTGGCGGGTGCGATTGCCTCGCTGGGGTTTGTCTCGCCGCGAGACTCGATCTGGACCGTGGCGGCGCTGACCGCGCTAGTGGCGTTTTTTGGCGCGAGCCAGGACGTGGTGATCGACGCCTACCGGCGCGAGTTGCTGACCGATACCCAGCAGGGGCTGGGCAACGCCGTTCACGTTAATGCGTACAAAGTCGCCGCGCTCGTGCCGGGGTCGCTCGCGCTGATCTTGTCGGACCATCTGCCGTGGTCCACGGTGTTTGTTGTGACCGCGTTGTTCATGCTGCCCGGCATGGTGTTGACGCTGGTGGTGCGTGAGCCAGAGGTGCATGGCGTGCCGCCAAAAAACCTGCGTGAAGCAATCGTGCTGCCGTTTAAAGAATTCATTCAGCGTGATGGCTGGCGCGGTGCGTTGTTTGTGCTGGGTTTTATCTTTTTGTACAAGTTAGGCGACACCATGGCGACGACGCTTTCTACGTCGTTCTTTCTGGATATCGGCTTTTCGCGCACGCAGATTGGCGTGATTGCGAAAACCACGGCGTTTGGCGCGAGCCTCGCGGGCGGGATTATCGGTGGCATCTGGATGATGCGTATCGGCATTGGCCGTGGGCTGTGGATTTTCGGTGCGCTGCAGATGGTGTCGACGCTGGGTTTCGCGTGGCTGGCGCATCTGGGGCCCGCCTCGCCAGGGCTGGCTGCGCTCTACGACGTCGCGGTGATGTCGAGCGAAGCGTTGACGCGTTTGCTGGCGCTGGTGGGGGTTCACTGGACGGTGCAGTTTGATCCACGCTCGCTGGCACTGGCGCTGGTGTATGGCTTCGAAACTTTCACCACCGGGCTGACCATGGCCGCGTTCGTGGCGTATATCGCCAGCACCACCGATCCGCGTTATACCGCGACACAATTCGCGTTGTTCACCAGCCTGGCTTCGGTGCCCCGCACCCTGGCGTCAGCGGCGAGCGGTTATGTGGTGGCGCAGATTGGCTGGTTCGATTACTTCATCGCCTGTACCGCGCTGGCGCTTCCCGGCATGGTGCTGCTGTTCTGGATTGCCCCCTGGAAAACCACGCTGGCCTCGGGGCGCAGTTAGTAGCCAGGTTTTCGAGTCACATCAGTACAACGGGCGGCGCGGCGCGTCGCGGTGCGGAGTGCGCTACCCGCCATTCGCCGCCCGCGCCGCGCTAGCGGGTGATGGCAAAGTCGTAATCCACGGTCAGCGGCGCATGGTCGCTGAACTTGATCTCGCGGAACACCTCAGTGGCTTTGGCTGTGCTGGCGATGCCCTGAGTAGCGATCTGATAGTCGATGCGCCAGCCCACATTTTTTGCATATGCCTGGCCCCGGTTGCTCCACCAGGTGTATTGCTCGGGCCGCTGGTCCAGGGTGCGGAACACATCCACATAGCCGACTTCATCAAACAGTGTTGTCAGCCATGCTCGTTCTTCGGGCAGGCAGCCAGAGTTCTTCTGATTGCTTTTCCAGTTCTTGATGTCGATTTCCTTGTGCACGATGTTGACGTCGCCGCACAACACCACTTCGCGCTCGCGGCTGAGTTCCGCGAGATGCGGCATGAATTCCGCCATGAAGCGGTATTTCGCCTGCTGCCGCAGGTCCCCGCTTGAACCCGACGGCACGTACACCGACACCACCGACAGCTTGCCGAAGCGCACTTCGACGTAACGTCCTTCGGCGTCGAACTCTGCGCTGCCGAAGCCGATGATGACTTCATCCGGTTCGTGACGGGTATAGACCCCCGCACCGCTATAGCCCTTTTTGACTGCGTGCTGAAAGTAGCCCGTGAAGCCATGCGGAGCCAGAAACTCAGGGGTCATGTCGTCTTGCGCGCATTTGATTTCCTGGACGCATACGATGTCGGCGTTTTGCGCGCCAAACCATTCGAAGAAGCCTTTTTTAGCCGCAGAGCGGATGCCGTTCAGATTGGCGGTGATGACGCGCAGCATGTCTTTGCCTTATTGCAGAGGAGAGTGTCGGGTTCAGCGGGCAGACCGGTGAGCCGTATCACGGTTGGATGTCTGTGAGCGCATTGCAGAGGCGGGGCGCTTATTCGCCGCTGAGGCGTGTTGATGCATGGTAGTTGCGTGGGCGCTGTGGCCGGTGCAGGCACCGTATTGCGCCGAGGCGCGGCAGCTGCGCGTGGTGCGCTGCTGCCGCTGTGAGGCCATTTGCCGCCTGATGCATCGCACCCCGCACCCCGCCAAAGAATCAAAAAATCAGGCCAGCTTCTTCTTGAGCAGATCGTTGACTTGCTGCGGATTGGCCCGGCCTTTGGTGGCTTTCATGGCTTGGCCGATCAGCGCGTTAAAGGCTTTTTCCTTGCCCGCGCGGAATTCTTCGACCGATTTTTGATTGGCCGCGAGCACCTCGTCGATGATCGCTTCCAGCGCCCCGGTGTCTGAAATCTGCTTCAGGCCCTGGGCTTCGATGATGCGGTCGGCGGCGGTGTCGTCAGTGGCTTTCTCTTCCCAGATCGTGAGGAAAATATCCTTGGCGATCTTGTGCGAGATAGTGCCGTCCGCCACGCGTTGCAGCAGCAGCGCCAGTTGTACTGCGCTGACTGGGCTGTGGGCGATATCCAGCGCATCGCGGTGCAGTTGCGATGACACTTCGCCTGCGACCCAGTTCGCCGCAGCCTTGGCTTGCGCCGCGCCGGCTTTGAGCACCACCGCTTCGTAATACGCCGCCAGCGCTTTGCTGGAAGTCAGCACGCCCGCATCGTAGGGCGTGAGGCCATATTGCGTGACGAAGCGCGCCTGGATCGCGGCAGGCAATTCGGGCATGGCGTCTTGCACTCGCGCGATCCATGCCGCGTCGATCATCAGCGGCATCAGGTCAGGGTCGGGGAAATAGCGGTAATCGTGCGCGTCTTCCTTGCTGCGCATCGAGCGGGTTTCACGTTTGTCCGGGTCATACAGACGCGTTTCCTGCACCACGGTGCCGCCGTCTTCGATCAGTTCGATTTGACGTCGCACTTCGTACTGGATGGCTTCTTCAAGAAACCTGAATGAATTGAGGTTTTTGATTTCCGCACGTGTGCCGAATTCGGCTTGCCCGACGGGGCGCACTGAAACATTGGCATCACAGCGAAACGAGCCTTCCTGCATGTTGCCGTCGCAGATGCCCAGCCACACCACCAGGACGTGCAGCGCTTTGGCGTAAGCCACGGCTTCGGCCGCGCTGCGCATTTCGGGCTCGGTGACGATTTCCAGCAGTGGCGTGCCCGCGCGGTTCAGGTCGATGCCGGTCATGCCCGCGAAATCTTCGTGCAGCGATTTACCCGCATCTTCTTCAAGGTGGGCGCGAGTCAGGTTGATGGTTTTTTCGTAGGCAGCGCTACCGGTTTTGTCGTTGGCGGGCACTTGAATCGTCACCTGGCCGCCTTGCACTACCGGAATTTCAAACTGGCTGATTTGATAGCCCTTCGGCAGATCGGGATAAAAGTAATTCTTGCGCGCGAAAATGCTGCGCGGTGCGACCGTCGCCCCCGTGGCGAGGCCAAAGCGGATTGCCCGCTCTACCGCGCCGCGATTCATCACTGGCAGGGTGCCGGGCAAGGCCAGATCCACCGGGCAGGCCTGGGTGTTGGGTTGCGCGCCGAACTGTGTCGCCGCGCCCGAGAAAATCTTCGAAACCGTCGAGAGTTGCGCGTGGGTTTCAAGACCAATGACGACTTCCCATTGCATTATTTTTTCTCCTGCGATGCCGTGGCCGATGGCATTTGACGATGCCAATCCGTGCTGCGCTGGAACGCATCCGCCACCTGAAGCATCCGTGCTTCGCTGAAATAGTTGCCAATGATTTGCAAGCCAACTGGCCGCTGGGCATTCGCGCCGCTACCGAAGCCGCATGGCACGCTCATGCCGGGCAGGCCAGCCAGGCTGACTGACAGTGTGTAGATATCGGCCAGATACATCTGCACCGGGTCATCGCCTTTAGCGCCCAGATCCCACGCGACGGATGGCGCGACCGGGCCCATGATGACGTCGCACTGGGCGAAGGCCTGCTGAAAATCCTGGGCGATGATGCGGCGAATTTTTTGCGCCTGAAGGTAATACGCGTCGTAGTAGCCGTGCGACAGCACATAGGCCCCTACCAGAATGCGGCGTTTGACCTCAGCGCCGAAGCCTTCGGCGCGCGACTTCTGATACATGTCGGTGAGATCGGTGTACTGCGCGGCGCGATGGCCATAGCGCACGCCGTCGAAGCGCGAGAGATTGGACGAGGCTTCGGCGGGGGCGATCACGTAATAGACCGGAATCGACAGCTCGGTTTTGGGCAACGAGACGTCGACGAGCGTCGCGCCGAGCGCTTCGTATTGCTTGAGCGCGGCATTGATGGCGCTGCGCACTTCGTCGCTGAGGCCCGCGCCGAAATATTCTCGCGGCAGGCCGATGCGCAGGCCTGCCAGCGGCTTGCTGGCATCGCTTGACTGGCTGGTGTTGGCGGAAGAAGGCGTGGACCAGGCTTGGCCGAGATAGCGCGCGTAATTTTCGTCGGCGCGGGTGAGGCTGGTTGAATCGCGCTCATCGAATCCGGCCATGGCATTGAGCAGTAGCGCGCAATCGGCGGCGCTTTGCGCCATGGGGCCGCCCTGGTCGAGCGACGAGGCGAACGCGATCATGCCGTAACGCGAGACGCGTCCATAGGTGGGCTTGATGCCGGTAATGCCGGAAAACGACGCGGGCTGGCGAATCGAGCCGCCAGTATCCGTGCCGGTGGCGGCGGGTGCCAGGCGCGCGGCCACAGCAGCGGCCGACCCGCCCGATGACCCGCCAGGCACGGCGGCCTGATCCCACGGGTTACGCACTGGGCCGAAAAACGAATTTTCGTTGGACGAGCCCATTGCAAATTCGTCCATGTTGGTCTTGCCGACGCACACCATGCCCGCGCGCTGCAGCCGCTCAACCACGGTGGCATCGAACGGGCTGGTGTAGCCTGCGAGCATTTTCGAGCCCGCCGTGGCGTGCCAGCCGCGCGTGACGAAGACGTCTTTGTGGGCGATCGGGATGCCGGTCAGCGGGCCAGCGCTGCCATCGGCCAGTTGCGCGTCGGCGGCTTTGGCCTGGGCGAGCGTGAGGCTGGCGTCAACCTGAATAAACGCATTCAGATGAGTGGCCGCGTTGATCCGCTGGAGGTAATGCTGCGCGAGTTCGACGGCGGAACATTCCTTGGCCGCGAGAGCGGCACGCAGCTCGGTCAGGTTTTTTTCGTGCATGGTGCGTGGTTCCTGAAGAGCGCGGCAGCGTCAAGGCGCTGCCGTGAAAAGGGGTAATGGGCGCGAAGGCTGGCGCTGTCAAGGCTGTTGGTGCTGGCGGCGTGGCGGTGCATATCGGGTGCCGCCCGTGTAGCAAAACACCGCGTTGGGCCGCCCGGTGCGGGCGCTGACTGGCTTACTCGATCACCCGGGGCACGAGGTACAGGCCATCTTCGACAGCGGGTGCGGGCTGTTGAAGCGCGGCGCGGTCGACGGCTTCCGTGACGGCGTCGTCGCGCAAACGCAAGGCGACGTCCTCGATTTGTTCAATTGGATGGGCCAGCGGCGCGATGCCTGCGGTGTCGACAGCCTGCATCTGTTCGACGAGGCCAAAGAAAGCATTGAGCTGGTCGAGCATCGGGCCAGCTTCGGCATCCGGGAGCTCAAGCCGCGCGAGATGCGCGATGCGTTCCACATCGGTTAGGGTCAAAGACATGCGGTCACCGGAAAAGTGTCTGGCGGCTGCTGGCGGAAAACTGGCCATTGGCTGCGCGTTGGGTGAGGGGTGCGGACCCTTGGAAAAGGGGCCAGCGAAGGCGAAAAGTGCCGCCCGTTTCCTTTAAATGAGGCGAAATTATAAGGTATCATTACGCGTTCGACCCAAAACCCGGACCGGCTTATCAGGGCTTTTCTGAACCATTTCGCTGCAAATCGTTCAGAGTCTGCTACGCAGGCAGTATTCGAAGCTCGAAGCATTTGCAATTTGTATTCGATATTCAATGCGGTCAATGCGGTACTGGCAGCCTGAATGCAGCACAGTGTCTGGCTGGTATGAAGCTGGCACAGCGTGCTGGCCCGACAGCATAGGCGTTGTTCTGGCCCCCGGTAGATTCCCTCGCGGCTTCAAGTTTTCTGTGGCGTTATTTTCTGCTCGTGCCTGGCACGAGTCTGATTTGAGCCCGGCTGAGGCCGTTACTTTTTCCGCTGCCTCCCGGCGCATTGATTGCGTCGCCCGGCCCCAAGCGAGACAGGATTTTGAATGTTCGGTTTTTTGCGCAGCTACTTCTCCAACGATCTGGCGATTGACCTTGGCACCGCCAACACGCTGATTTACATGCGTGGCAAGGGCATCGTTCTTGACGAACCGTCAGTCGTATCCATCCGCCAGGAAGGCGGTCCGAATGGCAAGAAAACCATTCAGGCAGTCGGCAAGGAAGCCAAGCAGATGCTTGGCAAGGTGCCCGGCAATATCGAGGCGATCAGGCCAATGAAAGACGGCGTGATCGCCGATTTCACGGTCACTGAGCAGATGATCAAGCAGTTCATCAAGACCGCTCACGAATCCCGCATGTTTTCCCCGTCACCGCGCATCATTATCTGCGTGCCGTGTGGCTCAACCCAGGTTGAGCGGCGCGCGATCAAGGAAGCTGCGCACGGTGCTGGTGCTTCCCAGGTGTATCTGATCGAAGAGCCAATGGCTGCGGCCATCGGCGCGGGCCTGCCCGTATCTGAAGCCACGGGTTCGATGGTGGTGGATATCGGCGGCGGCACGACCGAAGTCGGCGTGATTTCGCTCGGCGGCATTGTGTACAAAGGTTCGGTCCGGGTTGGCGGCGACAAGTTTGACGAAGCCATCGTCAATTACATCCGCCGCAATTACGGCATGCTGATCGGCGAACAAACCGCCGAAGCAATCAAGAAAGAAATCGGCTCCGCCTTCCCGGGTTCTGAAGTCAAAGAAATGGAAGTCAAGGGCCGTAACCTGTCGGAAGGCATTCCGCGCAGCTTCACCATCTCCAGCAACGAAATCCTCGAAGCACTGACCGATCCGCTAAACCAGATCGTTTCGTCAGTAAAAATCGCACTTGAACAAACCCCGCCAGAGCTCGGCGCGGACATCGCTGAGCGCGGCATGATGCTGACAGGCGGTGGTGCGTTGCTCCGTGATCTCGACCGCCTGCTTGCCGAAGAAACCGGTTTGCCGGTGCTAGTCGCCGAAGATCCTTTGACATGCGTGGTGCGGGGCTCCGGAATGGCGCTCGAACGTATGGACAAGCTCGGCAGCATCTTCTCTTACGAGTAAAGAGAACCTTTCTTTATGCCAGCGTCGCGGACCTACCGGCTGATTCCCACAGCCGCCGCGCGCTGAATGCGGTTTTCGCACCGCATTCCCCCAACCGCTCACGCCCCCGGCGCAGACCATGGATTACAGTCCGCCGCCTCTGTTCAAACAAGGTCCGTCCGCGCTGGCGCGGCTGATCTTTTTTGTGCTGCTTGCGCTTGCTCTGCTGGTATCTGACGCGCGTTTCAAGACGCTTGAAATCGCTCGCGGCATTCTCGGTGCGAGTCTTTATCCGTTGCAGCGCGCGGCGCTAGTGCCGCGCGACATGTTCATGGGCGCGGCTGATCTGGCTGTGACCAGCGCCACGCTGCGTCATGAGAACGAAAAACTCCGCGCACAAAATCTGCAATTGGCCCAGCAAGCGCACGAGGCGACCCAGGTCGGCGCGGAAAACACCCATTTGCGCAGCTTGCTGCAACTGTCCCAGCGCACCACGACGCAAGCGATTCCCGCAGAAATCCAGTACGACACGCGCGATCCATTCACACAAAAGGTGGTGATCGGCCGGGGCACGCAGCAAGGCATCCGGGAAGGCTCGCCGGTGGTGAGTGAGGATGGTGTGATCGGTCAGGTGACGCGGGTCTTTCCGCTTCAGGCTGAGGTGACGTTGCTGACTGACAAAGACCAGGCCGTGCCTGTGCAGATCGTGCGCACGGGGCTGCGTAGCGTGATTTACGGCACGCCGAAGGGCGATTCGCTTGATTTACGTTTTGTGCCGATCAGCGCTGATGTGCTGGCGGGTGATGAGCTGGTGACGAGTGGTCTGGATGGAATTTATCCACCGGGGCTGCCGGTGGCCAAAGTGATCCGGGTCGATAAGCAAGCGGATACCGCGTTTGCCCGGGTGGTCTGCATGCCGGTGGCACCCGTGCGTGGCGCGCGTCAGTTGCTGGTGCTGCACTACCAGAATGACGTGCCGCCGCGTCCGGAAGTACCTGATGCCATGGCCGCCGAAAAAGACGCAAAAAACAAACGCAACGTCAAAACACCAGACAAAGCAGCGCTCGCCGCTGCCCAGCCGATCAGCAAGGCGGCAAAAGCGCTAGCTGGCAAGCAGCCAGCGGATAAAGCGCCTGCCGCTGACAAGGCATTAGCTCCAGCTCCAGCCCTAACCCCAACTAAAAAACCGCCGCAAGCGGTACCCGCTCCGGGCAGCACCGCCGCTGCGGCGGCTACCCGCGCCAGCTCAGGGCATCCATCAGGGCATCCATCGGTGCCGCCCGCGACCAATCCGCAACCGTCGCCGGGAGCGGCACCATGAATCGTCCGCAATACATCCTGCAACCAGTTAATCCTTATTTCATTGCCTTCAGTCTGGCGGCTGCATTCCTGCTGAACCTGATGCCATGGGGCCGCCTCGTGGGGGTGCCGGATTTTGTCGCGCTGGTGTTGCTGTTCTGGAACGTGCATCAGCCGCGCAAGGTCGGCATGGGGCTCGCGTTCCTGCTTGGGCTGTTGATGGATGTGCATAACGCCAGCTTGCTTGGCGAACACGCGCTGGCTTATACGCTGCTGTCTTACGGCGCGATCATGATTCACCGCCGGGTGCTGTGGATTCCGTTGCCACTGCAAATCTTCGCCGTCATGCCATTGCTGGTGATCGCCCAGATCGTGCCATTTGTGATTCGCCTGCTGACGGGCGCGGCATTTCCTGGCTGGGGTTATCTGATTGATGGCTTTGTCGAGGCGGCGTTATGGCCGCTCGCCAGTTTGTTGCTGCTGATGCCGCAGCGCCGTCCGGCCGATCCGGACGACACCCGTCCCATCTAGCCTTTGAGCACCGGAAATTCCATTGAAAGCGTCTTCGTTGCCCCGGGCCGCTCAGTCTGGCCGCCATCGCGCGACGCCTGGCTGGGAACTGAAACCCGCACTGTTTTTCATTTGCCCGCATGACTGAGTTCAAGGACACCCAGCAACAACTGTCGAAGTTTCGCCTGAGGGTGGCGGCGGCGGGCGTGTTCGTGTTCATCTGCTTTGGGCTGATTGCCTTTCGCTTTTTTTATCTGCAGGTCTGGCACTACAGCAAGTACGCGTTACAGGCCAACGAAAACCGCATTTCGGTTGCGCCGATTGTGCCCAATCGCGGCATCATCGTCGATCGCAACGGGGTGGTGCTGGCAAAAAATTATTCGGCTTATACGCTCGAAATCACCCCATCAAAACTCAACGATTCGCTGGAAAGCACCATCGACCAGCTAGCGACGGTGATCTCAATTGACGCCCGAGACCGGCGTCGCTTCAAAAAGCTGCAGGAAGATTCGAAAAACTTCGAGAGCCTGCCAATCCGTACCCGGCTGACTGATGAAGAAGTGGCTCGCTTCACGGCGCAGCGGTTTCGTTTTCCTGGCGTCGAAGTGCGGGCGCGGCTATTCCGCCAGTACCCGCTGGGCACCACGGCGGCGCACGTGATTGGCTACATCGGCCGGATCTCGCAGCGTGACCAGCAGCGTATCGACGATGCCAGCGATCAGAACGACCTCGATTCGGAGCATTTTGATCCCCGGCTCGATGCGAACAATTACAAAGGCACCGATTACATCGGCAAGGTTGGCGTTGAGCAGAGCTACGAAACTGAGCTGCACGGGCAGACTGGTTTCGAAGAAGTGGAAGTGACTGCGGGCGGGCGGCCAGTTCGCACGCTGTCGCGGACGCAGGCGACGCCGGGCAACAACCTCGTGCTGTCGCTCGATATTGGTTTGCAGCAGGTAGCGGAGCAGGCTTTTGCTGGGCGGCGCGGTGCGCTGGTCGCCATTGAGCCGGCTACGGGAGATGTGCTCGCGTTTGTTTCCGCGCCGAGTTTTGATCCGAATTCGTTTGTGGATGGCATCGACCAGCAGACATGGGATGAACTGAACAACTCGCCGGATCATCCGCTGCTCAACCGGCCATTGCATGGCACATATCCCCCGGGTTCGACCTACAAGCCGTTCATGGCGCTGGCGGCATTGCGGCTGCACAAGCGCACGCCTGGTTGGGGCTTCCAGGACCCGGGCTCGTACACGCTGGGCGGTCATACGTTCCGCAACGACGTGCCGCAGGGGCAGGGCTGGATTGACATGAACCGCGCGATCATGGTCTCCAACGACACGTATTTCTACATGCTGGCGCACGACCTTGGCGTGAACGCGATGGCGGCTTTTATGAAGCCATGGGGTTTTGGTCAACTGACCGGAATTGATATCGCGGGTGAGGCGCGCGGCATCCTGCCTTCGACCGAATGGAAGCGCAAGGCTTACCGCAAGCCAGAACAGCAGCGCTGGTACGAAGGCGAAACGATTAGCCTTGGCATCGGCCAGGGCTACAACTCTTTCACGATCCTGCAACTGGCTCACGCCACCGCGACGCTCGCCAATGACGGCGTGCTGATGAAGCCGCATCTGGTGAAAGAGGTGGAAAACCCGCTGACACGCGGCACCCATCTGACCGTGCCAAAAGAAAGCGGCCGGATCGACGTGACGCAAGCCGATATTGATGTGGTGAAGCGCGGCATGGAAAACGTGAACATGAATCCGTCTGGCACGGGTTACAAGGTGTTCGCCAACGCGCCGTATACCTCCGCCGGAAAGACCGGCACGGCACAGGTGTATTCGCTGCAGGGCGGCAAGTATCTTAGCCATGCGATTGCCGAACGCTTGCGTGACCACGCGTTGTTTATCGCTTTTGCACCAGTCGAACATCCCACGATCGCCGTCGCGCTGATTGTCGAAAACGGCGGCTGGGGCGCGCAGGCAGCGGGCCCTATCGCGCGCCGGGTGCTGGATTTTTATCTGGTTGAGCGCTTGAAGCCGGGTGCGGAAGCCGCGGCCGTGGCTGCCGCTGCGTCCGCTACCGAGGCGGTATCGGTGCCGGTGACGGGCAATGTGCCCGAAGCCACTGGTCTGCCGACCCCCGTTGCGGCTGGTTTCAAGGCGCTGCCGTTGCCTCAGCCTGGCGTGGGTCGCGCCGTGGGCGGGGGGGCTCCTACGGCAGCGGCATCGGCTGCATCGACATCGGCAGCTCCGGTTTCTGCTTCCTTGCCGTCACAGGATGCACCGGCCACGGCCGGGGGAGCGGCGGCACCAGCAAGAATCCTGGTTCCGCGTAAATCCGGCCTTCATAAACCACGCGTGGCCGGCACGCCGGCCTCTGCTGTGGCAGTCAACGGCTCGGCTGCCGAATAAGGAAAACCCATGCACTTTGACAAGCGTGCCTGGTTCGTCCGCATTAAGCGAATGTTCGCAGGCTTCGATGGTCCGCTCGCGCTGATCGTGTTTTTGCTGCTGTCGGCTGGCATCGTCACGCTGTATAGCGCCAGCCTGGACGTGCCGGGCCGGGTCGAAGACCAGTTGCGCAACATCATGCTGACCTTCGTGTTGATGTGGGCGCTGGCCAATGTGCCGTCCACCACGCTGATGCGTTTCGCGGTCCCGCTTTATACCTTTGGCATTGCGTTGCTGGTGGCGGTGGCGTTGTTCGGTCTGACGCGCAAAGGGGCCAAACGCTGGATCAATGTCGGCGTTGTGATTCAGCCTTCCGAGATCATGAAGATCGCCACGCCGCTGATGCTGGCGTGGTATTACCAACGCCGCGAAGGCGTGATGCGCTGGTACGACTATCTGATGGGCATTGTGATTCTTGGCTTGCCGGTTGGCTTGATCGCCAAGCAGCCTGACTTGGGCACGTCGGTGCTGGTGTTTGCCGCTGGTTTTTTCGTGATTTATTTCGCTGGGCTGAGTTTCCGGCTGATCGTACCGGTGCTGGTCGCCGGGGTGCTGGCGGTGGGTTCAGTCGCGGTGTTTCAGGATCGGATCTGCCAGCCGGATGTGACCTGGCCGATGTTGCATGACTACCAGAAGCACCGTGTTTGCACACTGCTTGATCCGACTTCGGATCCGCTTGGAAAAGGCTTTCATACGATTCAGGCAGTGATTGCCATTGGCTCGGGCGGCACCATCGGCAAGGGCTGGCTGAAGGGGACGCAGGCCCACCTCGAATTTATTCCCGAGAAACATACCGACTTTATTTTTGCGGTGTACGCCGAGGAGTTCGGGCTGGTAGGCGGGGTCGTGCTGCTGGTGCTGTATATGGCGCTGATTGCGCGCGGGCTGTACATCGCGGCGAACGGCGCGACACTTTTCGGACGCTTGCTGGCGGGTTCGCTCACGATGGCGTTCTTCACCTATGCGTTCGTCAATATCGGCATGGTGAGCGGGATTTTGCCAGTGGTTGGCGTGCCGTTACCGTTTATGAGTTATGGCGGCACCGCATTGACCACGTTGGGCGTGGCGGCGGGGCTCATCATGAATGTCGCGCGGCAAAAGCGCTTGATGCAGAGCTAATGCCTGGGGGTGCGACGCGGGTTTTAGCTCTGTGGGTCGCGCACGATGTCGGCCCAGCAATTGGGCGTTTCGTACAGACGTAGATGCTGCAGGCGCAGATTGACGCCATAGTGCGCGTCATACACCTTCGCCAGAATGTCGAACGCGACTATCGCCAGATTTTCGACCGTCGGAATGCAGTCGAGCACCACGGTTTTGTGACCGGGCATCGAGTCCAGAAAGCCGCGCACTTGCGTATCGCCTGCATAGACTAGAAATGCGTGATCCCAGAGGTCTACCAGATGCGTGTTGGCGAGTGCTTTGACGTCAGCAAAATCCATCACCATGCCGCGATCAGGCGCGCCTTCGGTTTCGACCAGATCACCTTGCAGGGTGACTTCGAGCACGTAACGATGGCCGTGCAGGTTGCAGCACTGGCTACGGTGATCAGGAATGCGATGGCCTGCGTCGAACTCGAGTTTTCGGGTAATGGTTAGCACGATCAATCAGGGAATGTTCAGATACTTGTGGGTTTGCATCGACAGCCGCCATTGTGGGTGGCGTTTGCACCAGTCGATGGCGAGCTTGGTGTTGATGTCGCGTGAGGGGCCGTCCATGGGCTGGACGAGGTAATACTCAAAATCGAGCTGGGCGTAATCGGCCAGGCGCTGGTTATCTTGCGGAATTACCACCTTCAGCTCGTTGCCACGCGTGACCACCAGTGGCGCATCGGCCTTGGGGCTGACGCAGATCCAATCGATGGTATTGGGCACGGGCAGTGAGCCGTTGGTTTCGATAGCGATTTCAAACTGTGCGGCGTGCAAGGCGTCGATCAGAGCGGCATCGAGCTGCAGCATCGGCTCGCCGCCGGTACACACAACAAAGCGTTGACCTTCACCCGGGGGCCAAAGTCCTGCGATTTGGGCGACGAGTTCATCCGGGCTGCGATATTTGCCGCCATTTTCACCATCGGTGCCGACGAAGTCGGTATCGCAAAAGCGGCAGACTGCTTGCTCGCGGTCTTCCTCACGCCCTGACCATAAATTGCAGCCTGCGAACCGGCAAAACACCGCCGGACGTCCGGCGTTCGCGCCTTCGCCCTGCAAGGTGTAGAAAACTTCTTTGACGGCGTAAGTCATGCTGCGGTTACCCAATACTTCGTGAAAGTGTGTGCGTCTGGAGCGATGGTTTGGCGGGGTTCACTGGGCTTTAAGCCGGCTCGGTGACCTGGCCGCCACTCAGATAGGCGTCGTAGCCGCGCTGGCGTAACTGGCAGGCAGGGCATGCGCCACAACCGTAGCCCCATGCGTGCAACTCTGTGCGCTCGCCGGTATAGCAGGTGTGCGTTTCGACGCGAATCAGTTCAACCAGCGCGTCGCCGCCTAGTTCGTGGGCGAGCCGCCAGGTGTCCGCCTTGTCGAGCCACATCAGTGGCGTGCTTAGTACAAAGCGGCGATCCATGCCGAGGTTCAGCGCGACTTGCAGCGCTTTCATGGTGTCGTCGCGGCAGTCGGGGTAACCAGAGAAATCGGTTTCGCACATGCCGCCGACCAGCACCTGCAAGCCACGGCGGTAAGCCACGGCGGCGGCGATGGTCATGAACATCAGGTTACGGCCAGGCACGAAGGTGTTCGGCAAGCCACTGGCGGTTGCTTCGATCTGGATCGCGCGGGTCATCGCGGTGTCGCTGATGGCACCGAGCACAGACAGGTCGATCATGTGATCGGCACCGAGGCGCGGGGCCCAGGCCGGGAATGCACGGGGGATCGCGTGGCGGAGCGTGTCACGGCAAGCAAGTTCGACGCGGTGCCGCTGGCCGTAATCGAAACCGAGCGTTTCGACGGTTTCATAGCGGTCAAGCGCCCAGGCAAGGCAGGTTGCTGAATCCTGGCCGCCAGAAAAGAGCACCAGAGCGCTATTTTTCGCGTCTTTGCGAGTCACCAAAAACTCCGTGGATGAGGCGTTATGCGCACTGCTGAGGGAAATGAAATACCCGGTGAGGGCGGTTCAGTGAGCTGAGCCCCAAGTGCTGTAGTGCTGTAAATGAAACAGGACTTGCTTGAAGAGCCAAGCAAGTCCTTGAGTTCGCGGGATTTTATCACGCGCTCCGGAAGCGCGTTGCCGCGCGGGGTACCGGGCGCGGCAAGAAAGTATTTCCCGAAAAAGGAAAAGCCCCAGGATTCTGGCGAATTTCCTGGGGCTGAATCTTGGTGGCCTGGGTCGGAATCGAACCAACGACACGCGGATTTTCAATCCGCTGCTCTACCAACTGAGCTACCGGGCCAATGAAGAAGCGAGAGTATATCAAAGCACTTTGCGGCGCTCAAGCTCTCTTTGAAAATTTATCGGCGGGCTTCAGGCCAGGTTTCGGACCAGGCTATTCGGCCAGGTTATTCGCTCTTGGCCGCATCAACATTTTTAACGGGCCTGCTGATCGCTAGATTGACTCCGAGCTGTTTGAGCTTGCGATACAAGTGGGTGCGTTCGAGTCCGGTTTTTTCCGCCACGCGCGTCATGCTGCCGTTTTCACGGGCGAGGTGGTATTCGAAATAGGCTCGTTCAAATGCGTCGCGTGCATCGCGTAGCGGGATATCGAATGGAATCGCGGTGGTCTGGTCTGGGCTGATTCGTCCTGGCGCGCCATCGGTGCTGACCAGTTGCGGCAGTACCGCCGCGGATGGGACCAGCGCGGGATTGACCGGCGGCGGTGCCGGTGCCGGGGCTTCTGGTTCAGGTATCGGCGCAGGAGCACCCTGGCGGTTCAGGCCGAGTTCGACGGCCTTCAGCAGCTTTTGCAGCGCGATGGGTTTTTCGAGGAAGTTGAGCGCGCCAATACGGGTTGCTTCAACGGCAGTGTCGATGGTCGCGTGACCAGACATCATGATGACCGGCATCGTCAGCAGCCCTTGTGCCGCCCACTCCTTGAGCAGCGTGACGCCATCGGTATCGGGCATCCAGATGTCCAGCAGCACCAGATCCGGTTCCTGGCGTACGCGGAAGTTACGCGCTTCCTGTGCGTTTTCTGCGGCTTCTACGACGTGTCCTTCGTCGCTGAGAATCTCCGAGAGCAATTCCCGGATGCCCATTTCATCGTCTACCACCAGGATGGTTGCCATTTATGCTGCCCTTGTTTTCACGGTCGCTTTTACTGTTGCGACACTGTCGTGTTGCGACTGCGGTCCGCTGCCTGGAGGGGGCGGATCGTTTGCCAGTTGAAGAAAAAGAATAGAAATCTGCGCGCCTTCAATTACATCGCCCGCTTTAAGCCGGTTACGAATGTCGATGCGCGCCCCGTGCTCATCGACAATTTTTTTAACCATCGCCAGCCCAAGCCCGGTGCCTTTGGCCTTGGTGGTGACATAAGGCTCAAAGGCGCGCGTCAGAATTCGTGCAGAAAAACCGGGGCCATTGTCGGAAACAGTCAGGCGGACTGCTACGCGGACTTTGCCCGCAGCATCAGGGTCGCCGTATTCTACTGTCCTTGTTTCGAGATGCACGCGCGGGTGTTCGACCTCGGCCACTGCGTCTTGCGCGTTTTGCAGCAGGTTGTGAATGACCTGGCGCAATTGCGTAGCGTCACCGCAAATGACGGGTAACTCGGCCAGTTCTACCACAATCGGGCTTTTTCCTTCCTCGATGCCATAGAGCGTCAATACTTCGCTCACCAGATCGTTTAGTTGAAGGTTGGCCAGCACGGCGGGCGGCGTGCGGGCGTAATCACGGAAATTGTCCACCATCTGCTTCATCGCCGCGACCTGATTGACGATGGTCGTCGCGCCACGTTTGAGCACATCGGCGTCGGCAGGGGCGAGTTTGTCGGAGAGCTTCATCTGCAGGCGTTCAGCCGAAAGCTGGATGGGCGTCAGCGGATTTTTAATCTCGTGGGCCAGGCGCCGCGCGACTTCGCCCCATGCAATCGAGCGCTGGGCTGAGATCACGTCAGAGATATCGTCGAACACAATCACGTAGCCGGAGGTCTGGGCGTCTTTCGCATCGCGCTCAGTGGCCGAGAGCAGGCGCGCGCCGCGGACCAGTAGCGTCAGCGGTTCAGGCTCGCCGCTGACTTGCACCGAGAACTGCTGCTGCCAATGGCCCATATCGTCGTGACCGTCGCCGCTGGCGGCTTCGCGGTCGGCGAAAGCCTTGCGCACCATGGCACCAAATTCATTGAGCACGCTGATGCGGTCGAGCGCCGAACCAAGCTGAGACTGAAACGGTTGGCGGAAAATGCGCTCCGCGCCACGATTGGCCGTGGTCAGGCGGAATTGCCGGTCGAACACGAAGACACCGGCGGTCAGGTTCGCCAGAATGCTTTCCAGATAGGTCTTGGAGTGTTCGAGCGCAATCCGGTTGTTTTCGACGCTCGCGCGTGCTTCGGATAACTGCCGTGTCATGGCGTTGAAGGACTGCGTGAGAAAGCCGAGTTCGTCACGCGATTTGATTTCGCGCTTGGGGGTGTAGTCGCCTTCGGTAATTTCCTTGGTGCCCTGCGCCAGCAGAAAGAGCGGCCGCGCCAACTGGTTGCCCAGCGCCATCGCCAGCATCATGGCGATAAAGGTGGCGAGAAACAGCGCTAGTGTCAGCGTGCCGATATACATCTTGCGCAGGCCGGTGCGGCCCAGCGACTTTTCCTGGTACTCCCGATAGGCGTGCTGCACGGCGTCGGCGTTGCGCGCGAGCGTGGGCGACACGGGCTGGGTGAGTTGCAAAAAGCGTTCGGTGGGCTGTAGCAGGGCGGAGTTGGCGTCCGGGATGCGTTGTACGACTCGCAGCCGTAGTGCGCCTTTGGCTCCGTGCGCGTGAGGGTCGCCGCCCAGTTCGCCTTCGATCGCGGCAAAGCCGTCACCACGGGCCTGGTTAATCATCACAGGCGTGGGCAAGTCGCTGGGCAGGAGTGTCGCGTAATTGCCCGAGACCTGTGCGACGACGTGCATTTCGGGCGTTGGGCCAGACATGCTGCGAGTGGGCTCGACGATGGTGGCGTCCTGCACGCCAAACTGGTCGCGCAGGCGCAGCAGCGTGAGCGTCGTGCCCGCCGAGCTGGCGCTGGCGAGCTGTTCCGCCATCAGGCGGCCTTTGGTCTGCAGATCGGAGAGCGAGGCATCGAGCATGCCGCGGCCCAGATTCAGACCGGAGGTCAGCGCGGTTTCGACATTCACATCGAACCAGGATTCGATGCTGCGCGACACGAACTGATACGACACGACGTAAATAATGCCCCCGGGCACCACGCCCACGAGCGCAAAGAAAAAGGCCAGTTTAGCGAGCAGCCGGGTGCCGAATTTCCCCTTGCGCAGGCGTGACAGGATGATCGTGACGAGCACCGTGACGATCAGCAGGAAGATCACGGCCACGGCCAGATTGGCCGCGTATAGCCACTGATAATAGCGGTCGAAGAATTCGGTGTTGGCGCTGGCGGCTGCCAGCAGCACCAGCAGCAACACGGCCGTGACCGCAACCGTCGAGACCAGCAGGCGTACGACGAAGCTGCGGGCGTTGGTGGCGCGGCGCACTTTATTTAGCACGTTCAGTTGCGATGAAAGTGAAGCGCTTCCAGTCGGAAGCGAGGTTCCAGTCGCGGTTGTTGACCGCATCTATCTGGAATGGCTTGGGCATCAGCGCGATGTCGAGCTGCATGCGCACCGATGCGGTGTAGGTTTCGTCGGTGTGAACTTGATTGCGGTCGATCACATGCCATGAGGTGACGTGGCGAATCACGGCGAGCGCGTCTTTCAGCGTGCTGAAGCCCAGTTGCAGGCCGCCGCTGGAGACGCGATATTCGCGCGTGAGTGGCTGGAACGACAGGCGGATGCTTTGCGATACGCTGACCGGCTGTTCGTCGAACCAGTACCAGCGCGGACGGCGGAGTTCGAAGTCGGTCGTGAAGTAAAGCGGAATGCCTTTGTTGACCACCTCTTCGAGGCTGCTGTTCAGTTCGAAATCGAAGCGCGCATCAAGACTCCAGCCGCTGCCATCCGCTTGCAGCGAAGCGCGTTGCACGCCGATGGCATCAGCGTGGGCGAGTCTTGCTCCGAAGCAAAGCGCTAGCGTGATGCACAGCAGAGCCGCAAGCCGAAGCGGGAAAAAGCGTTTGATAGTCACCGTTTCTGAAAACGTGCGTAGAAAAATCCGTCGTGATCGGGGAGCGGGCTGGAGCCCTGTCTCGTATCGAAGGCTGCTGCCTGAGCAAGCGTGCCGGGTGTGCCTGCCGTAGCGGGAAGAAGCTGCCCGGGGGCGTCCAATCGTACCGCATCCTTCCAGGTGCCTTCAAACCACTGCGCTTGTTGTTCGCCTTCTTCGGGGAACACCGAGCAAGTGACGTAAAGCAGTTCCCCGCCCGGTTTAACGAGTGGCCAAAGCGCGCCGAGGATGCGCCGCTGTTCGGCGACCAGCGCTGGAATATCAGACATGCGCCGCAACCAGCGGATATCTGGATGACGCCGGACGATGCCCGATGCTGAGCACGGCACGTCAGCGAGAATCCGGTCGAATAGCGGCTCATCGGCGTTGCGCCATTGAGACGGCGCGCCTGCATCGCCGATGCGGATTTCAGCGCTAAGCCCTAGCCGCTGCAAGTTTTCATTGATGCGCCGGGCCCTGGAGGCGTCGCTTTCTAGTGCGATGAGGTTGATATCAGCGAGCTCCAGCAGATGGCCGGTTTTGCCGCCGGGTGCGGCGCAGGCATCGAGCACGCGCATCCCATCTTGCACCTTGAGCCATTGCGCGGCTAGCTGAGCGCCCGCATCCTGCACCGAGACCACGCCCTGGTTGAAACCCGGGATGCGCTCGACCGGCATTGGCGTATCCAGCCGCACGGCATATTCGCCCGCACGCGTGGCACCGATCTGGGTTTCTTGCAGACGCAGCAGGTAAGCCTCGACGGTAGCGTGACGCGGATTGACTCGTAGCGTCAGGGGGCCTTGCTGGTTGCCCGCCGTCAACAAGTTTTGCCAGTTCGCGGGCCATGCCTGCTGGAGCGCCTTGATCCACCAGACAGGGTAATTCCAGCATGCGACCAGGTCCGCTTGGGCCGCTTCAGTGAGGGTTGTGCGCTCGCGTAAAAAATGACGCAGAACTGCATTGACCAGGCCTTTGGCAAAAGCGAATTCACGTCGCGCGCTAATCGCATTGACCGCTTGATCGACCACGGTGAACGGTGCGTAGGCGGCGTTTTGAGCCTCATCGAGCAGCAAGGCCAGCGCGCAGGCCAGCACATTGGCGACGTGCGGCGGCGGGGCCTTGCGAACTTGCCTGGCGATAAGCCAGTCAGCGGTCCCGAGACGCCGCATGGTGCGGTACGCGATATCCTGGGTGGCACCGCGCGATGCCGCTGCAGCACCTTCTGGCGCTGAGACGAACACGGATTGCAACGCGGCGGGCAGCGCTGAACCGAGCCGGACGGCACCGATTGCCTGAGCGGCGCAATCGAGTGCAAAACCGAGCGATTCAGGCGCGAGATGCAGCGTTGACAGACGGGATTCGCGCAAGCGCGGTGACGGAGAATTCGGTCGCTGAGAGGGCTTGGCGGTCATGAAAGAAGGCGGGGGCTGGCCGAACGGGACGCGCGGCACAAACGGCGCATTGTAGCTTGGTGAATTGTCTGGCGAGTTGCCCGGTGGATAGGTGCGGCTGGTTTGGCCTGGTTTGGTTGTTTGACTGGCGTGGGAATCGGGCTGGCGTGCGGATGTTTTTATGTTGTGTGGGGGAGGGCGGTGGCGCGGGAGTCGGTTGTGTGAGACTGGGTTTGGACTGGGTGCTTGGTTTCGGCAATCTGCTCACGCATGCATGAGGTGTTTTTCTTTTTGAGGCGTGCTTAGCCATGCCTGTGCGGGCTACTGGCTTGGAGTCCATGGAAACCCAGCGTCTTGCGTTTTTGAACCTCAAAAACACCAAGGGGCGAGCCTTGAAGCTCGCCCCTTGGTGGCTTGACCTGGCAGTGGGCAAGAAAACGTTTTCCTTGCCGTGCGCCCGGTTATTCGAAACGCCCTGTGCGCGCCATTTCCATCAGACGGGCGATGCGTTCTTCCGTTGCCGGGTGGGTGCTGAACAGGTTGGCGATGCCCCGGCCGCTCAACGGATTCATGATCATCATCTGTGCCGTGGCGGGATGCGCTTCGGCGGTTGGGAACGGAATGCCGCTTGCGTAGCGATGAATTTTATCCAGCGCGGACGCCAGCGCCTGAGGGTCCCCCGAGATTTGCGCGCCACCCCGGTCCGCTTCGAATTCGCGTGAACGGGAAATGGCCATCTGGATCAGCCCGGCCGCGATCGGAGCCAGCAACGCGACCGCGATACTCACGATCGGGTTGGACTGCCGGCCATTTTCATCGCGGCTACCGAAGAACATGGCGAAGTTCGCCAGTGCCGAAATTGCACCTGCCATCGTGGCCGAAATAGTTGAAATGAGAATGTCACGATGCTTGACGTGCGCCAGTTCGTGCGCCATCACGCCGCGCATTTCACGCTCTGACAGCACGCGCAGAATGCCGGTTGTGGCGGCGACTGCCGCGTGTTCCGGGCTGCGGCCTGTCGCAAAGGCGTTGGGTGCGTCTTCGTTGATGAGATACACGCGCGGCATGGGCAGATTGGCGCGGGTAGCAAGCTCACGCACCATTCGGTAGAACTGTGGCGCGCTGGCTTCATCGACTTCCTGGGCGTTGTACATGCGCAGGACCATCTTGTCGGAGAACCAGTATGAAAAGAAATTCATGCCGATGGCGATAAGGAGCGCGATCATCATGCCTTTCGAGCCGCCCACCATACCGCCGATGATGATGAATAACCCCGTGATAGCTGCCATTAGCACGGTGGTTTTGATCCAGTTAAACATATTCAGTGCTCCTTGCCCGCATGCGGGTTTCTGTCTGGTTGCTACGGTATTTCCGCTGCGCAAGCGGGTATGGGCTCGCGCAGGCAGCTGATTGTAAGTGATTTGTTAGATAGGGGTGTGTGCGGAAAATTCAATCACTGCACGGTGGTGGCGAGTTTCACGCCAAGGCCGACGAAGGCTCCGCCCACCCCCCGGTCCAGCCATTTTTTTGCGCCAGGTTTGCTGGAGAAGCGGTGCGTAACGCTGCCTGCGATCCATGCCACGAAGCTGTTCCACGCCATGCTCATGATGACGAACACGACGCCAAGCGTTAAAAACGCGAGGGTTTTGTGTGTGCTGGTGGTGCTGACGAACTGCGGGAAAAACGAAATAAAAAACAGCACGACCTTTGGATTGAGCACATTGGTCCAGAACCCTTGCAGGAACAGTTGACGCAGTGATTTATACCCGCTGGCCAATGGCGCAGCACCGGCTGGGCCAGACGCGGCCGGGGCCCGGGTAAGGATCAGGCGGATGCCGAGATAGACGAGATAAATCGCCCCCGCGAATTTGATGACCGTAAAGGCCGTGGGCGAGGCCGCCAGCAATGCGGTTAGCCCGAAAGCGCAAGCCAGCGCGTGGACGCAGCATCCCGCCGAAATGCCCAGCGCCGACATCAGCCCAGCGCTACGGCCCTGCGCCACGCTACGGCCAACGATGTAAGCGGTATCTGGCCCGGGGGTGACATTCAGCAGAAAAACCGCGAGCAGAAAAAACGGGAAATGAACGATATCGAACATGAAAACCTCGGATACAGGGCGGCGCACGGGAAATTCTAGCGTGCGCTAACGCGGCTGGCGACTAGGCCAATTGGCCGATGGTGCGAGGAAAAACGGCCTGCTACTGTGATTCCTGTAGCGAGAAATGCTGCCCTGCTGCCAGGGTTGAGCCCGTGAGAAAGTCCGCAGCAGGTAGCCGCTTGCCTCCTGGTTTCTGAAGTTGCGTGAGACGTAGCGCGCCCGTGCCGCAGGCCACGACAACGCCTTCTGGCGAGATCTCGATGATGCTGCCAGGCGTGGCGTTATGAGGCGTGGCGAGAGCGGTGGCCGCCCAGATTTTCAGCGTGGCACCGTCTAGCGTGGCGATGCCGCCAGGAAACGGATCGAACGCACGCACCTGCCGGGCTAGTTCGATGGCTGGGCGTCGCCAGTTCAGCAGCGCTTCGTGCTTGCTGATTTTTGCCGCGTAGGTCACGCCGCTTTCGGGTTGGGGTGTGGCGGGCAGGGTGCCTGTGCGTTCAAGTTCTTGTAGGGCTTGCACGATTAATTGCGCGCCCGCTTCTGCCAGGCGGTCGTGCAGTGAGGCGGTTGTGTCGTCATCGTGAATGGGCGTGCGGGCTTCCGCGATCATCGCTCCGGTGTCGAGGCCCGCGTCCATTTGCATCAGCGTGATGCCGGTTTCGCTGTCACCGGCTTCGATGGCCCGGTGAATAGGCGCAGCACCGCGCCAGCGCGGCAGCAACGACGCATGAATATTGACGCAGCCGTGCGGCGCGATTTCAAGCACTTCCTGCGGCAGCAGCAAACCGTAGGCGGCTACCACCATGACATCGTGGGGGGTGGCGCGTAACTGGTCGATGGCGGCGGCGGCTTCGGCGGGAAATTTGCCATCGCGGCGCAGGGATGGTGGCTGGGCCAGGGCGAGATGCGCTGCTAGCGCATCGCGTTTGACCGGGCTGGCCTGGTGTTTCATGCCACGTCCGGCTGGGCGGTCCGGTTGGGTGAGCACGAGCGGCACAGTGAAGCCTGCTGCGCGAATCGCGTTGAGCGCCGCGGCAGCAAATTCTGGTGTGCCAGCGAAGACAACGCGTAGCGAATGGCTCATGTAGGGGTAGCGAAAGCAGAAAAAGAGGGGTTACATCGCGTGCGCGAGTTTTTTCAACCGGCTGCGGATTCGGGTTTGCTTGAGCGGTGACAGATATTCGACAAATACCCGGCCCATTAAATGGTCCATCTCGTGCTGAATGCACACGGCGAGCAGCCCTTCGCAATCAAGTTCGAAGGTTTCGCCGCGCTCATTGAGGGCTTTTACGCGCACTTTTTCGGCACGCTCAACGTTGTCGTAGATGCCCGGCACGGAAAGACAGCCTTCTTCGTATAGCTGCTTTTCAGCGCTTGACCAGATGATTTCCGGGTTGATGAAGGCGAGCAGTTCGTCGTGTGTTTCAGAGACGTCGATCACGACCACACGCTCATGCACGTCCACCTGGGTTGCCGCGAGCCCCACGCCGGGAGCGGCATACATGGTTTCAGCCATGTTTGAGACGAGTGTGCGGATACGGTCGTCTACCACTTCGACGGGCTTGGCGATCTTGTGCAGCCGTTTGTCGGGGTAATGAATGATGTTGAGCAAGGCCATGATTTTGAAGTGATGTTTGAGTGCCGTTTGCACCCGGAGGGAAGGTTGCCTGATGAAGCCATGCAGGTGGCGTTGCAAGAGGTGAAATCAAGCGGTAGCCGGGCTTTTCAGGGCCGCTTGCACGCTGTGTGGGCCAGGTGCTCGCGCAGTGCCAGACGGCTTTCTGGAAGATTTTGAATGGCGAAAATTCTAGCATGGCGCTGTGCCACCCGCTGGCCGTGCGCCAAGGACTGATCTATATGCAAACCCTGCCGTTGACTGAAACCGAGCTGGCCGCCTGGTTGCGGCTTTCCACTGCGGCAGGGCTGAAGCCTGCCGCAGTGCGCACCTTGCTTGAGCTGTTCGGTTTGCCGGATGCGATATTCGGGCAATCGTTTGCGGCGTTGGCTAGCGCGACCAGTGTTGCTACCGCGAGGGCCGTGCTCAACGAGCCTGGCCCGGATTTTTACGTCCGCGTCGAGGCGTTATGCCTATGGTGCGCGACGCCTGGGAATGCGCTGCTGACCTTAGCCGATCCCGCGTATCCACCCGCCCTGCTCAATATGGCTGATCCGCCGCCATTGCTGTACGCCAAGGGGCGTATCGAACTGCTGCAGCGCAAAAGCGTGGCGGTAATTGGCAGCAGGAATGCAACGGCACAGGGGATTAGCGATGCCTTCTGGTTTTCGGGGGAGTTTTCCAGGGCTGGGCTTGCGGTGGTCTCCGGATTGGCGCTTGGTATTGATGGCGCGGCTCATCGTGGGGCGCTCGCTGGGCCCGGTGGCACCGTGGCGGTGATCGGGACGGGGGCCGATATCGTTTATCCCGCCTCGCATCTGGCGCTATCCAGCGAGATCGCGTCAACGGGCGTGATTCTCTCGGAATGGCCGCTGGGCACGCCGCCGCGTGCGGCGCACTTTCCGCAGCGCAACCGGCTGATCGCCGGGCTGGCGAGTGGGGTGTTGTTGATTGAGGCCGCGATCCGTTCGGGTTCGCTGATTACCGCGCGGCTCGCCAATGAAATGGGGCGCGATGTTTTCGCGTTACCGGGTTCGATTCACGCACCGCTTTCGCGTGGCTGTCACCAGCTCATTAAGCAAGGGGCGAAGCTGGTCGAAACGCCACAAGACGTGATGGAGGAATGGGGGCTGGCTACGTCCGGGCAGGCCGCAGCCACTGCCACCACAGCCGCTGCCACCGCCACCGCCATTAAGGAAGTTGCTAGCCGAGGCAAAACCGTGAGAACTGCGCGTGCCCGCTCGCAGGCGGGGTTGCATGCTGGCGTTCAGCCTCTTTCAGCGGCGGAGAACCTTGCCAGCCTTCCACCGGACGCTTTGCAACTACTGGATGCGCTGGGCCATGCCCCTGCTCCGCTGGAGACGCTGGTGGCACGCACGGGCCTTTCCGGTCCCACGCTGCAAAGCACGCTGCTGTTGCTTGAACTGGCGGGGCATTTGACATTGATGCCGGGAGGACGCTATGCCCGGACGCACACTCATAGGTAAATTCACCGTGCTACATTCGCGCCACATTTATTTCGTCTCAAGCTTGTAAGGACCACCCATGCCCGCGCTGAACCTCGACACCGATTCGGACCGGATCGCCGAGCGCGTCAAGCATCCCGAAACATTGTTCGTCGCATGCTTATGCGCCGATTGGTGCGGTACATGCCGCGATTACCAGGTGATGTTTAATCAACTGGCCGAGCGTCATCCCGCCATCTGTTTTATCTGGATTGATATCGAAACCCACGCGGATCGTTTCGATGACCTCGATGTGGAGAATTTCCCGACGATCCTGATCGAAGATGCAGAAGTCACGCGCTTTTTTGGCATGGTGCTGCCTCAGCCAGCGATCATCGAACGCATGCTGGTCGACCTGAGCGCGCTGCCCCGTGTGGTAGGGGCGCCGAAGCTGCGGCCTGCCCTGGCGCTGGTGCCGTAGCGCGGGTGCCGGAGCATCACTCAGCGCAGGGATGGCCCCATTGAAGCGCGTAATACAGTCATCACATGGCGCCGTAACCTGCCTTAACCGGATGCTCAGGCAAACCCGCTGGCATCACTTGCCCCTTTTTATTTGCTGGCACGCGCCGTTGTAGCGCCGTGTGCTATAAAGCGGTCGTTAACAGATAGCCAACCAGGGTTGCTCGCCTGGGGCCAGCTATGCTGGGGCTGCAAACCCGCAGTAAAAACCCCCGATTTCCCAACTCACATCCAGTCATGTCCAAAGCACTCATCATTGCCGAAAAGCCTTCTGTTGCGAACGATATCGCACGCGCTTTGGGTGGTTTTACCAAGCATGACGACTATTACGAAAGCGACGATTACGTCCTTTCTTCAGCGGTGGGCCATCTGCTGGAAATTGCCGCGCCAGAAGAATACGAAGTCAAACGCGGCAAGTGGAGTTTCGCCAATCTGCCCGTGATCCCCCCGCATTTCGACCTTAACCCGATTGCAAAAAGCGAATCGCGCTTAAAAGTGCTGACGCGCTTGCTCAAGCGCAAAGATGTCGATGCCCTGATTAATGCCTGTGACGCGGGGCGCGAAGGCGAGCTGATTTTCCGCCTGATCGCGCAGCACGCGAAAGCCAAACAGCCGGTTCAGCGTTTGTGGCTGCAATCCATGACTCCGGCCGCAATTCGTGATGGTTTCGCCCATTTGCGCAGCGATCAGGATATGCAGCCGCTGGCTGACGCCGCACGCTGCCGCTCCGAGGCCGACTGGCTGGTGGGGATCAACGGCACGCGGGCGATGACGGCGTTTAACAGTAAGGGCGGCGGTTTTTTCCTGACGACCGTGGGCCGGGTGCAAACCCCGACGCTGTCGATCGTGGTTGAGCGTGAAGAGAAGATTCGCCGTTTCGTGCCGCGTGATTACTGGGAAGTGAAGGCTGAGTTTGTTTGTGCCGCGGGTTTTTACGAAGGCCGCTGGTACGACCCAAAATTCAAGCGTGATGAGTTTGATCCAGAAAAGCGCGATTCGCGGTTGTGGAGCTTGCCTGCTGCTGAAACCATTGTGGCCGCCTGTCGTGGCCAGATTGGCGTGGTCAGCGAAGAATCAAAGCCCTCTACGCAACTGTCGCCTGCGCTGTTCGATCTGACCAGCTTGCAGCGTGAAGCCAATGGACGCTTCGGTTTCTCGGCCAAAAACACACTGGGCCTGGCCCAGGCGCTGTATGAAAAGCACAAGGTGTTGACTTACCCGCGTACCGATGCTCGCGCTCTGCCGGAGGACTATCTGGATACCGTGCGCGGCACGCTCGATATGCTCAAGGAAAGCAACAACTATCTGCCGTTTGCCAAGCAGGTGCTGGACCGGGGCTGGGTCAAGCCGAACAAGCGGATTTTCGACAACTCAAAGATCAGCGATCACTTCGCTATCATCCCGACGTTGCAGGCCCCCAAGGCTTTGTCTGAGCCGGAGCAAAAGCTGTACGACCTCGTGGTCAAACGCTTTCTGGCGGTGTTTTTCCCGGCGGCTGAATACAAGGTCACTACGCGTATCACTGAGGTGGCGGGGCATCAGTTCAAGACTGAAGGGAAGGTGCTGGTTGAGCCGGGCTGGCTGCAGGTTTATGGCCGGGAAACCAGTGGAGAAGATGCCAATCTGGTTGCGGTGCAGAAAAACGAGAAGGTCAAAACGGACAAGATCGCGGCTCAGCAATTGGTGACCAAACCGCCTGCGCGCTACAACGAAGCCACGCTGCTGTCGGCGATGGAAGGCGCGGGCAAGTTGGTCGAAGATGACGAACTGCGCGAAGCCATGGCGGCCAAGGGGCTGGGCACACCAGCCACGCGTGCGGCGATTATCGAAGGGTTGCTGGGCGAAAAATATCTGGTCCGCGAAGGCCGCGAGATGATTCCAACGGCCAAGGCGTTTCAGTTGATGACGCTGCTGCGCGGGCTTGGCGTAAAAGAGCTGACGGCACCTGAGTTAACCGGCGAATGGGAATACAAGTTGTCGCAGATGGAGCGCGGCAATTTGCAACGCGATGCGTTCATGCAGGAAATTGCCCGCATGACCCAAACCATCGTTAAGCGTGCCAAAGAATACGATTCGGACACGATCCCGGGCGACTACGCGACGCTCCAGACGCCCTGTCCTCATTGCGGTGGCCAGGTGAAAGAGAACTACCGGCGCTTTGCCTGCACCAAGTGCGAATTTTCGATTTCGAAGATTCCTGGCGGCCGTCAGTTTGAAATTCCCGAGGCTGAAGAGTTGCTGCAAAAGAAAGAGATTGGGCCGCTTTCAGGGTTTCGTAGCAAGATGGGGCGGCCATTTTCCGCGATCCTGAAGCTGACGTTCGACGACGAAATCAAGAACTACAAGCTCGGGTTTGATTTTGGTCAGGATGCGGGAGGAGAGGACGGTGAAGTGCCCGACTTTTCTGCACAGCAACCCGTGGGGGCGTGCCCAAAATGCCAGTCGAATGTGTTTGAGCATGGCATGAGCTACGTCTGTGAAAAGTCGGTGGCCAATCCTAAAACCTGCGATTTCCGTTCCGGCAAAGTGATCCTGCAACAGGAAATCGCCCGCGAGCAGATGGCTAAGCTGCTAGGTGAAGGGCGAACTGATTTGCTGACAAATTTCAAATCATCGCGTACTGGCCGTAACTTCAAGGCGTTTCTGGTGAAGCAGGGCGACGGCAAGATCGGCTTTGAGTTCGAGAAAAAAGCGCCTTCGGCCAAAGCTGCGGCGAAGGCCAGTGCGGCAGAAGGCGATGACGCAGAGGTAGCGGCCAGCGTGGTACCGGCTAAAAAAGCCGCTGCGAAAAAAACTACCGCAGCGAAAAAAGTGCCGGCGAAAAAGGCCGTCGCGCGCAAGACGGGCTCTTGATGCGAAGGTGGCGGACCTGGCAGTGACTGGACGATTGCTGCCTGGTTCGCACGCTGGCCGATAAAAAAAGCACGGTACGTGTCGCCACGTATCGTGCTTTTTTATTGCCCGGAAGCTGCTGCGCCGCAGTGCTGGTTTTCTATCCGCTGCCTGAGTGGTGCTGAGTGCTGCCTGAGCGGCCTATAGCGGCCTATTCCCGCAATACACGCCAGCGCCTGGTATCTACCCAACTCATTTCGCTATAGCGACGAAACAGCGGCCACCCGTGAAGGCGCAGATTTTTTCGGCGCTGGGGTCGGCGTCAACGGCTGTTCGTGCTCAGCTTGCCCGGATTCGGCCCCCGTGTTGTCGAATGCCGCCTGAGCCGGTGCCACCGGGCTGCCCGGGTTGTGCGCTGCTCCGAGGCCTGGATGGACCATACCGTCCTTGATCCATTGTTCGCCTAGCAAACCATTCGGCGTCTGGCCGAAATGTTCGACCAGATGGTCAATGAAGGTTCGTACTTTGGCGGGCAGGTGACGTCGGCTTGGATAGGCGATGTTGATCTCGACTTGCGGCAGCCGGTAATTGCCGAGCAGGCGGACCAGCTTGCCTTGCGTCATGTCCTGGCCGATCAGGTAGCTTGGCAGGATCGCAATGCCCATGCCGAGCAGCGCGAACTGACGCAGCATTTCGGTGTTGTTGGCCGCAATTACGTTCGATGGCCGCACGCGCACCTCGCCATCTGGCCCGGTGAAGACGCGCTCGTCACCCCAGTACTCCGATGGCAGGCTCAGGCACGGATGCTCCAGTAAATGCTCGGGGCGGGTTGGCATGCCATGGGTTTCGAGGTAGCCAGGGGTGGCACAGACCGTCATGCAACCGGTTGTCAGGCGGCGTGTCACGATACTCGCGCTGCGCATTTGCCGGGCAATCACGATGCCAATGTCGAAACCTTCTTCCACCAGATCCACCTGGCGATCTACCAGCGTCACGTCTGGCACGACTTTCGGAAATTGCTCGATGTAGGTCTGGAGGACCGGCGCGAGGTTATGCAGGCCGAATACCACAGGTGCCACCAGGCGCAGTGTGCCCACGGGTTCGTGATTGCGCGCTACCACCATTTGTTCGACGTCTTCCAGCTCATCGAGAATCTGGCGGGCGCGTTCGATATACACCTGGCCTGATTCAGTCAGCGACAGGCTGCGCGTGGTGCGGTTCAGCAGCCGAGTGCCAAGGCGGCCTTCCAGGTCAGCAACGTGGCGTGTGGCCACGGCATTGGAGATATCCATCGAACTGGCGGCGCGGGCAAAACTGCCCAGATCAGCCACCCGGACGAATACTTTCATCGACTGTAAATGGTCCATGAGACAGAACTCCGATCGTCTTTAAGCTTGATGTAAGCGATGAAGGTGACTAGGAATTGTCTTATGACATTCTTAGTTGAGAAGAAGTTGCTGAGTACAGTGCATTTTTCATTTGAATGTGTGCAACTGCACGGTTTGATTGCATCTTTAACGCATGGATTGGGCCCTCTCATGCACACAATGTGCCGCGTTGACGGCGGCCATGCGGCGTATTTTTTCTTCGGTCCGCTTTTTTAGCAGATTGCGGGCAGGTTATCGCCGTCTGTCTCGAAAAACAACAGCATTTCAGCCAGAAGTTCGTTTACTGCTTGTTCTGGGGGGATGTGTGGGTCTGGCAGCGCTCGTCCGCTGACATCGCGTCCAACCCGGCGCCATTCATCCAGTGGTGCAAAGCAGCGCTCAAGCGTGCCATCGCGGTGCCAAAGAATGCGTTGCGGGCAGGCGATCTTGCGTCCGCGTTCCAGGTCATCTCGTTCGTGTCGGAGATCAAGCGTCGCTGAGGCGCGGAAGTCCTCGCACATCGCATGTACGGCGCTGTCATGGTGCAGTGTTTGCTGCCAGGCAGCGAGTGCTTCCGGAGTGGCTGACAAGAGTCCGGCTTGCTGGTGTCTGACGCCGGCGAAATAAGCCTCGGGGTCGGCGCTAATCAAGCGTTCTGGAACCGGTGCGGCTTGAAGCAGAAAAAACCACTGGAAATAAGCCGTGGCGATGGTTTGGTTGACTCCCCCGTACAGTGCCAGTGCGGGGACGGCATCAAGCAGCATCAAACGTTCTATCGCATCGGGGTAATCCAGCGCCATGCGCTGGGCGACGTGCGTGCCCCGGCCATGGGCGCAGAGCAAAAAACGCTCGAAACCCAGTTGGCGCATCAACTCGATCTGGTCGGCGGCCATCGCGCGTTTGGCGTAAGCCGCGTGCTCAACGTCGCTACGCGGTTTGGCCGATGCGCCATAGCCGCGCAAATCGGTAGCGATCACGGTGAAGTGCCGGGCCAGTTCGGTGGCGTGTTGAGCCCAGATCTGGTGGCTTTGCAGCGCACCATGCAGTAGCAGCAAGGCGGGCCCGGTGCCGCCCTTGACGCCGAAAATCTCGACGCCGTTGGCGGCGATGCTGAACGGTGTAAAGCTCTCGAATGACATTCCTGCCTCGCTTTGACCCGTGCTGGAGTGCGCATTGTAGGAGCGCGGCGGACGAATCGCTGGCGTGGGCGTAGAACCTGAACACTCCCTCCAATGACGCAGCATTAGCTGGCCCAGGCTGCACGCCTATAATCGAACGATCGTTCGCAAACGAGCGCCTCTGCGTTGCACCGCTTCATGCCGCTACCTGTCATCTGGCCGAACGCTATCTCGCTACACTCATTCCACTCATCCCCGCTGGGCGTCGTTCATACGCCAGCCCATTTATTCAGGAGACTTGCGCCATGGCCCTGCCTGCCGTTCTGCAGAATCTTGCGCTTCCCGTTGTGGCTTCCCCGATGTTCATCGTCAGTTATCCCGATTTGGTGCTGGCGCAATGCAAGGCGGGCATCGTGGGTTCGTTTCCTGCGCTTAATGCGCGCCCGCCTGAACTACTCGATCTCTGGCTTACCCAGATTCAGTCCGCGCTGGCCGAGCACAAGGCCGCGCATCCCGATGCCGTGATTGGTCCCGTTGCCGTGAACCAGATCGTTCATCAGTCGAATGAGCGGCTTGAGCATGATGTGCGTGTGTGCGTTGAGCATCGCGTGCCGATTTTCATCACCAGCTTGCGGGCACCGGCGAAAGAGATTGTCGATGCGGTGCATAGCTATGGCGGCATCGTGCTGCACGATGTCATCAATTTGCGTCATGCGCAAAAGGCGCTTGAGGCAGGTGTGGATGGGCTGATTCTGGTGGCGGCGGGGGCGGGGGGACATGCGGGTTCGACCTCGCCTTTTGCACTGGTAGGCGAAGTGCGCCGTATCTTTGATGGCCCACTGGTGCTTTCGGGGGCCATTGCCAATGGCGGCTCGATTCTCGCGGCTCAGGCAATGGGGGCGGACCTGGCGTATATGGGCACGCGTTTCATTGCGACCAAAGAAGCCCATGCAGTGGAAAGCTACAAGCAGGCCATCGTGCAGGCCAATGCGGCCGACATTATTTATACGAATCTGTTTACCGGGGTGCATGGCAATTACATCCGCGAGAGCATCGTCAACGCGGGGCTAGACCCCGATGCGCTGCCTGAGTCCGACAAGACCCGGATGAATTTTGCGGGCGACAAAGCTAAGGCCTGGAAAGATATCTGGGGTGCGGGCCAAGGGGTCGGCCTGATGGATGACGTGCCAAGCGTCGCCGAACTGGTCGCACGCCTGACACGCGAATATGACGCCGCGAAAGCGCGTCTGGGAATTCGTCACTGATGGCGGTTTGCTGCTGATGCGCAGCGGGTGACGGAGAGTGGCCCGTCACCGCATCAATGGGTGGGGCGTGCAAAAGTAAAAGTAAAAATAAAAGCACATGCTCAACCCGGTTCGCTGTTGTTTGGTTCACGATTGCCGCTGGCAAGACTCTTCCATTTCAAATTACACGTCTAGCCAGCTGTGCTCAGCGCGGCCTGACTCGCTAGCTGCACCGGCAGCCCATCACACCAATCGCAGCACCAATCGCAGCACCATCCCTCAGGAAAAATTCTCCAACCCGATAAATCATTGGGTTAGCGAAGCAATTTTTCCGCCTCTATTTTCAGGATGTTCGTTTGACGCCGGTGGATAGAATCCCTGCCGTCGAAGCTGCCGAGCGGGCCGTAGATGGGTCTGCCGAGGGCTGCGCTGCCGACATTCTGTCCCGCTAAACGAACCAGCCTGCGTTGCATGGCCGTGGCGGCTGGAAGCGATACAACACAACTGATACCAATCCTTGCCGTCCCGCCGTCACACGCCGAGCAAGGGGGAACCCTACATGAATACGACTCTCACGCTGACCGTCAATGGTCAGACTCGACACGTCGACGTCGCGCCCGATACCGCGCTGCTCTATGTGTTGCGCAATGACCTGGCGCTCAACGGCCCCAAGTTTGGCTGTGGTCTGGGCGAATGCGGTGCTTGCACCGTGATCGTCGATGGCGTGGCGACGCGTTCGTGCGTCATGCCGGTGTCTGCGGCTGCTGGCCATGCCGTTACGACGCTCGAAGGCCTGGGTGACGCGGCGCAACCGCATCCGGTGCAGCAAGCTTTTATCGACGAACAGGCGGCGCAGTGCGGCTACTGCATCAACGGCATGGTGATGACCGCGAAGGCATTGCTCGATCGCAATCCCAATCCGACTGAAGCTGAGATTCGTCAGGAGCTGGCTTATAACCTGTGCCGCTGCGGCACACACGTCGAAATTCTCAACGCGGTGCGCCGTGCCGTGGTCTTGCTGCGCGACGCGCGCAGCACCCCGGGGAAGGTCAGCTCATGAGCGCGCTCTCGTTGTCCCGTCGCTCTTTTCTCAAGGCTGGCGGCATGCTGCTGGTTACGCTCAATCTGCCCGCACCGCTGGCGGCCGCACTGGCCAGCCAAAGCCCATCCGCCGCGCGCGATCTGCCGCTTGACCAGGTGGACACGTTCATTGCGATTGCCGCAGATGGCCGCGTGACGGCGTTCAATGGTCACGTTGATCTGGGTACAGGGGTGCGCACGGCGCTTGCGCAAATCGTGGCGGAAGAACTGGATGTGGCGTTCGATCAGGTCGAGATGATTCTGGGAGATACCAGCCGCACGCCGAACCAGGGGCCGACGATTGCGAGCGCAACGATTCAGGTGACCTCCGTGCCATTGCGCCAGGCAGCCGCGGAAGCCCGGCGCTTTTTGCTGGAACAGGCTGGCCAGCGTTTTGGCGTGAGCCCAGAGCAACTCAGCGTGAGCCATGGAGTGGTGTCGGCCCAGCATGGCACGCGCAAAACCGTCAGCTATGGCGAACTGGTCAAAGGTCAGCGTTTCAACCTGAACCTCGATGGCAAGACGCCGCTGAAACCGGTGAAGGATTACCGCATCGTCGGCCAGCCGGTGCCGCGCGTCGATATCCCCGCCAAGCTCACTGGCCAGCTCACGTATGTCCACGACATGCGGCTGCCTGGAATGCTGCATGGCCGCGTCGTGCGCCCGCCTTATACCGGCGTGGATAACACCGCGCCGATTGGCAAGAGCCTGATCTCGGTGGATTTACAGTCGGTGGCGGGGCTGCCTGGGCTGGTCAAAGTGGTGGTGCTGGGCGACTTCGTTGGCGTGGTCGCTGAGCGTGAGGAGCAGGCGATTCGCGCCGCGCGCCAACTGAAGGTGCACTGGCAGCCATGGAAAGGGTTGCCTGATCTGAGCCTGGATGGCCTCGAAAAAACCCTGAAAGCACATCCGAAAAATCCTCGCATGCTGCAGGACGACGCACAGATTGAAGCTGTGCTGGGCACCGTAGCGCAACCGCTGAACGCCACTTACGTCTGGCCGTATCACCTGCATGCATCGATTGGCCCGTCATGCGGCTTGGCTGATGTAAAGGATGACGAAGTACACGTGTGGTCCGGCAGCCAAAATCCCCATGATCTGCGTGCCGATCTGGCGAAGCTGCTCAAGCGCAATGAAGCAGAAGTGCACATCGTGCGGATGGAAGCATCCGGATGCTATGGGCGTAATGGCGCTGACGATGTCTGTGCCGATGCCGTGCTGCTGTCCCGCGTGGTGGGCCGCCCGGTACGGGTGCAACTGATGCGTGAGCAGGAGCATGGCTGGGAGCCGAAAGGCACAGCACAGCTGATCGAAGTTCGTGGCGGACTGAATGCGAATCACGAAGTTGCGGCCTATGACTTTGGCACCTGTTATCCATCGAATGGCGCACCGACGCTAGCGTTGCTGCTGACCGGTACGGTGGATGCCAAACCTGAAATCGCGCCGATGGGCGACCGTACTGCGATTCCGCAGTACCACTATCCGCATATGCGCGTGGTCGCTAACGATGCCGCGCCAATCGTGCGGGCTTCGTGGATGCGTGGGGTCTCGGCGCTGCCCAACGTGTTTGCGCACGAGTCCTATATCGACGAACTGGCGCACCTGGCGGGGGCTGATCCGCTGGCGTTTCGCTTGCGCTATCTGGACGATGCCCGGGCGCTGGCGCTGATTCACGCGGTGACCCAGCGTGCGGGCTGGACGCCACGCCCGTCACCGAACCCGCAAGCACGTCAGGGCGGCGTGCTGAAAGGGCGCGGCATGGCTTATGCACGTTACTTCCATAGCAAGTTTCCAGGCTTTGGCGCGGCGTGGGCTGCCTGGGTGGCCGACGTCGAAGTGAATCCAGAGACTGGCGCGGTGAAGGTGACGCGGGTCGTGGTGGGTCACGATTGCGGCCGCATGATTAACCCCGACGGCGTGCGTCATCAAGTGCACGGCAATGTGATCCAGTCGCTGAGCCGGGTGCTGCATGAATTTGCGACGTTCAACGATCACTCCGTGACGAGTCTTGAATGGGGCGGTTATCCCATCTTGGGTTTCCCTGATTTGCCGGAGATTGACGTCGTGATGCTCGATCGTCCCGACGAGCCACCAATGGGTGCAGGCGAATCCGCCTCCGTGCCGAGCGCAGCAGCCATTGCCAATGCGATTTTCGATGCCACAGGCGTGCGTCTGCGGCAAGTGCCTTTCACGCCTGAGCGCGTCAAGGCTGCCTTGCAACAGCACAACCCTGCCTGAATCTGGCGCGCGCTTCTGTCACGGAAGCACGCGCCCGCAGCACTTTCTTTTTAATCATGAAAACCAAAAACAAAGTTCTCTGGAGCATCGTTTGCCTTGCTTTGCTGATCGCCTGTGGCATCGCCCTGGTTTGGCAGCCACGCATTGCGCCGATCACGCCGCCGGCCGCCGTGCGTTTCGATTCCGCACAAATTGCGCTGGGTCAGCGCCTGGCAGCGCTGGGCGATTGCGCGGTGTGCCATACCCGCGATGGCGGGGCGCGTAATGCGGGGGGGCGTCCGCTTGCCACGCCATTCGGCACGATCTACAGCACCAATCTCACGCCCGATCCGCAACACGGAATCGGCAGTTGGTCATATGAAGCGTTTGAACGGGCGATGCGCCACGGCATCGACCGCGAAGGCCGGCATCTTTACCCCGCGTTTCCGTACACCGCGTTTACGCACACCAGCGATGACGATCTGAAGGCGCTCTACGCGTATCTGATGAGCCAGAAGCCGGTGAATGAGCCCACGCCCGCTACGCAGTTGCCATTCCCGTTTAACCAGCGTTACTTGATGGCGGGCTGGAATCTGTTGTTTCACAAGAGCGGGCCGCTCAAGAATGACCCCAGCAAGAGCATCGAGTGGAATCGCGGCGCTTATCTGGCGGAAGGTCTCGGACACTGCAGCGCATGTCATACGCCGCGTAATTTTCTGGGCGCGGAGCGCGGCGGTGCGGCGCATTTTGGTGGCGGCGTGGCTGACGGTTGGGATGTGCCCGCGCTGAACGCGGCTTCGCCTGCGCCGATTCCATGGACCCAGGCTGATCTCAGCAGCTACCTGCGGCAAGGCTTCACGCCTTTGCACGGCATTGCAGGCGGGCCGATGGCACCCGTGATCGACGGTGTGTCCGGCTTGCCAGAAGATGATCTGGATGCCCTGGCGACTTATCTGGCCTCGTTCGGCAAAAAGCCGCCAGACGCTGAAGCACAGGTCAAACGTGCGGCCGAGCTGCGGGCGCAAACCTACGGCCGCATGCAACCGGTGACGGGAGAAGGTGCCCGTATTTTCTCGAGCGCCTGCATGGCGTGCCACCACGATGGCAGCGGACCGCACCTGTTTGGCGTGCGACCTTCACTGGCGTTCAATACGAACCTCCATGCCGAGCGTCCCGATAACCTGATTCGCACGATCCTCGATGGCGTTACCCATCCGGCGAAAAGCGACCTGGGTTATATGCCTGGTTTTCGTCATAGCTTGAACGATGACCAGATCAGCGCGCTGGTGGGCTATCTGCGTGAGCATTTCGCGCAGCAACCTGCGTGGCGCGATGTGCGCGGCACAACGGCGGCGTTACGCGCAGAGACTGCCGGGAAAAACTGATTAGCTGCAGGGTGCGCTGACATGGCACTGATTGCCGCGCGTGGCTCTTTCCGGGCCACGCGCGGCAATTTTTTGCACGGCATGATTGGGCGCAGCAAGTGCGCGCTGGGGTTCAGAAGCGGGAGCGGATGCCGGCGCCGAAGGTGTTGCCGTTCGATTGACCGCTGAGATGGTCGTTCAGATAACCCGCGTAGATATCGGTGCGCGGCGATAGCGAATAGTCGTAGCTGATAGCCCAGGTTTGACGGGTCTGGTCGAGCCCGCCGCCATCACGCGACCAGGCGTAGGACGCCAGCACTTTGCCTGGCCCGGCAGGGATGGCGACCCCGCCCTGGGCAGTGTTGACATGCCAGCTACCTTGCTCTGCCTGATCGTTTTTTGTGTACATGTACTGGCCGTACAGCTTCACGAAGGCCAGATCGTAGGTCATACCGAGTTGCGCGATGCTCTGGCTTTTCAGGCCGGTGACGAGCCCTGTCAGGTCGCCGGGCGTGCTGTTGAAATTCAGGTACTGAAACACCCCGGTAGCCGCGAATGCCCCTCGGGCGTAATTCAATTGCGCGCTCCATTTTTTCGCACTGTTTTGTCCGGCTGAGTTGCCCATTGCGTACATCGCATTGAGGTTCAAGCCATTGAAACCGGGCGAGGAGTATTGCACCGCGTTGCTCCAGCCAGAATCACCCACCGAGCCCTGATCCGTGATGTAGGGCTGAAAAGTGCCGAGCCCAAGATACGTGTGATAGACCATCGGCGAAAAGGTATAAGAGTCGCCGAACGGATTGAAGAGAATGGTTGAGAGAAAGAGCTCGGTGGTCAGACGGCCAGCGATCAGGCGGCCATAGGGCGAATCAATCCCGACGTAAGCGTTGCGGGCAAAAAAGGTATCGCCAGTGAAGCGCCCGTACTGGCCGCTTTCTGCACGGAAAAAACTCTCCAGCGCGAATACCGCTTTATAGCTTCCGCCCAGATCTTCCGTGCCCTTCAGGCCCCAGAACGAAGTGGACATGCCACCGCCAGATACTTGCCATGCGCGCTCGCTGCCAGGCAGTTTTTCCGCGCCAGCCCATTCGTCCACCAGGCCATAAAGCTGGACGCTCGATTGCGCGAATCCTGGCGAGACGCCTGCCAGCAGGCTAGCGACAGCGCAGACCTTGAGAGCGGCCTGGAGCGCGCCGCAGCATGGGACTTTCATACAGTCTCCTGTTCTGTTTTTTGACACAGTGTGTGCGTCGTGTGCGTCGTTGTGACGCCGTAATTGGGGGGACACCTTGGTGGCTGCTTTGGCTTGCGTGAGTGCGAGCACGGTCATCGTTATTGCCATCGCCATTGCCACAGGGGGCAATCTTTACGGACCATTTTTCCGGGAAAAAATAGTGCAGCTTATGACCGGTATAACGATGGGCGGCGATTTGCTGGGGGGATTGATGCTAGAGGCGCTGGAATGGCAGAGGGGTTTCGCGCACGTGCTTCAGGCCGGGAACGGCCATGGCTGGCTAATGCTGGCTAATGCTGGCTAATGCGGGCTAATGCGGGCTAATGCTGACGATAAGGAGGCGGGGCGGGAGGGCGATCACGCGTATGCGGCACAGCCTCGGTAGCCGATTGCGGGTTGTTTCCCCGGCCGCGTTCGTTGTTGTAGCGCGTCACGTCATGACGGATGGTGTTGGTGCGGACTCGTGGCAGCTCGTTAGTGGGGTGTTCGTGGGCTGGAGTGCGTTCTGCGATGACGGGTCTAAAGCCAGTGATAACCGTGCGCGAAGGGTTGTTCCAGAGCCCGCTGTCAGCGCGGGGCGGCCGTGGCCACTGGCCATGGGCGAGTGGCAGCAGTGCTGCGATGAGCGCGCTCGCCAGCCAGAACTTCATTCTCAGCGATGCTTGATTCACGAAGGCTCGCCTGCGTGGTTGAGGTGTCTGTGATCCGGCCCGGTCTGCTGCTTCTCGCGGCTGGGCCGTGAGATCTAATCTATGAGGCTGCTCTGCCGCTGTCGAGGCAAAAGATGTTAGGCCGCTGCGGCGGTTGTAACGCGATGTGAATGCGGTAGCAGCACATTAATATCAAAAATAATTAAAAGATAATGCCGTATTGAAATATTGGGTCGCCGAATAAATATCAAGATATGTTGAAAATAACGATTTATTAAAAGATAGACGAATATCAAAATTAATTGAGGAAAATTTGATAATTTTCACGGATATGGCTATGGAATCGTGATAATGTTTCGCGGTTAAATTTCAATCGGTTTTTATCTCATTATATTGTTGGACTGGATTTGTTTTTCTCCCGCTGATTGCCGGTTATTTCCGTTTTAGCGCTTTGCTGGCAAGAGCTGATGCCGCATTCATGATTCGTTGATGAGGCTGAAAGCCCGATCGAAAACTATTGGCGAACTAGTTAAATCAGCGGCCTTTCTCGATAAAGCGCGATGTTCTCCGCAATACGGCCAGTGTTTCTGCCGGGCTCTGTGCCTGGATAGGCTGAGCCTCAGCCATCGTTGAAAATTAATGAGCTTCAATATCGCGCCCCTGATTTTTCGGGTTTCTTGGCGCGACCGTTTTTTTAGGATGTTGTATGCGTAAAGTTTCTAGAATTTTTGGGGTGATGGCACTGGTCATTCTGGCCGGCTGCGGCGGCGGTGGTGGCGATAGCAGTGACGCTGCGCCACAACCCAACCCTGCTCCGAAGCCCGTTCCGCCGAAGCCGGTGCCACCGAAGCCTGTTCCGCCGAAACCGGTGCCACCGGATCCCGTTCCACCGAAGCCGGTGCCACCCGATCCCGTTCCACCGAAGCCGGTTCCACCTGATCCTGTTCCGCCGAAGCCGGTGCCACCGGATCCCGTTCCACCGAAGCCGGTTCCGCCTGATCCTGTCCCACCGGATCCAGTTCCACCCGATCCTGTCCCACCGGATCCGGTTCCTCCACCCGTTCCAGTTGCTTGTGCTGAAACAGGGGTGGATGTGGCCTATGCCTGTAAAACGGGCAGTACCGAGCCGCTCTATACCTATCAATGGGCACTCAAACTGATCGAGAGTTTTTTTAGTGCGTTTTCCACGGCTAAGGGTGGCAGTGACTTGAATGTCGAGCCTGCGCACCTGGCCGGGATCAAAGGTCAAAACGTGCGCGCACTGGTGCTGGACTCCGGTATCGACGTTAATCACGAAGATCTGGCGGCCAATGTGGATGCCGCGATGACCTACCTTATTGCTCCCGATGACATTGCCCATGGCACGGGCGTAGCGGGCATCATCGGCGCGGCACAAAACGGTAAAGGAGTCATGGGGATTGCACCGAGAGTGATTCTGGGGGGCACCAACTTTTTTACGTACAGTTCCCCCACCACGACGGAAGCCTATGGCGGCGCGCCCTGGTCCAGCTCCGCCGACTTGATCAATGCCTCTTATGGCGTTAATCCCTACAGCCCGCCTAGTTTCGAAACCGATTCGGCTTCAGCCGAACAAACCGCTATCCGTGCGTTCCCCAATCTGCGTGGCGGCAAGGGTCTGGTGTATCTCAAGGCTGCAGGCAACGAATTTAATAGCGAGGCCTCGACGCGCCGCGATTGTCCGGCCGGCGTCCAGGGGGCATTGAGTTGCGAAAATCCGGCTCACGACACCGAGACGCTGGAATCGAACGTGATCAGTGTGGCCGCAGCCAACGCGAATGGCATGAAATCCAGCTATTCCAGTGTTGGCTCGGTGAACTGGATTACTGGCCTGGGCGGGGAATTCGCCAACGGTGGAAGCCATGGCCAGAGTGGCACAGGTCCCACGATTTTCAGCACCGACCTGGTGGGCTGCAGCCGTGGCTCTAGCGAAAATACGAGTTCGCTCAGCGCATCGTTCATTGATTTCCGCCGAGGCGTGACCGTCCGTGATGGCAAGAAAGAAAATGCCAATTGTGACTACAGCATGCTGAATGGCACTTCTGCGGCCACGCCCACGATCAGCGGCGTGGTGTCCCTGATGCTGTCAGCCAACCCGAAACTCACGTGGCGCGATGTGCGTGAGATTTTGCGTGCCACGGCCAGAAAGATTGACCCCACCTACGGTGAGCGGAGCAACCGCAATATGCTGCTAGATCTGACTAGCGGCACTTTCACCAGCACCAAAGTAGGCGGCAGTGCTGATTTGATGGATGGCACCACCACTGCTCGCGTGGAATATGGCTGGCAGACCAATGGTGCTGGATACGCTTATTCCAACGCCTACGGCTTTGGCTTGGCCGATGCAGCAGCAGCTGTGACCATGGCCAAAAACTACACTAGCTACCGCAGTGCAGCTTTGAATATTCCCGCTTTCAGCAATGCATTTCCTCCTGTTACCTCGTTGAATTACGGCCGGGTCACCCGTCTTGGCACGATCAACGTTAGTGGTGCAGGCCAGGTGGATGCACTGCAGTTGCGCCTGTCGGGCCCGCTGTGTGTGGGCAGCGTAGGTGTATTCGTTAAATCCCCCGCCGGTACGGTGTCGGCACTCTCGGTGCCCTACAACATCTATTACAAAACTGGCGACAGGCTGGCCAAACAATATGGTTTATCCAGCTACGCCTTTTTTGGCGAAGCTAAGGCAGGCACTTGGGAAGTGTTCCTCGTCAGTGGCACTCCGATCGCCAGCGCTGCTGGCGCTTGCCTCGCCACTCCATCTGCGGCTAGTCCACTGACTGTGGAATACCGTATCCTGGGCCGCGTTTAAACATGCAAACATTTAGGAAACCGTTATGACCTGCATCCGTTTTGTCGCCACGCTCTGCCTGACGCTTGGCCTGACACCGGTGTTCGCCGCTACCCCTCTTGATCTAGGCACGCAACTCAGCGCCTCAGAACGCAAAGCTTTCGTTAGCGGTGCTCCGGTGCAACTGGGCCAGGAAAGTTTTCAGATCGTTTCCCCAGCGATTGCTGCGAAAAGCGCGAGTGGATATGGCAGCAATGAAACCTGGGTGGTGAATGACCGGGGTGTGGTGGGACGTAATGCGAACGAAGTTCTGGTCGGACAAATCGACCCGAACTTGGTAAAGACGGTAGCTGATTCAGGAGCGCTGCCACGCGTTGCTGCCGCGACCTACAACCCCACCACTCGTATCAGCAGCCTGCGCTTTGGCAGTTTTGCCGACGCGGTTAAGGCCCGCGCGGTGCTTGCCAGCCGTTTGAGCGGTGCAAGTGTCACGGTGCCGGTGCAGTACGACCGGCCTAAAATGAGGTAGGTTTTTTCTTGTTTTGAATCCGGCCGTTGGGCCGGATTTTTTTTGAGCGTTTTTGTCGGGTGGGCGGGGTGTTGGGGTGTTTTTTTGATGATGCTGGCACCCTACACCAACCCTTAACCCTCAAACATCAATATTCCCAGCTCGCAACGCATTCGATTCAATAAATGCCCGGCGTGGTTCAACATCATCACCCATCAGCGTCGTGAAAATGCCATCAGCTGCAATCGCATCTTCGATCTGCACGCGCAGCAAACGCCGGACGTTCGGGTCCATGGTGGTTTCCCAGAGCTGGGCCGGGTTCATTTCACCGAGGCCTTTATAGCGTTGCTTGGACACGTTGCGCTCAGCATCCGCAAGCAGCCATTTCATCGCACTCTTGAAGTCGCCCACCGCCATGCTGCGCTCGCCGCGTTTGATAAGCGCACCCTCGCCAATGAGGCCCTTGAACGTATTCGCGGTGTTAATCAGTTGCTGATAATCCGCGGATAACTGAAAGTCTTCGTCGATCACCGAGACCTTCACGTTGCCATGGTGATATCGCTCCACACGCAATGAGCGTGCTTCGCGCACGGGGTCGTAGGTTGGATAAACGCTGACTTCCGGTTTCAGCGGATTGCTACGCAACTTTGCCTGCAGTGCTTCAGCGGAAGCCTGCGCTGAGGCTTCACTTGAAATATCCAGCGTCACGCCATCCATGATGGCTTCCAGCGCGCTTGAGTCATACAGGCGGCTGAGACGTTCCACCACGGCTTGTGCGAGCAGATACGAGCGCGCTAGTTCTCCGAGGGCATCGCCTGCAATAGGCGTGGCGTTTTCAGTGGCAATCAATTCGGAGCCTTGCAGCGCCAGTCGCAACATGTGGGCGTTCAGCTCGCTGCCATCTTTCAGATAACGCTCATCCTTGCCCGCTTTGACCTTATAAAGCGGCGGCTGGGCGATGTAGACATAGCCACGCTCAATCATGTCGGGCATCTGGCGGTAGAAGAACGTCAGCAGCAGCGTGCGGATGTGTGCGCCGTCGACGTCAGCGTCGGTCATGATGATGATGCGGTGATAACGCAGCTTGTCGAGGTTGTAGTCGTCTTTGCCGATGCCGCAGCCCAGTGCGGTAATCAGCGTGACGATCTGTTCCGATGACAGCAGCTTGTCGTAGCGCGCTTTTTCGACGTTCAGCACCTTGCCGCGTAGCGGCAAAATGGCCTGAAATTTACGGTCGCGTCCTTGCTTGGCTGAGCCGCCTGCCGAGTCGCCCTCGACGATATAAATTTCGGACTTGGCCGGATCTTTCTCCTGGCAGTCTGCGAGCTTGCCCGGCAACCCTACGCCGTCCAGCACGCCTTTGCGCCGGGTCATCTCACGTGCTCTGCGAGCTGCATCGCGCGCCCGCGCGGCGTCGACGATCTTGCCGCAGATGATCTTCGCGTCGTTTGGTGTTTCGAGCAGGAATTCTTCGAGCGCCTTGGCTACCACGTCTTCAACGGGGGCCCGGACTTCGGATGACACCAGCTTGTCTTTGGTCTGGGCACTGAATTTTGGCTCAGGCACTTTCACCGATAACACGCACGACAAGCCTTCGCGCATATCGTCGCCGGAGGTTTCGATCTTTGCTTTTTTGGCGATGTCGTGATCGGTGATGTACTTGTTCATCACGCGCGTCATCGCTGCACGCAAGCCGGTCAGGTGGCTGCCGCCGTCACGCTGGGGAATATTGTTGGTGAAGCACAGCACGTTCTCGTTGTAGCTGTCATTCCATTGCATGGCTACTTCCACGCCGATGCCGTCTTTCTCGCCAGTGACGTAGAAAATATTCGGGTGCAAAACACTTTTGTTCTTGTTGATGTATTCGACAAAGCCCTTCACGCCGCCAACAAAAGCGAAATCGTCTTCTTTGCCTGTGCGCTGGTCGGTCAGGCGGATTCGCACGCCATTATTCAAAAACGACAGTTCGCGGATGCGCTTGGCGAGGATGTCGTAGTGATATTCGACATTGCCAAAAATGGTGTCGTCGGCCATGAAGTGCACTTCGGTGCCGCGTTTCTCGGTGTCGCCTGTGACCGGGATCGGTGAGAGATTTTCACCGTCCACGGTTTCGATTACCCGGTTTTGCGGCACGCCACGGTGAAACTCCATGAAATGCTTTTTGCCGTCGCGGCGCACGGTGAGGCGCAGCCAGGCCGATAGCGCGTTCACGCATGACACGCCAACACCGTGCAGGCCGCCGGATACCTTGTAACTGTTCTGGTCGAACTTGCCGCCAGCGTGCAGTTCGGTCATCACGATTTCGGCGGCGCTGCGCTTTGGATCGTGCTTGTCGTCGCGCTTGATGCCGGTAGGAATGCCGCGGCCGTTGTCGGCGATGGAGATCGAGTTGTCGGCGTGAATGACGACCTGGATGTCGTTGCAATGGCCGGCCAGGGCTTCGTCAATTGAGTTGTCCAGCACCTCGAACACCAGGTGATGCAGGCCAGTGCCATCCGACGTATCGCCGATGTACATCCCGGGCCGTTTGCGCACCGCTTCCAGACCCTCAAGAATCTGGATGGACGAAGCGCCGTAGCTGTTGTCGGGTTGTGTGTGGTTCGTTTCAGTCATGGATTTTTTCCGGTTCTGCGTGACAACTTCAATACTGCTCGGGACTTTTCAAAACGCCATAAAAACGCCAAAGGGGCGCTGTGCCCCTTGGTGTGTTCGTGGTGTCGATGGCGTCAGATGCGCATTGGCATGACAACGTATTTGAATTCTTCGTTGTCGGGAATGGTAATGAGCGCGCTGGAACTGGCGTCGCCCAGGCTGACTTGCAGCATGTCGACTTTCAGGTTCGCCAGCACGTCGAGCAGATACGTGACGTTGAACCCGATATCGACGCTGTCGCCGTCATAGGCAACCTCCAGTTCTTCCTGGGCTTCTTCCTGATCCGCATTGGTCGACATGATTTTCAACTGGCCTGGCTCGACGATGCAGCGCACGCCCTTGAACTTGTCGGAGGTCAAAATCGCAGCACGCTGGAGTGAGCGCTGCAATTCGTCGCGGCCAATCAGGAACATGTTCTTGTGCGACTTCGGAATGACCCGCTGGAAATCCGGGAACTTGCCTTCGACCAGCTTCGACACCAGTTCGACCTGACCGAAGGTGAACTTGATTTGGGTGGCACCGACGTCGATGTTTAATGGATCGTCGATGTCTTCCAGCAGGCGTTGTAATTCAAGGATGGTTTTGCGCGGGATGATGACTTCCTGACGTGCAAACGCGCCTTCAATTTTCATCGACGAAAACGCGAGGCGGTGGCCGTCGGTGGCAACGGCCATCAACTGGTCGCCGTCTACGACGAGCAGCATGCCGTTCAGGTAATAGCGAATGTCTTGCTGGGCCATGGCGAAATGAACCATGCCGAGCAATTGGCGGAATGTGCGTTGCGGTACCGCGAGACTGGCTCCGAACTCGGTGGCCTGGGCGAGAGTCGGGAATTCGTCGGCGGCTAGCGTTTGCAGCGCGAAGCGGCTTTTACCGGATTGCACCGTCAAACGCTTGTCGGACAATGTCAGGGTGACCTGGCCATCGGGCATGGCACGCAGAATATCGAGCAGCTTGCGTGCAGCCACGGTGGTGGCGATGGTCTCGCCGCCCACGCCGAAATCAGCGCGGGTGGTGATTTGAAGTTCGAGATCGGTGGAGAGGAACGACACATCAGGGCCGTTCTTGGTAATCAGCAAATTGGCGAGGATCGGCAGCGTATGGCGGCGTTCGACAATGCCGCTGACGGTTTGCAGCGGCCTGAGGAGGTTATCGCGTTCGGTCTTGACCAGTTGCATAAAATTCCTTCGTTGATGTGACGGCCTGTGCGTCTTGCACGGCAGAAATAATGGCGCGTGGCCCAAGCCTCCCGCCAGCGCCACGCTATGCCGCGCCAGTCATGACGTGAAGCCCGCTTATGCAGCCTGCTTATGCGGCTTGCCCATATAGCCCGTTCACGCCCGCCAGACGGATAAACCGGTATTGTGCCTCAAAATAAAACCGCTTCCTCTGAAATGAGGGCGCGCGGCGAAATATACAGTCCGGCAGGTGGCGATGCGCCCGCTCAGCCTTTGAGGGTTTGCTCCAGCACGTGTAGCTCGTGGTTGAGCTGGGCATCCTTGCTGCGTTCGTCGGCGATCTTGCGTACCGCGTGCAGCACGGTGGTGTGATCGCGTCCGCCAAATAGCTCGCCGATTTCAGGCAGGCTTTTTTGCGTTAATTCTTTAGCCAGATACATCGCAATCTGACGCGGCCGGGCGATATTGGCTGGCCGTTTTTTGGAATACATGTCGGCAACTTTGATGCTGTAGAAGTCGGCGACGGTTTTCTGGATGTTTTCTACGGAAATCTGCCGGTTTTGCACGGTTAGCAGATCTTTCAGCGCTTCTTTGGTCAGCTCGATTGAGATCTCGCGGCCATGGAATTTTGAGTACGCCAGAATTTTGCGCAGCGCGCCTTCAAGCTCACGCACGTTTGAGCGCAAATGCTTGGCGACAAAAAACGCGACGTCTTCGGACAGGTTCACGCCTTCTGATTGCGCTTTGCGCATCAGGATGGCCACGCGCATTTCAAGTTCGGGCGGCTCGATGGCGACGGTCAGGCCGGAATCGAAGCGCGAAATCAGCCGGTCGTCGATGCCAGAGATTTCTTTGGGGTAGGTATCGCTGGTGATGATGACCTGGGCCTTGTTCGCCACCAGTGCTTCGAACGCATAGAAAAACTCTTCCTGCGTGCGGGATTTACCAGAGAAAAACTGGATATCGTCGATCAGCAGCAGGTCGAGCGAATGGTAGTACCGCTTGAAGTCGTCGAAGGCTTTGCGTTGATAGGCTTTCACGACGTCCGACACATATTGTTCAGCGTGGATATAGCGAATCCGGGCACCGGCCCGGTCTACCAGCAACTGGTTGCCAATGGCGTGGATCAGGTGGGTTTTGCCCAAGCCGACTCCGCCATACAGGAACAGCGGGTTGTAGGAGATGCCGGGGTTGTCGGCCACCTGGATAGCCGCTGCTCGTGCCAGCTGATTAGCTTTACCAGTGACGAAGTTGTCGAAGGTCAGTGCGGGATTCAGCTTGGAGCGCTCGTACATTGAGTCGTTCTCTCCGCTGCCGGTGCCTGAGCCGGGACGCCATGTGCGGCGCGCCGCTGCGGCTTCGTGGGCGTCGAGGCTGGGCAAGTCCAGATCGGCTGAATGGCTCTGCGCGCCGTCCTGAAAGCGTCCAGCTTGGGCTGACTGAACCGCGCCAAGCGCTGCATCAAGTGCGGCTTCGCCTGCGGCCTGGCGCGCTTGCGCCGGAGTAGGGGCCGGGCGTGCGGGAGCCGGAGTGCTGGGGCCGCGCGGCCCGGCTTTGGGATCAAGCACGAATTGAACCTCAACGGGTGCATGCCAGAAATCGCGCGCCATATCGGTAATGCGCCCGGCGAACTGACTTTTGACCCAGTCGAGCTTGAAGCGGTTAGGAGCGCCAATGCTGAGCGTATTTGCAGCGGCATCGAAGGCGAGCGGTGCCAGCGGCTTGATCCACGTTACGTACTGCTGGGGCGTAAGCTCGCGCTCCAGCAAGGCGGAACAGTGTTGCCAGAAATCGTTCAT